>CAYRUP010000109.1:0-6322 GCA_964427485.1 uncultured Coxiellaceae bacterium | reverse complement strand
TTTTTAAGCGTTGTTCCAAACCTTGTTTTGCTACATCGACTAAATAACTTTCTGTTGTGAATCCAGTGGGCACAGAACAACGTGGTAAAAAATTTTTTCCCAAGAGAAGAGTGACATTACAACGTTTAGCAATTTCGACCGTGTTTTGTAAGGCTGTTGGAATATCTTTAAATAATTCCAGCATTTCTTTTTGATCACGAAAATATTGTTGCTCAGTGTATATTTTCGGCCTGCGTGGATCAGCCAATATATGACCGTTGTGAATACAAACGCGTGCTTCATGCGCGTCAAAATCGTCACGCTCGATAAAACGCACATCATTGGTTGCAACCACGGGAATTCCATGGTGTTCTGCTAAAGCCAATGCTGCATGAATATATGGTTCATCTTGCGTTTGTCCCGTGCGGCGCAATTCCAAATAATAACGATTGGGAAATAATGCGGTCCAAAATGCAATGAGTTCGGCTGCTTGTTTTTTATCGTCTGCTAAAAGGGCTTGCCCAAGATCACCCTCCTTTGCGCCAGATAAAACCAGTAACCCATTGGAATACATGGCTAACCATTCGCGTTGAATAATGGCTTTATTATGCGCCTGTCCCTCAAGAAAACTTTTGGAAATTAATTCAAGTAAATTTTTATAACCTTGATCATTTTGACAGAGCAAAGTCAAACGGTAAGGTTCTGTCGGTTGTTTTTTATTTTCCAGCCAAATATCGGTCCCAATGATGGGTTTGATACCGGCGCTTAATGCGGCTTTGTAAAACTTAATCGTGGCGAATAAATTACTTTGATCAGTGATGGCCACAGCGGGCATACGATCACTTACCGCTTTATCGATCAATGACTGGATTTGCACCAAGCCATCGCTCAGCGAATATTCCGTGTGAATGCGTAAATGAATAAATCCTGGGTTCATGGATGACCTTGATTAGTAATATAATTTTTCTTTCATACCCGCAGCCGAAGGTATTCACTGGCATTGGGCTATCCTACTTTACTGTATCTCAGTTAATTTTGCAGGTCTTTATGATATAAAATTTTTAGGCATATTACCCTAAGATCGGATATGATTGTGCCACGATTTGCGATGAATAAAGTGGAAAATACTATGAACTTAAACTTTCTTGATTTTGAACAACCCATTGCTGAACTTGAGGCAAAAATTCAAGAATTACGTATGGTGGGTAAAGATACCGATGTGAATATCACGGATGAAATCACCCGCCTGGAAGCCAAAAGCCGGCAATTGACCAAAGACGTATTCTCACGGCTTTCTATTTGGCAAATAACTCAATTAGCGCGGCATCCATTGCGGCCCCATACGCTGGATTATATCGAACGGATTTTTACGGATTTTGATGAATTGCAAGGCGATCGCGTTTTATCCAAAGGTCCTTCCATTGTCTCCGGTATTGCCCGTTTTGAAGGTCAACCGGTGATGGTGATTGGCCATGAAAAAGGCCGTAAAACGCAGGAAAAAATTGAACGTAACTTTGGTATGCCTAATCCTGAAGATTATCGTAAAGCATTGCGCATGATGCAAATGGCAGAAAAATTTAAACTACCGATTATGACTTTTATCGATACGCCGGGTGCCTATCCTGGCATTGGTGCCGAAGAGCGTAATCAAAGTGAAGCGATTGCGCGAAATTTATTTGTGATGGCACGTTTGAAAACCCCCATCATGTGTACCGTTATTGGCGAAGGAGGGTCGGGTGGTGCATTGGCAATTGGCGTCGGTGATCGTGTCACTATGCTGCAATATTCCATTTATTCCGTGATTTCGCCGGAAGGCTGCGCTTCTATTTTATGGAAAAGCGCGGATAAAGCAGCACAGGCAGCAGAAGCCATGGGTGTTTCTGCCGAAAAAAATCTGCAATTAGGTTTGGTCGATAAAATTATTCAAGAACCTTTGGGTGGCGCGCATCGAGATTACGCAATGATGGCAGCCACACTCAAAGAAACATTAGCGGATCAATTGGCCGAACTACAAGGTTATTCAACCGCACAATTGCTTGATAGGCGTTATCAACGGTTAATGTCGTATGGACTCGTTAGTTAACGCGATCAATGATTTTGTGCGTGCTAAAGGTGTTTCTGGCACGTATTGGATCGCTTATAGTGGCGGTCTTGATTCGCATGTGTTACTCCATCTTTTTGCCAAATTGCGTGTAGTTTATCCACTAAAACTACGCGCAGTGTATATCAATCATGGCATAAATCCGGATGCTGCAAATTGGGCAATGCATTGCGCGTCGGTTTGTCAGGCGTTAAATATTGATTTGGTACAGAGGTCTTTGGGAAAAATCGATACTTCATCCAGCCCAGAAGATACTTTACGACAATTTCGTTATCAAATCTTATCTGAGCTGATGTTGCCAGGCGATGTTTTGCTGACGGCTCATCATCAAAATGATCAAGCAGAAACGATATTATTGCAGCTTTTACGCGGTGCGGGTCCTAAGGGATTGGCTGCTATGCCAAAAATAAAATCCTTTGCAGCGGGTTGGCATGCACGACCTTTATTGGATTTTACGCGCGCCGATTTGGAATGTTACGCAAAAAAACAGGAATTGCAGTGGGTTGAAGATGCATCGAATCAAAGTACGCATTACACACGAAATTTTTTACGCCATCAAATCCTGCCAATTTTAACTGAGCGTTGGCCTACGGTAACTCGCACATTAGCGCGTAGCGCTTTGCATTGTGCAGAGGCGCAGCAGATGATCGAACGCCTAACTGAGCAAAATGTCGAAGAGCTTCGCGGTCATTTTCCGCAGACATTATCCATTAAAAAATTATTACAGTTAGATCAAAACAATCAGAGCCATGTGCTACGCGCGTGGATTTTACAAGCGAATTATCCATTACCTTCTTTCGTAAAAATGCAGAATATTCTTCGCGATCTTTTGCTGGCACGCAATGACAAAATGCCGCATGTCTCGTGGCGAGGTGTGGAGTTGCGGCGTTATCGAGATGATTTGTTTCTCTCGCCTTGCTTAACTTTGCATGATGCAACGCAAATAATGCAATGGGATTTGAATGAACCGCTTGCGATTCCTTTGCTAGGTGAATTAAGCGCAAGGCCCTGCAAAGGCATGGGAATGAGGGCGGATATTAAAAAAGTGACGGTGCGTTTTCGTCAGGGTGGGGAAATGTTTCAGCTGCCAGGGCGAAGGCATCGTCATGAGTTAAAAAAATTATTTCAAATGTGGGGGATTCCGCCTTGGCAACGTGATCGAGTGCCATTGTTGGAAGTGGATGGAAGAATAGCGGCTGTCGTTGGGTGGGCTGTGGCGGATGAGTTTTTGGCGCGGGAGGGTGAGGAGGGGATAGCTTGTACCCTCATCCCCGACCCTTCTCCCAACTGCGTTGGGAGAAGGGAGTCTTAAATTCTCCCTTCTCCCAGCTTGCTGGGAGAAGGGCTGGGGATGAGGGTATCAAACTACCCTTTATTACAACAATTCCCACAAGAACACGAACATAAATATTTAATCAATGCACCAAATGCCAAGATGGGTAAAGAAACATCAAAGAAATCACGAAACATAACAACACGTACAACTTGTTCATGCCATAAAATAGTCGTGAGTCCTGCTGCTAAAGCAGCTAAAACAACCAGAACGATAAAAACTTTCAGCATCATAACATCTCTCCTTAGGTTAATTGTCCATTTTGATGTTATACAGATTAAATGCAGCTGTTTCTTCAGTCAACTGAAGTCTTCGGAAGAATTAATTGCAGCCGAGAGCTGATTTTGTTACAGTCGCGAAAATAATGAAATTGACGACGCAAAGAATAGCCATGACTCGATATATTTTTATCACCGGCGGTGTGGTTTCCTCATTAGGAAAAGGCATTGCTTCCGCCTCATTAGGCGCAATCCTTGAAGCACGCGGGCTTAAAGTCACCCTCTTAAAACTGGATCCCTACATTAACGTTGATCCCGGTACGATGAATCCTTCCCAACACGGTGAAGTTTTTGTGACGGAAGATGGCGGTGAAACCGATCTTGATTTGGGACATTACGAACGTTATGTGCGTATTAAAACCAGCAAAGCCAACAATTTCACCAGTGGTCGAGTGTACGCCAATGTATTGCGTAATGAACGGCGCGGTGACTATTTAGGTGGAACGGTGCAAGTTATCCCGCATATTACCGACGAGATCAAACGTTGCATTCGAAAAGCGGCAGAAGGTGTGGATGTGGCGCTCGTCGAAATTGGCGGGACAGTCGGTGACATTGAGTCTCTACCTTTTCTTGAAGCCATTCGCCAAATGCGGGTCGAAGTCGGTCGGCATGCCGCCTTATTTATTCATTTGACGCTAGTCCCTTATATAAAAACCGCGGGTGAAATCAAAACAAAACCCACCCAACATTCCGTTAAAGAATTACGTTCTATTGGTATTCAACCGGATATTTTGTTATGTCGTTGCGATCGACCTTTGTCGGATAATGCGCGCTCAAAAATCGCCTTATTCACCAACGTTGAAAAGCGTGCGGTCATTCCTTTACAAGACGTTGATTTTGTCTATCAAATTCCTTTGGAATTGCATCATCAAGAATTAGATGAAATCGTTGTTGAAATGCTAGGAATTAAAGCGAAAACCGCTAACCTGAAGGAATGGGAACAAGTCGTCGATGCTTACCGTAATCCAACCGGTGATGTGACCATTGCCATGGTCGGTAAATATATGGATTTGACCGAATCTTACAAATCACTGATTGAAGCGTTATTACATGCGGGCATTCAAACCAGAACACGCGTCAACATTAAATATATCCATGCGGAAGATATTGAACGTCAGGGTATTGCTATCTTGAAAAAAATAGATGGCATCATTGTGCCGGGTGGTTTTGGTTCGCGTGGTGTAGAAGGTAAAATCGCAGCGGTGCGTTTTGCACGTGAAAACAAAGTACCTTATCTGGGTATTTGTTTGGGAATGCAAATTGCCATGATTGAATTTGCGCGTGATAAAGCAGGCATGGTCAATGCAAATAGTACGGAGTTTGATCCTGAAACACCTTATCCGGTGATTGCGCTCGTGACAGAGTGGGTGGATCAATCCGGTAACGTTGAAGTGCGTTCGGAAAAATCCGACAAAGGCGGCACGATGCGTTTAGGTGGTCAAGCTTGCCAATTAACCAAAGATTCCCTCGCACGCAAAGTGTATGGCAGTGATACGATTGTGGAACGTCATCGTCATCGCTATGAAGTCAACAATACATTATTAGCACAAATTGAGGCGGCAGGCTTAAAAGTCTCTGGACGTTCGGATCAAGGTAATCTCGTTGAAATGATTGAATTGCCAGATCATCCTTGGTTTATCGGTTGTCAATTTCATCCGGAATTTACTTCATCACCGCGCGATGGACATCCTTTGTTTACTGGATTTATTCAAGCGACCAAAACATATCAGGAGAAATGCAATGCAGATATGTGATTTTGAAATCGGTTTAGATAAACCTTTTTTTCTGATCGCGGGTCCTTGTGTCATTGAAGGCGAACAATTTGCGTTGGACACGGCCGGTGAATTAAAAGAATTAACGAAACGTCTGGGCATTCCTTTTATTTACAAATCTTCTTTTGACAAAGCAAATCGTTCCTCTGCAAAAAGCTATCGCGGTCCTGGCATGGAAGAAGGTTTGCGGATTTTAAGTCAAGTAAAAAAATCATTAAATATTCCTGTTACAACGGATGTCCATGAAGATACACCGGTGGAAGAAGTAGCCGATGTCGTTGATATGTTACAAACGCCCGCGTTTTTATGTCGTCAAACGAATTTCATTGAACGTGTCGCGCGTCAGGAATTACCTGTCAATATTAAAAAAGGCCAGTTTCTTTCTCCCTGGGATATGAAACATGTTGTGGATAAAGCGCAGCGTACTGGCAACAAAAAGATTTTGGTATGCGAGCGTGGTGCGAGTTTTGGTTACAACAATTTAGTGTCAGACATGCGTTCCCTCGCGGTCATGCGCCAAACGGGTTGTCCCGTTGTTTTCGATGCGACTCATTCTGTGCAATTGCCCGGTGGTTTGGGCGAAAAAACTGGTGGACAACGCGAGTTTGTTCCTGTTCTTGCCCGTGCAGCAATCGCAGCAGGTGTCGCTGGAATTTTCATGGAAACACATCCTGATCCCGATCACGCACCATCCGATGGTCCGAATATGTGGCCATTAAATAAATTAGAAAACCTGTTGGTGTGTTTGCAAGAACTCGATCAGACAGTGAAACGTTTTGGGTTTATAGAGCAGTCACAGATAATTGCTTAGAAAGCCTTCCCCTGCTGGCTACCCTGCACACACATCTTTGTTTTTAAA
>CAYRUP010000108.1:0-6349 GCA_964427485.1 uncultured Coxiellaceae bacterium | reverse complement strand
GCGAAGGATCGCTAAATTATAATAAGGCGATCCTTCGCTGACGCTCAGGATGACATCTGTTCCCCTAAACACTAGCCACCAAACTAAAAAAGCCCCGCAAATTTCTTCCTCTGCCAACGACTTCTTCCGCAGCAACACTCTTTGTTAAAGGCTGCGCAAGCATCAGGTTGCCGAATATATAAGGACCTAAAGTAAAGCGCGTTCCCAACCCAGTTGAGGTGAGACTTTGTTTTTGTTTAATGCCAACCACATTTTTTATATTCCAAATTTCGCCTGCATCATAAAAAACGTAAGGTTCAATGGTTTGTAGATAATGCCATTCGGGTGCAAAATCCAGACGTAACTCTATAGATCCGCCAACACCACGATCACCGATAATTTCCGCCGGATCGTAACCACGTCCCAATTGACTGCCGCCATAACCTACTTGTTCCGCTGATAGCAAAGGATTAAAAGAATATTGTCCATTGGCTAGAAGAAAAGCGGATAATTTGCTATAGATGTGTTGCAATCTTGCCGCTTGTCCCATAAAACGTGTGTAAACACCTGTCGCACCAAAGCGTGAAGTCGTCGTGGAATTTGGATTATTTGACGCACCCAATATATTGAAACCTTGTTCTGCATGCAAAGCAATGGAATTCGTACCGCCATAACTATCTGCAAAATCGTAATTTCCGCCAAACTTCAAAGAGCGGATATGATCATTGTAGATAAGGCTGCTAAAGGATAACACCTGACTATCCAGATAATTAAAGCCCGCATCCAAGGTTAAATTTTTTGTCCGCGTGCGTAAAAGAGGATGCTGTAACGAAAGATAATACGTTGATGAGCTACCATTAATATCAATGATAGCGAGATCCAATCCCGGTTCAGTAAGCGAATTATTTTTCCCCAGCGTCACCGTTGTGCCATACGAATTAACATACGATTCATAGGAAATATCATAAAATTTCAAATTGGTTGGACGTGTTGTTGTTGCATAAATCAAACGCGTCGCATCACCTGAAATAAAAATAGAATTCAATGAAGCATTCAACGTATCTTGATTAGGACCGATGTAACGTGTGCCATAATTATCGTAAGAAAAAGAGCCTGTGAGTGTTTTTGCTTCCGCGGAAAGATTCAAATCAGAAGCACCCACTTGATCTTTCGATGGTTCCAATACTGCTTTCACTTCCACACCAGGAATTTCATTCGCCAAACGTAAATAATATTCCATCACACTTAATTTCAAAGGCCGTGATTTTATAATTTGCTTTCCATAATCCTGTATCATTTCTCTTGCGCCTTTTGGCACACCAATCACGTTCACATTATTGATATAGCCTTCAATAATTTTGACACGCACAATCCCGTTCTCGACATGCTGCGGCGGTAAAATTGCACGTGATAAAACATAACCGTTATTGCGATAATAATTCGTAATGTCCTGCACTATATTTTGTAATTCTGCCACACTAATTTCGGTATCAATTTTATCTTTATAGATGGCTTCGAGTTGTTGATTGGTATAAACATGATTACCTTCCAGCACAATTTGTTTTAAAACAAATTTAATTTGCGTCGCTTGCGGACCTAGTGAACTCGGTTCTTGTTGCGGCGTCTTGACGGGTGGTAGTGCACGGGGATTTACAGGCTCACGTTGTGATGCGGACAGTGTATTGCTAATAACGGCAGGCTCAGTGCTTCCTGGTAATGCATTTTTTACTGCTGTGCTTTCTGGGCCTGTGAGTGCATAACTGGATTCGGATGCCAATAATCCTAAGGCAATTAATATAGCAATTTTCCCTATCTTTTTTGGCATTTATTTTCGTTTTCCTTAAAAGACTCACAGCTATTTTTTATCGAACATTATAACTACATCACTTACTGGATTGCCACAGGAACTGCGCTTACGATAAGATGATTGTTTAGGAAGGGAAAATGCATGAGTAAGCGCATACCATTCATTTTAGGATTTATTCTGCTTGCGATCGCAATATGGTTACAAGTCACCCATATTGAATCAGTTGGTCGCTTTATTACTCGCTTACGAAATCTTGCTTATGATATGCAGTTGCATACCAAATTATTCTCGGAAAAACAAAATATCAGTAGTTCGATTGCCATAGTTGATATTGATGATAAAAGTCTTAAGTTAGAAGGTCGTTGGCCCTGGCCGCGCGCAAAAATTGCCGATCTGGTAAATCATTTACAACAATATGGTGCGGTTGTCATCGCATTTGATGTTATTTTTCCCGAAAATCAAGCTAATATTGCACACAGCGTACTTGAAAAATTAAATGAAGAAAAACTCACTACGCCAAAAATTGCTTCTTCAATCACTAAAGTCATTCCCTATTTTGATGATGATAAAAAACTAGCGGAAAATTTAAAAAATGTCGATTCAGTGCTTGGAATTAGTTTTCTTCCACGCCATGAAGAATCTGGCATTTTAGGTGCACCTGTCATGACTCTCACATCATCACAAGAGAAAGAACTCGATTTTATCGATGCACCCGGTATGATTGGCAATATTCCTGTTCTACAAGAAGTGGCTAAAGGCGCTGGCTTTATAAACGTTTTTCCCGATGAAGATGGCATTATTCGTCGTGCCCCGATTCTCATTCGTTATCAAAATAAGCTTTACCCATCACTCGCATTAGAAGCGGTCCGCTTATTTTTGTTAAGCAATATTCATTTGGTGATGGGTGATTATGGCCATGAAATGCGGGTTGAAGCAGTTAAATTAGGCGATGATGTCATTCCCACAGATGCAAAAGCAGAGGTCATTATTCCATTTCGCGGAAAAAGTTTTACCTTTCCTTATTATTCTGCGAGTGATGTATTGCATAGCAACGTACCGCAGTCTGGTTTACGCGGAAAAATTATTTTTATTGGCAGCTCAGCCACGGGCCAAGGTGATTTGAGAGCGACGGCAATTCAAAATGTGTTTCCGGGTGTTGAAATTCAAGCAACGATTGCGGATGGCATACTGACTAATAATTTTTCCTACACGCCTGCCTGGGCTTTAGGCGCAGAAATGTTTTTAACAATTCTTTTTGGTGTGATTTTTATTTTTCTTTTTCCTTATCTTGGCCCGCGTTTATTGGCGACCTTCATTATTGGTATACCCATCATTCTTATTTTTTTTAATCATTTATTATGGAACAAAACCGGGCTTATTATTTCAATTTTGATTCCGATGTTATTTTCGGTCACACTTGCCATCATCAACATTGTTTACGGACATTTGTTTGAAACTCGAAAACGCGAACAATTAAAAGAAATGTTTGGTCAATATGTTCCAGCAACGCATATTGATAAAATGTTATCAAATCCTGATGAATATACCCTCTATGGCGAAGATCGCGAAATGACGGTGTTATTTTCGGATATTCGTAATTTTACGACCATCTCAGAACCATTAGCTGCAGCACAATTGAAAGATCTCTTAAATGCATTTTTTACTCCGATGACGGAAATTATTTTTAATCATCGAGGCACCATCGACAAGTATGTCGGCGATCTGCTTATGGCTTTTTGGGGGGCGCCTCTCTTTGATAAAAATCACGCGGCACATGCCATCAGTGCGGCATTGGATATGCAAATTGCAGTCGAAAAACTGAAGCCCGTTTTCAAAGAAAAAGAATGGGCTGAAATTGAGATTGGTATTGGCATCAATTCTGGCATCATGAGCGTCGGCGACATGGGATCAAAATTCCGGCGCAATTACACGGTTTTAGGGGATGCGGTAAACTTGGCTTCGCGTATTGAAGCTTTGACAAAATTTTATGGAGTGAAGTTAGTCGTGACAGAAAACACTCAAGCTAACCAACCCAATTTTATTTTCCGCAAAGTCGACCGTGTTCGTGTTAAAGGCAAAAAAAATGGTATTGAAATTTATGAAGTCCTCGGACGAAAAAAAGAATTAACGCCTGAATTAGCAAAAGAACTTGAGTTGTATCATACGGCTTTGCAGCATTATTTTAATCAGGAATGGGAAAAAGCGCATATTATTTTGAGTGAATTACATAAGGCTCGTCCCGCTGTTACATTATATTCGTTATATTTGTACCGCATTGAAGAATTCGAAAAAAATCCACCGCCGAAAGATTGGGATGGGATTTATACGCATGCTTCGAAGTGACCCTTCGAGACGGCGCTGCGCGCCTCCTCAGGGTGAACGGTTACTGAATACAAAACCCCGACACCGGCTTCGTCGGTCCAACCTGTATCACTTTACCGACTGGCGCAGTTGTCACAGGTTGCGTTACTACACCGTTTGATGAGATAGCCGCTGGCGTTATTGCAGGTTGGGTTTTAAAAACAGCAGAGGGTTTATTTGTTATAACCGGCCGAGTTTTAATATCTCTTATCGTTGCAAAAACTTTCTTTTGTCCTACATCAAGATCGACTCTGCCTGCCGGATTCACTAATGAAATTCTGCCTTGACTCAACTTAACCTGAAGTCCCGAGCTTACTGAGTAAAAAAGAGAATAATCCGTACCACGTACACCGATTGTTGCAACAGGTGTGTTAACTTGATAATTATCAGGATGTGCTTTAGAAATTAATCCGGTGATGGTGCGAAATCCCCCTTTGGCGACGCTCGCAACATACTTATTATCATTAGGTGTGTTTGGATTAAATTTATATTGATCCACTTTAAAAGTGGTGTCTGCGCGTAATGTCACAATACTATTGTCCGTAAATACGATTTCGCCACTGCCAGAAGCGCCGGTCGTTATCGTATCATGCTCATAGATAGCTGATCTGCGTTGTAACGCATGAGGAGTCCCGCTACTTGAAGAAGATTGCACTGAACCCTGGACCCACACCACTTGTCCAATCTTTTGTTCAGCATAGGCTAACTGATACGCTGAAAAAAACATAAAAATAACAAAGAGCAGAAAAAAGCGCGTCATAATCATTACTCGCTTTAACTAATTACTATTTTAAGTATAATCCTTTTTTTGAGCACACATGTCCGAAGGATAATTATGTTGAATAATGAAGAAGTTATCTTTGCGTTATATCGTATTCACGCTGTGAAATTTGGCAATTTCACTTTAAAAAGCGGCAAATCTTCTAAAATTTATATTGATTTGCGCCAAATTATTTCTCACCCAGAAATCTTATGCGCTGTCTCTGATGCGATTTGGCATACTGTGCGAAATTGTCGTTTTGACTTGATTTGCGGTGTTCCTTATACCGCATTGCCCATTGCCACTTGCTTATCATTAAAACATAACATTCCGATGATCATGCGTCGTAAAGAAAAAAAAGAGTATGGAACCAAGCAACAGATTGAAGGCGCTTTTCATGCAGGACAATCCTGCCTCATTATCGAAGATTTGATTACCACAGGCAGCAGCATTATCGAAACGGCCGATGAACTTCAGGCCGTAGGATTATGCATTAAAGACACTGCACTTTTGATTGACCGAGAACAAGGCGGCAAAGAAAATCTCGAAAAAAGAAATTATGAAGTGCATTCCGTTTTTACTTTAAAAAAAATATTAACGACCTTAGTAAATTCTTCGATCGTCACGGAAGAAGAAAAGCAAATCATTCATTCTCTTATTCATGAGCATATTTAAAATGACGCGCCTACGTTATTCAGAAAGAGCGGCGTTTTGTAAAAATCCGCTCGCAAAAAAACTATTTCACTTGCTCGATGCCAAGCAATCTAATTTGGCATTGTCCGCTGATGTCACTCAGAGCGAAAAATTATTAGCACTCGCAGATCAACTTGGGCCGGAAATTTGCGTGTTAAAAACGCATATCGATATTATTGAAGATTTCACACCCTCATTAACACAAAAACTCACTGAGCTCGCTCGCAAACACCAATTTTTTATTTTTGAAGATAGAAAATTCGCAGACATTGGTAATACCGTAAAATTACAATATCAAAAAGGGATTTATCACATCGCCGATTGGGCGGATATCATCAACGCGCATACTTTACCGGGTCCTGGCATCATTTCGGGTCTTCTGGAAATCGGTCTTTTGAAACAGCGCGGATTATTACTTTTAGCTGAAATGAGTTCAGCAAATAATTTATTTGCACCTGATTACACCCAAAAAACGCTGCAAATGGCTGAGCAATTCCCGGATTTTGTGATGGGATTTATCGCGCAACACAAATTATCCCCAAACCCGGGGTGGATTTATCTCACGCCCGGAATCCAGTTCGCTGCAAAACAAGATGGTTTGCTGCAGCAATATATTTCGCCCGAACAAGCTATTACGCAAAATGAAACCGACATTATTATTGTTGGACGCGGCATTCTTCAGGCGGATGATCCTTTAGCAGAAGCAAAAAAATATCGGGAGGCGGGGTGGGGGGCATACGATCAAGCTA
>CAYRUP010000107.1:0-6561 GCA_964427485.1 uncultured Coxiellaceae bacterium | reverse complement strand
TGACATCAAAGCTCTTAAAATGCGTAGGAAAAAAGCAAAAAAATTCTTAGCTTGATGCCTATGCACCGCCCCTCTCGTGCTAACCACCTTGTTTTTCACGAATTTCATCTAACATCTTGCAGTCAATACAGAGTGTTGCAGTCGGTCTGGCTTCCAGTCGACGTAAGCCAATTTCAACGCCGCAGACTTCACAATACCCATATTCTTTATTCGTTAAAAGCTGAAGCGATTCTTCGATTTTTTTTAACAACCGACGCTCACGATCGCGCGCGCGCAATTCCAAACGGAATTCTTCTTCTTGACTCGCTCGATCATTCGGATCTGCATAATTCACAATATCATCTTTCATGTGATGCACAGTTCGATCGGCTTCT
The DNA here is from genome assembly GCA_964427485.1 of uncultured Coxiellaceae bacterium. Taxonomy (GTDB): domain Bacteria; phylum Pseudomonadota; class Gammaproteobacteria; order DSM-16500; family DSM-16500; genus CAYRUP01. The sequence goes on along the minus strand of CAYRUP010000107.1, from coordinate 6,187 downwards.
TCCATGATTTGCTTACGCAGCAACGTCAAAATTTTGGTGAAATGTTCACGCATTTTGGCGCCCATATACTCCTCGGTTTTTTTTGCTTTGTAAGGAGTAATGCCTAACATTTCTAAACTTGGTTCTAAAATATCTTTTGCTGTCGCCATTTTGCGGTCCCCCCAATTATCCCTAATATTCTATAACAAGATTGGGTATATACCAAAAACTGCTCAAACACGCAATAAATTAGAATACGAAAGTTTAATAAAAAATCAAAAAATTGCTTTGCAATCAAATCGTTAGCAAGTTACCGCCGAAGTCACCCGCTCGAGCCCAGCCAAATCCCGATGTGACTTAATCTCTAAATAACCATACTCAGCCAACAGATTCTGCACCTCGCCTGCCTGATTAAAACCATGCTCCAGCATGAGAAAACCACCTGTATGCAAATGTGCTTTTGCGAAAGCGATGATCGAGCGAATATCGCTTAAACCCTCTTCATCCGCGATCAAAGCATACTGCGGTTCATAGCATAAACCATCTTGCTGTAAATGAGGGTCATTCAATGCAATATAAGGTGGATTACTCACAATGGCATCCAATTTTATAGCAGGCAATGCAGCGCACCATGTGCCTAGTTGAAAAATAATATTATGCAAATGCAAACGCTCTGCATTTAATTTCGCGATATGCAGTGCTTTTTCACTCACATCCGTTGCATAAATTTTCCAGGTAGGACGTTCGTGAGCAAGCGCCAAAGCAATTGCGCCTGAACCCGTACCTAAATCCGCAACCACTTTGTTATCGCCTTGTATTTCGAAAAGAATACGCTCGACCAACAATTCTGTTTCAGGACGAGGAATCAGTGTATCGGGTGTCACGATTAAATCGAGAGACCAAAATTCACGATGCCCTGTGAGATACGCGATGGGAATTTTTTGTTTGCGCTGCTCAATTAATTTTTCGAACTGTTTTATTTCAACTTCTGTCAATTCGCGTTCTGGAAAAGCGAGTAAATAACTACGTGTCACGTTCAACACATGCGCCAATAAAACTTCTGCATCCAGCGCCGTTAAATTTTTTTTAGCAAAAAGAAGTGCCGCACCAATCGTGTGTGATTCCAATCAATCACCCAATTCTGCAAGTAAATCGGCTTGATATTCATGAATCAATGCGCCAATGAGTTCAGACAAATCACCATTAATAATGGTGGGTAATTTATATAAGGTAAGATTGATGCGATGATCTGTTAAACGTCCTTGTGGAAAATTATAGGTGCGAATGCGTTCTGAGCGATCGCCTGTTCCTACCAAATTACGCCGCGTTTCTGCTTGCTGTTGTTGCTGTTTACTGCGTTCTTCCGTCAAAATTCTTGCTTTCAATAACGACATCGCTCGCGCACGATTTTTATGTTGTGAACGCTCATCTTGGCACTCTACCACTGTGCCGGTTGGAATATGCGTGATACGAATTGCCGAATCGGTTTTTTGTACGTGTTGTCCGCCTGCACCGGATGCGCGAAACGTATCAATTCGTAAATCAGCAGGATTGATATGAATATCTTCAATTTCATCGACTTCTGGCATCACGGCAATGGTACAAGTGGAAGTGTGAATGCGGCCTTGTGCTTCCGTTGCTGGCACGCGTTGCACACGATGCACACCCGACTCAAATTTAAAACGCGAATAAGCACCTTGACCAATGATCCGCAAAATAATTTCTTTATAACCACCTTGTTCGCTCATATTCGCGCTGATTAATTCAACTTGCCAGCCTTGTGCTTCGGCATAACGTGTATACATTCGACTTAAATCACCGGCAAAAATAGCCGCTTCATCGCCGCCCGCACCCGCGCGTACTTCAAGAAAAATATTACTGTCATCATGTGGATCGCGTGGTAACAATAATATTTGCAATTCTTTTTCGAGTTGAGTTAATTGTTCTTCAGTGTCTTTTAATTCTTGCTGCACCATTTGCTGCATTTCAGGATCGGATTCTTTCAGTAATTCTTTAGCGCCCGAAAGATTGCTCATGCTGGTTTGATAACGTTTGAATACAGCAACAACCGGTTCAAGTTGTGAATATTCTTTTGAATAGTCGCGAAAAAGATTTTGTTGATTAATTACGTCTGGATCGGAAAGCAATGCGCCCAATTCTTCATGCCGTTCAGTCAACGACTGTAATTTTTTTTCTATCGATGGTTTCATATTATATCTTCAGATAACTCTAATTCAGAAATGGCAAATAATTGTTGCGCCAATTGTAATATTTCAATTCGTCCTTCAAATCCTGCCTGACGTAATTGTACTGTTGGAGTATGTAATAATTTTTTTGTTAATGCGCGCGCAAACATCGTTAACACTTGCACTGAATCATCACCGCGTTGTAATTGACGCAACGATTTTGCCAGTTCTGTGTCACACAAATCTTCGATTTGCTTGCGATAAGCACGAATTGTTGTGGCAACTAGATCGAGCGATTGCAACCATGCCATAAAATCTTCCGTGCGCTGTTTTATCACTTCACGCGCTTTTTCAGCCGCATGTTCGCGGCCACGCAGGTTTTGTTGAATAATGGATTTTAAATCATCGATTGAATAAAGCTGCACATTCGCTATTTCAGCAGCCGCAATTTCTACATCCCGCGGAACGGCGATATCTACGATAAAAATAGGTTTCGAGCGGTTTTTTAGCATTGTTTTAGTGACAAGAGGCATTGTACTACCTGTTGCTGAAATTACGATATCGGCAAGCGCTAATACACTGGGTAATTCAATTAGGGTTGCGGATTTGGCCGCATATTTTTTTGCGATTTCATGTGCGCGCTCTACGCTGCGATTAACGACGGTTAATTTGTGTGGTTGATAAGGCTGCAAATGCCGCATCACTAAATCAATAGTGACACCGGCACCGATCAACACAATATTAGCCTCAGTCAATGGCTCTGAAAAATTCTGTTTTACAAAATTCACCGCCGCGGATGAAACTGAAACCGGACAAGCACCAATCGCTGTATTGCTTCTCACTTCTTTGGCTACTGCAAACACTTGTTGAAATAATCGATTAAATAAAGTTCCCACCGCTCCTGCCGCACAACTTTCAGAAAAGGCATGTTTCATTTGTCCTAAAATTTGCGATTCTCCTAACACCATCGAATCCAAACCACAGGCGACTTGCATGATATGTTCGACGGCAGCTTCCTCATGATAAAAATACATCGCGGGCAAGAGCTCCGCAGTTGTTAATTGATGATGACGGCAGAACCACTCTGTGATTTTTTGTACATCATCGCTGGCGCAATATAATTCCGAGCGATTGCAAGTTGAAAGCAAAACCGCCTCACGAATATTCTCATTCGTAACCAAATCCTGCAAATAAAGTGCTAGTTTTTCCGAAGAAAAAACAACTTTTTCGCGTAATTCGACTGGCGCGGTTTTATGGTTAATTCCACAAGCAATGATTGGCATAATTTTTTTCGAAAGACCTCACAGTTGGGGTATTTTATGTGAAATCAGGCGGGAAAACTATCCTTCCTTATAAGAAGGCCTTGTAGTATGATTTTGCTCGCGTTCAAGTTTTAAGGATTATTCAGAACGCTAAATCTCAGGGATGATATCTAATAATTTATAAACTGAGGTTTATAGCATGAAATTCATTAAAATTCTTTGCGCTATTGCTGCAACAGCTTCTTTAGTTAATGTTGCAACAGCTTCAACTGCTTATTATGGAACTCCTAAAAAATCCGCCACATTAACCGCCATGAACAGCACTGCAGGACAGCTGGCAGGGTTTGTTACTCTTTACAATCATACACATCAAGCCTATATCGTGAATGCGACTTTCTATCGTAGTGGCAAACCGATGAATAACCTTATTCTGAATCCAGAAGGATCTATTGATCCTGCTTCTGGTTATCCATCTGACATGATTACTTATCAAATTGACTATCCAGATTCTTCTGTTTGTCTATCTGCCATAAGAGCTTCAGACCATATTACTGTTTTGTCTAACGCTTGCCGTGGTCCGGATGAGGTTAGCCGTGACAAAAGAATTGATATTGGCCCCAATCTTGCCGCCACTAACATGCCAAGCGTTACTTTTTCAAAATAAAGGGATTCACATCATGACTTTTAAAAAATATCTTACTGGTTGTGCAGTGGCTGCTTGCACGTTGGCTTTAGCGGGTTGTGATGTCGATTTAGTCGATCGAGATTATCAGCCTGCGCCACCGCCAGTGCCCGTCGCTGTAGCACCTGTTTATTATCCTGCTACTTCAGAGGCATATTATGGTCCGCCGCCGAAAGCAAGACGTCATCACCACGCTCCGTTACCGACGGTGACATCAAGCCCCGTTATTCCACCCAGCACAAGCAGTGCTCACTATGGGCCGCCACCACCGGAGACGAGTACGAGTAGTGCAAGTTATGGGCCACCGCCGGTGCCACAAAGCACAAGCAGTGCAAGTTATGGGCCACCACCGGGTTAGTTTTTGCAAACAACCCTCATCCCCAACCCTTCTCCCGCAAGCGGGAGAAGGGAGCTCTGAGAAATAACTCCCTTCTCCCGTTTACGGGAGAAGGGCTGGGGATGAGGGTTTCAAATTCTCAACAACACCCTATCATTCTTCTCTATTTTTATTATAGAATGAAGAAATGCGCATTCATCATCTCAAAATTATTCTTATCTTGACATGGCTGCTGACTTTAGCAGGCTGCTCAACAATATCAACGCCAGAACAACCACCCGCACAAAAAAATAAACCTGTCGCTTGGGAAAATCGGACCAAGACTTTATCCAGTATTAATAATTGGGACTTGAAAGGTTTAATTGCAATCCGTCAAAGCAAAGATGCAGTCAGCGCGAATTGGCAATGGCAACAGCAGGCTAATCACAACTATACGATCTCGTTATATGGACCACTCGGTTCTAACTCTGTGCAACTGACAGGCTCAGCGAATCATGTTTTACTCGAAACTTCTGACGGCAAAAAATTCAATGCGGCAAGCCCAGAAGCATTAATAGAAAAACAAGTGGGTTGGCGACTTCCTGTTTCCAATCTCTATTTCTGGATTCGTGGATTGCCAGTGCCCGGAATCGCCGCGCAAAAACAATTTGATGCCGATCAACATATCACAACGCTTATTCAACAAAATTGGCGAATTCAATATTTAGATTATACCTCTGTGAACCAAATTGATCTCCCCAGTAAAATGGTGCTCACGAATCCAGAGATCAACGTAAAAATTGTTATCAAACAATGGCGGTTATAGGGCGTATTCAATTTATTTCATATTAATTAAACTTTCCGTTGACACTCACCCGATCCGAAAGCAAAATAGGCGCCCTATAGAGTAAGCTCTGCACTGGAAGCAAAGAGAAATCATGCACTTTTACATGACTCTCGCTGTCTGTTGGGGTGTAGCCAAGCGGTAAGGCACCGGGTTTTGATCCCGGCATTCCTAGGTTCGATCCCTAGCACCCCAGCCAATTCAATACTATACTGTTTCGTGGACATCCATCGTGGGTGTATCGCAAACGCCATAAACAAAACGAATTCAATATACGAAGGGATATCACCGTGCCTGAGATAATGATTTTCAGTGGTAACGCCAATCAAGAACTTGCAGAACACGTTGTAGAACATCTTAATTTACCGCTAGGCAAAGCCCACGTTGGACGATTCAGCGATGGCGAAACCATGGTTGAAATTCAAGAAAACGTGCGTGGTCGAGATATTTTTATCATCCAGTCCACTTGTGCGCCGACTAACGATAATTTGATGGAACTTATCATCATGGCAGATGCATTGCGACGCGCATCAGCAGCGCGCATTACTGCCGTGGTTCCGTACTTTGGTTATGCACGCCAGGACCGCCGTGTGCGTTCAGCCCGGGTTCCTATCACGGCAAAAATCGTAGCCGATATGATGGCAAGCGTGGGCATTACCCGTTTAGTCACCGTGGATTTACACGCCGACCAAATTCAAGGCTTTTTTTACATGCCTGTAGACAACCTTTATAGCACACCCATTATGCTGGAAGATATTCATAAAAAAGACTACAAAAACATTATGATTGTTTCACCCGATGTAGGCGGCGTGATCCGCGCCAGAGCTATCGCTAAGCGAATCCCGGGTGCTGATCTTGCTATTATTGATAAACGTCGTTCACAGCCGAATGAAGCACAAGTGATGCATATTATCGGTG
>CAYRUP010000106.1:0-6567 GCA_964427485.1 uncultured Coxiellaceae bacterium | reverse complement strand
CAAATTTCCGGTGGATTACGGCAAAAAACGCCTAATCCACCCTACGAAAAACTGATACCCTAGCGCAAGTCAAAAATCAATCAACCTCACCTGCTTCTGCAATGCCCCGCGATTTTTTTCCACGACACTCCCAGCATTTTCGCCCATTTGTTTGCGTTTATCTGCATTCTCAAAAAAATCAATGAGTGTGCTAGCTAATTGATCGGCATTTTCTACTTTCACCATGCCGCCTGCTTTTAAAAGATAATCACTGATTTCTAGAAAATTAAATAAAGAAGGTCCCGTGATCACCGGTTTGTGTAACGCTGCTGGTTCAATCACATTATGTCCGCCCGCAGCAACAAAACTGCCCGCCACAAAGGCGACATCGCAAACAGAAAACATGAGCATCATTTCACCCATCGTATCGCCTAGATAAACTGTCGTATCCGCATTGCAAGTATCGCCTTTGCTGCGACGCGCGACTTTAAATCCTTGTCCCATCGCCAATGCAGCCATAGCGTCAAATCGCTCTAAATGGCGCGGCACTAAGATCAATAAAGCATGTGGAATTTTTTCAGAAACCTGGCGGTGCGCTGCCAGTATGATTTCATCTTCGCCTGGATGGGTGCTCGCTGCAATCCAAATCAAACGGTCTTGACCCAATTGTTGACGTAACAAAGCGCTTTTTTGCGGTAAATCATGCGGTAATTCCAAGTCAAATTTCAAACTACCTGTCACTCTGATGCGATCCTCTTGCATTCCCAAAGCAATAAAACGCTCTGCATCCGATTGTCCCTGTACGGCAAGCAGAGTAATTGCTTTAAACATTTTACGTGTCAAAGAGGAAATACGCCGATATCTTTTAGCGGATTTTTCTGACAACCGAGCATTCGTTACGACCAGAGGAATTCGATATTTTCTGCAGGTCGCAAAAAAATTGGGCCATAATTCCGTTTCCATCACCACCACCATCCGCGGTTTTACCCGTAAAAAAAAGCGCTCGAGCGCACTCGGTAAATCATAGGGAAGATAAGCGTTATAGATACTTTCACCAAAAGCAGCTTGCACGCGTGCAGAACCCGTCGGTGTCATATTAGTAACAAGAATCGGGGAATGAGGATATTTCGCTTTGAGCGCCTTAATTAAAGGAATGGCAGCAATCGTTTCGCCCAATGATACTGCATGAATTAAAATACTTTGATTTAAACGAAAGGGACAAAATCCTAAGCGTTCGAGCCAGCGTTTTCGATAAAGTGGAGCACGACGCGAGCGCCATAATAAACGCAAAAAGACGAAAGGCAATGCGAGATAAAATAATATGTTATACAAATATCGCAAATCTAACTCCTCAATATTAATTGCCGTTATGATAACAAATAGAGCGAGATTATATATAACAAGCAAATGAATGTAATGTTATAATTCGTGCCATTATCGTGGGAACTTTTTATTTATGCAAAAATACTTAATTGCCCCTTCCCTGCTTGCTGCTGATTTTGCGCGTTTAGGCGAAGAAGCCGTGAATGTGTTGAACGCAGGAGGCGATGTACTTCATTTAGATGTGATGGATAATCATTACGTTCCTAACCTGACTGTCGGACCCATGGTTTGCAGCGCTTTGCGGAATTATGGCATCAAAGCCCCTATCGACGTGCATCTCATGGTAAAACCCGTTGATCGACTCATCACTGACTTTGCCAAAGCCGGTGCGACTTATATCAGCTTTCATCCCGAAGCTTCAGATCATGTAGAGCGGAGTTTAGATTTGATTTTGGAACAAGGCTGCAAAGCGGGCTTGGTCCTAAACCCAGCTACAACACTGCAATGCCTAGAGTATGTTATAGATAAAATTGATTTAATTCTAATTATGTCCGTCAATCCCGGCTTTGGCGGTCAAAAATTTATTCCGAGTGCTTTGGAAAAAATAGCAAAAGCACGCGCACTTTTGACGGAAAAAGGCCGAAATATTCATCTTGCCGTTGATGGTGGTATCAAAATAGAGAATATCGCTTCCGCCGCGCAAGCGGGAGCCGACATGTTTATCGCAGGTTCTGCTATTTTCAGCCAACCCGATTATGCAAAAGTGATTAGCAGAATGCGTCAAGAACTTAAAAAGGTAACATAATGCAAAAACCAAAACCCACCAGCGGACTCCATCATGTCGCCCTCTTCGCCAAAAATTTTGCAGACTGTGAACATTTTTACAATCAGTTACTTGGAATGACAATCGATTGGCGCCCGGATGACAATAATGTTTATCTGACTTCTGGCAATGATAACTTAGCTTTGCATAGAGCTCCTGCGGACTTTAAACCCGCAAACCACCAACATTTGGATCATATTGGGTTTTTTCTTGCAGACCGTGCGGAAGTCGATGTTTGGTTTGAATATTTAAAATCCCAAAACGTCACTATTAAGGCTCCACCCAAAGACCATCGTGATGGAACACGGAGTTTTTACTGTGCTGACCCTGATGGAAATACTGTCCAGTTTATCTATTACCCTATTAAAAAACCGCAAGCATAGATCATTATTTATACAATACCATGCTTTGCGGTGCCTTTTTGGGCACCCCTCATGGTTTGACAGGAGTATAATGGAATAGGTAGTTAATGGATCATTAATCTCGGAGGTGTGGTTATGAAAGACCAACAATCAAGAGACAAGTTAACGAATACGGGAACGAAACAACCTGGCACAACAACCCAAGGTGGGACAGGTGGTCAAAATATCAATAGACCCACGGGTTTTAATCAAAACAAGGGTTTTAATCAAAATAAGCCACAAGTGCCAAATGCAAATCAAAAAAGTGGTCAAATCCCAGGAGCTGGTAAAGATAGATTGCATCAAGACGATACTCGTAGAAAATAATTCGAATAAAGTCATAATAAAAATTTAAAAAGCTGAATTTCCTCGCTTTGCCTGGCTGTCGACTTGATAGCTGGGTTTTTTTTGTAGGGTGGATTAGGCGTTTTTTGCCGTAATCCACCGGAAACTTGGTGGGGTGGAGACCCTCATCACTTCTTCTTCTCATCCTCTTCATCTTTCAACCAATTATGCGGCATCCCAGGAGGTCTAGGCGATGCATTAAAAGGTGTCGGTTGAAAACTCGAGCGTTGTCCAGAACCAGCACTTCCACTGGAAGAACCGCTGTCTTGCTGATCGCTTTCAGAAAACTCTTCCAGCAAGTCCATGCCTTCAAATATGCAATAAGTCACTTTCACTTTCATTCTGGCATCTTCAGCCAACTTTGCTTTAATGAACATCTTTGCATCATTCGTATCATTAAATTCCGCGATCAACATATCCGTGCCACGCGTATATCGTTTAGTTACTCTAAATAACATAATTTTATGCCCACTTTAAATTAACAGTGGGCGCATTATACATAAAATTTAGCAGCGCGGCATGCTTGAATGTCGGGATTTTACCCATGTTTTATTCCCGATTCCGTCGCCAGCAAAACAATATCAGCTGGCCGTTTTGCAAAAATACCATTGGTAACCACACCCACGATGTTATTAATTCGTTCTTCCATTGCTATGGGTTCAAGAATTTTCAGATTGTGCACATCCAAAATAACATTACCATTATCTGTCACAAATCCCTGTCGATAAACCGGATCACCACCAAGTTTCATGATTTGGCGTGCGACATAACTGCGTGCCATTGGAATCACTTCAATGACAACAGGAAATGTCCCCAACAAATCCACTTTTTTTGATTGATCTGCCATGCAAATAAATTTCTTAGACACCGCTGCGACAATTTTTTCGCGCGTCAATGCACCACCGCCGCCTTTAAGCATTTGTTTAGCCGAATTAATTTCATCAGCACCATCAACATAGATGGGTACTTCATCAACGCTATTTAAATCCCAGACTGGAATGGAAAGTGCGCGTAATCTTTTTTCTGACTCGAGAGAACTTGCGACTGCAGCTTCAATTTTACCTTTGACGGATTTTAATTCCTCAATGAAATAATTGACGGTAGAACCACTGCCGACACCCAGTACAATTCCATACTCAATATATTCAATAGCAGCTTTCGCTGCAGCTTTTTTTAAAGCTTCTTTATCCATAAAAAAACTCCTACGAGCGTTGTTTTGTTACTTTAGTTAAATAATTTTGCCAGTTTTGTGGTTGCTCTGTGCCTAATGAATACAAAGTCGACCAGCTATAAATTCCGCTGCGATGGCCATCGCTAAAAATTAATTTAACAGCATAGTTACCCACTGGCTCAATCGATAAAATATTCACGTGTTCTTTGTTAAGCACGAGTACTTCATTACCGACACCATGTCCGCGTACTTCAGCAGAAGGTGAAAATACCCGTAAATATTCGGCAGGCAAAATAAAACGCTCTCCGTTAGAAAATTCTACTTCGAGCGTTCGAGATTTTTTATGCAGCGTTAACTGCTTTGGCGTAGGAGTAATGGGCTCGATCATAATATATATCGGCTTAAATCATCGTCCTTAATTAAATGTTGTAAATGTTTATTAACATACTCTGCGTTAATAATAATTTCTTCACCCGATCGCTCGGAAGCTTCGAAAGAAATTTCTTCCAACAATCGCTCCAACACCGTATGCAAACGACGTGCGCCAATATTTTCTGTGCGCTCATTCACATACCAAGCAACTTCTGCGATACGTTTCACACCATCCGATGTCAAATTAATTTTGAGACCTTCTGTCGCTAATAACGCAACATATTGTTCCGTCAACGACGCAGTCGGTTCCGTTAAAATACGCACGAAATCCTCTGTGCTTAATGCTTTTAATTCAACACGAATAGGCAAACGACCTTGCAATTCTGGAATTAAATCAGAAGGTTTAGCATAATGAAATGCGCCTGAGGCAATAAATAAAATATGGTCGGTACGCACCATGCCATATTTGGTTGAAACCGTTGATCCTTCAATCAATGGCAATAAATCACGTTGCACACCTTCGCGTGACACATCCGCACCGGAATGTTCAGAACGCTTGGCAATTTTGTCGAGTTCATCGAGAAATACAATACCATTTTGTTCCACGCCTTCTAACGCACGTGCTTTAATGTCATCATCATCGATTAATTTTGCCGCCTCTTCTTCACGCAAAATTTTTCGTGCATCGATCACTTTTAATTTACGCATTTTTTTGCGATCAGTCGATAAATTCTGGAACATGTTTTGGAGTTGGCTGGTCATTTCTTCCATGCCGGGCGGCGCCATAATTTCAACGCCTAACGATGAGACAGAAACTTCAAGCTCAATTTCTTTGTCATCCAATTCATTTTCACGTAATTTTTTTCGAAATAATTGTCGGGTGGAGGAATCTTCTTGTAAAGGTTCCTGCGGTTCACCAACAAAACTCGCGCGTGGCGGCGGTAATAAGGCATCTAAAATGCGTTCTTCGGCCGCATCTTCAGCGAGCGTACGTACTTTCGCTATTTCTTTTTCCCGCATCATTTTGATTGCCATGTCAGCTAAATCACGAATGATAGATTCCACATCACGACCGACATAACCGACTTCGGTAAATTTAGTCGCTTCAATTTTGATGAAAGGTGCATCCGCTAATTTTGCTACGCGACGCGCAATTTCGGTTTTGCCTACACCGGTTGGACCAATCATTAAAATATTTTTTGGCATGATTTCATCGCGCAATTCTTTGGGTAATTGCATGCGGCGCCAGCGATTACGTAACGCAATAGCAACTGCTCGTTTCGCGCCCGCCTGACCAATAATATGTTTATCTAATTCTATTACAATTTCTTTGGGAGTCATGTGCGCCATGATGTTTTTACTCTTTATTTTAATCTTATTTAAAGGGATATTTATTCGCTCAATGTTTCAATCGTGAAGTTCGCATTGGTATAAATGCAAATAGATGCTGCGATACCCAATGATTTTTCGACGATTGTACGCGCATCCATTTCGGTATTTTCGATCAGTGCTTGTGCTGCGGATTTTGCATAAGGACCGCCTGAACCGATCGCAATTAAACCCTGTTCGGGTTCGATTACATCGCCGTTTCCCGTAATCATTAACGAACTTTTTATATCAGCTACCGCGAGTAATGCTTCTAATTTGCGAAGCATGCGATCGGTGCGCCAATCCTTTGCAAGTTCAACGGCGGCGCGTACCAAGTTGCCTTGATGCGTCTCAAGTTTTGCTTCAAATCGTTCAAACAAGGTAAATGCATCCGCTGTTCCACCGGCAAAGCCTGCGATAACTTTATTATTATATAAACGCCGTACTTTACGCGCGTTTGCTTTCATCACGGTGTGACCATGTGTCACTTGTCCATCGCCGCCAATGACAACCAGACCATTGCGACGAACAGATAAAATAGTTGTACCTCGATATTGTTCCAAGGGTCAATCTCCTCTTTTACTATTAATAAGGTAATATGGGGATGAAACTGCTATTTACAAGTTCGCCCCCGCGAAGGCATAGGCGTCAAGCTAAGGAACAAATGTCATCCTGAGCGCAGCGAAGGATCGCCTTATTATAATTTAGTGATCCTTCGCTGCGCTCAGGATGACATCAAAGCTCTTAAAATGCGTAGGAAAAAAGCAAAAAAATTCTTAGCTTGA
>CAYRUP010000105.1:0-6678 GCA_964427485.1 uncultured Coxiellaceae bacterium | reverse complement strand
GCCGTATTACAAAAAAATAATCACGCAATTTAAAATCTAAACACCCCCCCCCTCCCAGCCCACCTTTTTTTCCGCGGCCCCCCCCCCACTAATAAAGACGCTGGATGCCAGCTAAAGGCGTGCTGGCATGACAGGACTAGTGGTAGGGCTGAGCAGTTACGTGAAATATAATTAGAAAATTATCCCAACAAATTGCGAAATTATTTTTTCTAACGGCATAATCGTAAATATTAACGGAACAAGTGGAAATATTGTCAAAAGTAAAATTGAAATAATACTTCTCCGACTAAAAGGAATCACGCGCATCTGGGAGGATGTGATAAAACTATTACCTAAATCTGCCAAAGATTGAATATCTGTTGATCCGAGCAATGTTTCAGTATTTTTTGATTCAGGATTAATCCATTTTTCACGGAAATTATCCACATAACGTTGTACTACAACATTATATGCCAACAATCCCGTGCGTTTTGCTTTTGCCAGAGAAAATATGAAAAACACCAGAGGCGCTAATGGAAGGATCATTAGGAAAATCATAATAATAATTATTTCACTCTGAAACTGCGAAAGCGTCGCTCCTGCATTCCAAATTCGATTAAAAATTAAACCTGCTAATAAAACTGAATGTGCAAGTAACAGCGGTTCAAAAGCATAGACACTGCTCGCCAAAAAACCGAGCCCACCCGCCCGATCTGGATGCAATGAATTAAGTTTTAAAGGAAGCCGTGAAACTTGCCAGAGAAAACGATACCAGATAAACATACGATAATACCAACGCAACACAAGGAACTGAAAAAACGGCAAGCTGACAAAAGCATACCAATATCCTGGTGGCGTTAATTTCACCGTGCCATTTATGCTAGATGCATACCACGTTGCAACATTAATAGGGAAATATTCTTTAGAAATCCAGTTTCCTACAATTATAACGAAAACAAGAAACACAATTTCAACTACAACAGAATTTGTCAGTCGATTTGCTGAAGCTACAATAGCCTGAAATTTTTTTTTATTTTCTGATGAAATAATATTACAATTCAAAAATTCTTGTACAATGTCCTGAAGCCGCTCATCTGCAATGAATTCCGCATAAATCAATAATGCCAATGACAAAAGAAACCGCACATGCACATCTATGTCATAAATAAATGGCACTTTTACGCCGTTGAAAGCCAAACCATTTAACATTGTAAGGATAAGCAAAGGCAGCCATGCAAATAAACAAACTATTATCATTCTACGTTTATACAAAAGAAGCGGTTTTTTTGCGAGGCCCGACCATAAATAAAAATGATAGAGTGGACCGCCCTGCGCCAATGAAAAATTGATGAGAGTTTTCGACTTCGACTTATCCATAGTCATTCCGAATTTCCCTAAATAATTTCAATTATACATTAAACTATAATTTTTCTAAAATAACTTGATTACCCGCTGGAAATTCAAATTGATGTAATTGCTGATGATTTACCCATTGAATGGGTTGTCCTTCTTTTCCATTGGGTTCACCGGAAAATTGAATGACGTTCCATACGTCGAGTAAAACGATACGGTCCGTATAGTCATGCTGGAATTGCAACCAAGGGTTTGCTGCCAGAACGAGAATGCCTAATTCTTCTTTAAGCTCACGCTGCAGTGCTTGAAAAATAGTTTCCTCGGGTTCAATCTTACCCCCGGGGAATTCCCACAAGCCGCCTTTGTATTTATCTTTGGGACGCTGGGCGATGAGTATTTCACCCAACGCATTACGAATGATGCCGACAGCAACATGCATCATGAAAAGCTGCCGTGGCAATGCTTGAATTTTTTGCCTGAACCGCATGGGCAGACTTCATTACGGCCTACCTTTTTTTCATCTCGAACAAACGGAATAACGACAGCCCCAGCGTTTGTTGCGCCCAGCGCAGTGGACTGACTTTCTTCTTGTTCGTCTACTCCCGCGGATTTAGCATGCTCAAATTGCATTTTTACATTCGTGATCGATTCGCGACGTTGTGCTTCCAATGTTTCTACATCTTTTTCTGCACGCACTTCAAATTTGCTAAGCAAAGAAATCACTTGGAAATTAATTCGATCGAGCAATTCAATAAACAATTCAAATGCTTCGCGTTTATATTCTTGCTTAGGATTCTTTTGTGCATAACCACGCAAATGAATACCTTGACGCAGATAATCCATTGCAGCCAAATGTTCACGCCAAAAAGAATCGAGCGTTTGTAACATAATGGCTTTTTCAAATTGGCGCAGTACAGAAGGATCTACTTGCGATTCTTTGTCTTGATAGGTTGTTTTCAATGTGTTTTGAATACGTTCACGCAGATTTTCTTCGTGCAAAGCGTCTTCTTTATCTAACCATTCGTGAATAGGCAGCCGCAAGTTAAAATCTTTTGCCAATTGATTTTCTAAACCTGGCACATCCCACTGCTCTTCTAAACTATGTTCTGGAATAAATTGACTGATTAAATTATTAAGCACTTGATGACGAATCGACTCAATTGTTTCAAATATACTGTCTGCAGATAATAATTCATCGCGTTGACGATAAATGACTTTACGTTGCTCATTAGCCACATCGTCATATTCTAATAATTGTTTACGAATATCAAAGTTGTGTGCTTCCACTTTACGTTGTGCATTCTCAATACTGTTTGTTAATAATCGTGATTCAAGTGCAGCGCCTTTTTCCATACCAATGCGTTTCATGATGGCAGTTAAACGATCGCCACCAAAAATTCTCAGCAAATTATCTTCTAAGGAAAGATAAAAACGGGATTTACCGGGATCACCCTGACGACCTGATCGTCCACGCAACTGATTGTCAATACGGCGTGATTCATGACGTTCGGTTCCCAATACATATAAACCACCTGCATTAATCACTTGATCATGCCGTTGTTGCCAAGCTTCTTTACGACTTCTGATTTCTTCTGCGGAGGGATTTTCCAGTGCTTTTATTTCTGCTTCTAAATTTCCACCTAACACAATATCAGTACCACGACCAGCCATGTTGGTTGCAATAGTCACTGCACCGGGACGGCCTGCTTCTGCAATAATCGAAGCTTCTTGTTCGTGAAATTTTGCATTCAATACTTGATGCGGAATTTTTTCTTTCTTCAATAAATTGGATAAATATTCTGAGGTTTCTATCGAAGTGGTACCCACTAACGTTGGCTGGCCCGCTGTGCGTGATTTTTTGATATCTTCAATAATTGCCGTAAATTTTTCTTCTGCCGACATATGAACCAAATCAGCTTGATCATTGCGTATCATGTCTCGGTTGGTTGGCAATACAACGACTTCCAATCCATAAATTTGCTGGAATTCATAGGCTTCTGTATCAGCCGTACCTGTCATGCCCGCTAATTTGTTATAAAGACGAAAATAATTTTGGAACGTGATTGAGGCGAGCGTTTGATTTTCTTGACGAATTTTCACATTTTCTTTAGCTTCGATGGCTTGATGCAATCCATCAGACCAGCGACGCCCTGGCATGCTGCGTCCCGTGTGTTCATCAACAATGACGACTTCACCATTGAGTACCATATAATCAACGTCACGATGAAATAACGCGTGAGCACGCAGCCCTGCATTCAGGTGGTGCATTAACATAATGTTGTTTGCATCATAAAGACTTTCGCCTTCTTTCAACAATCCCGCTTGCGCGAAAATTTGTTCAACGCGTTGATGTCCATCTTCAGATAAAAAGGCTTGCTTGGTTTTTTCATCCACGAGGTAATCGCCTGGCGCATCTTTATTGGCTTGCTTAATTAATTGTGGAATGAGTTTATTAATGGCGAGATATAATTCAGTACTATCTTCCGCTGCGCCCGAAATAATGAGCGGTGTGCGCGCTTCGTCAATCAAAATGGAATCTACTTCGTCAACCACCGCATAAAAAGGTGGGCGTTGGACTTTATCAGGCAAACTAAAGGCCATATTGTCTCGCAAATAATCGAAACCAAATTCGTTATTTGTGCCGTAAGTAATATCGGCAGCATACGCTTCTTGTTTTGCTTTTTGCGACATATTAGGAAGAATAACGCCAACAGTCATGCCAAGGAATGCATAAAGCGGTCCCATCCATTCCGCATCGCGTCGCGCAAGATAATCATTCACTGTAACGATATGGACACCTTGGCTGGGTAATGCATTGAGATAGGCGGCGAGGGTTGCAACCAATGTTTTACCTTCACCGGTGCGCATCTCTGCAATACTACCGCCATGCAGAACCATGCCACCGAGTAATTGCACATCGAAATGGCGCATGTTCAATACGCGCTTTCCTGTTTCACGAACAACGGCAAATGCTTCAGGTAATAGCTGGTCTACAGTCTCACCTTTTTGCAAACGTTCCCGAAATTCATTTGTTTTTGCTTGTAACCCGCTATCGGATAAAACCGAAATGCTGCTCTCAAGCGCATTAATTTTAGCAACAGTCTGCCACATGCCCCGTAATACACGTTGATTACGGCTACCAAAAATTCGTTTAATTAAGCCAGTTACCATAGTATGCGTCACCTGTTTTCGCCATTCGCGTTTTTATCGATATGGGGTTGTTTTGCCCATTTTTCAAGTCTTTACGGATGGCGCACTGAAAGAGAAAAATAGGTGGAAGCATTACTTACTTTACGTGAAAAGTCAAACTGTTACTGTCAAAATAGCTGAATAAAGGATATGATATATTTCATATGATAAAATCAACCATCGCCACTTTTCTTCGCCACGAAAGCAACACATTGGGCCAGTTGCTAGTCAAACTCAATCAACTAAAAATATGGAATGGTTGGTTACGAGAATGTTTACCTCTGGAACCGCTTTTGACTGAACATTGTCAGATTGTGAAGTTGGACGGTACTTCTTTGATTGTCATTGCCGATAATCCGCACTGGATAACACGGTTTCGTTTTTTTATTCCCACTTTATTAATTCAATTACGCAAGCATTCTGATTTACAAAATATTCGTTCAATTTGTTGTAAGGTGAGACCGCCACATCATCCTTTTTCTTCAGCTCATAGAATACGTCGACGGCCCTTAACAGTATCAGCCAACACAGCTCATATTCTGCAAGAAACAGCCAATAAAATTCAGAATACAAAATTACAGGAAATTTTACGGAAAATTGCGAAGCGGACAAATCAAGAAGAAGTTTAGGACGATATTCGCCCTAAACATCCAATAATAAAATAGGTTTTACGTATGAAAACGGTGCTTTTTTCGGATCTTCAAATGTCACATATTCCCACGCATCCTGCTTGGCCAGCAATTTGCGCAAGAGTATATTATTCAAAGCATGTCCGGATTTATAACCGTTAAATGCGCCAATTAAACTAGAACCCAATAGGTATAAATCACCTACCGCATCTAAGATTTTATGACGAACAAATTCATCTTCATAACGCAAACCATCTTCATTCAATACGCGAAATTCATCAATCGCAACTGCGTTATCCAAACTTGCGCCTAACGCCAAGTTCATTGAACGTAATTTTTCGAAATCCGCCATAAAACCAAACGTTCGAGCACGACTGACTTCTTTCACATAAGAAGTGCTGGAAAAATCCATGGTAGCGGTTTTGCTATGCAGCTTAAAAACAGGATGATCAAATTCAATAGTGAAAGTGACTTTGAAACCATCAAATGGTTCGAAGCTCGCCCATTTATCGCCTTCTTTTACCGTCACTTTGCGCTTGATACGAATAAAACGTTTAGGTGCATTCTGTTCTTTAATGCCAGCTGATTGTGTCAGAAAAACAAAAGGACCCGCGCTGCCATCCATAATAGGAATTTCTGGCGCGGTGACATCGACATAAGCATTATCAATTCCCAATCCAGCCAGTGCAGAAAGTAAATGCTCGACAGTGGATACACGAATGCCATCTTTGACTAATGTGGTAGACAATCTCGTATCACCCACATTTTCTGCAAGCGCTTTAATTTCCACAAGTGGGTCTAAATCGGTACGCTGAAAAATAATTCCTGTATTGGGTGGTGCTGGGCGCAATGTCAATTCAGCCCGTTCACCCCCATGCAATGTTATCCCTGTAGCCTTAATTACGTTTTTTAAGGTTCTTTGTCTAATCATTCCTGTTTCACTTTTAAGATTAAGTTGGTCAATGGTAACACAAAAAGATTATGTGTGAAATTAATAATTTACCCTAATCATCTTCTGTATTGCCCTAATAAAGCAGGGTATTATCCTCATATATGACCAAAAAAGCAAAATAATTGCGTATTTCTTGTTCTGGCAAGGGCACGGCGCGCCGTGCCCTTCATAGAAAGTATCTTAAGCATCCACTTCTTCTTTACGTCGTAAAAAAGCAGGGATATCTAAATAATCTAATTCTTGCGCTGAATCTGTCGAGAGAGTTTTTGCTGGGATATGTGTGTTATTCGCAGTACCCATATGACGACGCATCACGGCTGGTTTTTCGAGTTGATGATAGTCAATCGAACCATCTGCTTTGGTTGAATCAATGAATTTAACGGGGGAACCTTGACCTTGTTTACGGCCAAGACCTGTCACAATCACTGTTACCCGAATTTCATCACGCAATTCAGGATCAATGACGGTTCCCACCACCACTGTTGCACTTTCAGATGTGATATTTTTAATTGCATCACCCACTTCTTCAAATTCACCAATCGACATGTCAAGCACGGCAGAGATATTCACCAATAC
>CAYRUP010000104.1:0-6686 GCA_964427485.1 uncultured Coxiellaceae bacterium | reverse complement strand
CAGGGTCTAGAATAACATTCACGGCTGTTGGGTCGGGGGGTGTATGCCAACTGGGGCAAACCCATAATCGATTACCAAACTGAATGGGCTTGAAATGATCGAGACAGATGCGCTCCCAATCTTGATCGCCTACATGCTGCAAATGAAAGCTTTTGATTAATCCGGTTGCCTGTTGTTGTTCTAAATAGACCAATATTGGCTTCAGTGTGACCGATTGTTCAAACAATCCAATCACATTGGTTTTTTGCCATAATTCCATGGCCCCTGGTTTCGGTTCATAAATGGGTTGATTGCCCGCATCTTGCAGAGTAACAGCAACAGCTCCCAATAATGTCAATTGGTCGCTTAATGAATTTCCATAATCGGCAGATGTTTTGATATGTAATTCGATCCACATATCTTATAAATTCAACCATTGTTCAAGATAATGAATGTTAACAATGCCGCGCTGGAAAGAGTTTCCACGCAAAATATCTTGATGCAAAGATAGATTTGTTTTAATGCCATCAACCACTGTTTCCTCGAGCGCCCCACGCATTTTTGTTAAAGCGTTCTCACGGTTATCGCCATAAGCAATAATTTTCGCAATTAATGAATCATAATAAGGCGGCACTTTGTAACTGCTATAAATGTGTGAATCAAGCCGTATTCCTGGGCCGCCTGGCGCGTGAAAATGGGTAATAGTGCCAGGACAAGGAACAAAGGAGCGCGGATCTTCGGCATTAATACGACATTCGATGGCATGGCCTTTAATTTTAACATCGGATTGTTTGATAAGAAGTTTGTTGCCAGCCGCAATATGCAGCTGTTGTTTTACAATATCAATTCCCGTAATCATTTCTGTGATGGGATGTTCAACTTGGACGCGGGTATTCATTTCAATAAAGTAAAATTCTTTATTTTCATAAAGAAATTCAAAAGTACCAGCGCCACGATAATTCATTTCTCGACATGCTTTTGCGCAACGTTCGCCAATGGCTTCGCGTTGTTCCGTCGTTATGCCTGGGGCGGGTGCTTCTTCAATAATTTTTTGATGACGGCGTTGTATGGAACAATCGCGTTCCCCTAAATGGATCGCATTGCCTTGGCCATCGCCAAGAACTTGAATTTCAATATGGCGCGGATTTTGGAGATATTTTTCCATATAAACTTTATCGTTATTGAATGCAGCGCGTGCTTCTGTGCGTGTCATCGCAATGGCATTCAATAAATGAGATTCTGTATGCACAACGCGCATGCCGCGTCCACCGCCGCCGCCTGATGCTTTAATAATAATGGGATAACCAATATCCCGAGCCATTTTCACAGTCAAAGCATCATCATCACCAATCGGTTCACTTGAGCCTGGCACACAAGGGATCCCAAGACGACGCATAGCTTGAATGGCAGCGACTTTGTCACCCATTTCTCGAATGCTGTCGGGTCTGGGTCCAATAAAAATAAAGCCGCTTTTTTCGACTTGTTCGGCAAAATCAGCGTTTTCGGCTAAAAATCCATAGCCTGGGTGGATCGCGACAGAATCGGTAATTTCAGCCGCACTAATGATGGCAGGAATACTGAGATAACTTTCTGCAGCAGGTGCCGGGCCTATGCAGACGGATTCATCAGCGAGGCGCACATGCATCAAGTCACGATCCGCAGTGGAATGCACTGCAACTGTTTTGATGCCAAGCTCCTTGCAGGCACGTAAGATACGGAGTGCGATTTCCCCGCGATTGGCAATGACAACTTTGTTTAGCATGCGCTTTTTGTTCCTTGTTATTCAATCACAACGAGTGGTTGGTTAAATTCAACTGGAACACCGCTTTCAATCAGAATAGCGGTGACTATACCCGTTTTGTCAGCTTCAATTTGATTGAACATTTTCATGGCTTCAATGAGGCAAAGCGTGTCACCTGCTTTGACAGCTTGACCTACCTGAATAAATGCTTTGGCGCCCGGCGAAGGTGAGAGATAAACGGTGCCAACCATCGGTGCTTTCACCGTATGCTTATTTGCAGTGGTTTGAGCTGCCTCAATGGATGCCGCCGGTGCTGCTTGTTGGGTAGAAGTTTCTGGCAAAGAATAAGTGACAGGTGCCGTCATCATCTGAGGCGCAGCGCGAGTTGTTTCGCGGCTGATGCGCACAGATTCTTCGCCTTCGTGAATTTCAATTTCAGCGATACCTGTTTCCTGGATAAGTTCAATCAGTTTGCGAATTTTTCGCATGTCCATAGCCATAACGTACAGTGCTCCTTAGCGAGTCTTCGATGTCAGGTAATGATGTGCATAATGAAGTGCGAGCAAATAGCCTTGCGATCCGAGCCCAGTGATATTTCCAATCGCAATATCAGAAAAATAGGAAATGTGACGGAAAGGTTCGCGGCGATGGATATTTGACAAATGCACTTCAATAAACGGTTTATTCACAGCCAATAGCGCGTCACGCAGCGCAATACTGGTATGAGTCAATGCTGCGGGATTAAAAATAATAAAATCGGTATTGTCGCGCTGGCATTGTTGAATGCGGTCAATGAGCACGGATTCTGAATTACTCTGCAGCGTACTCAGTGTATGCCCCCAGGTCATGGCTGAAAGACCTAAATTGGCATTGATCTCGTTCAGGGTTTCATGGCCATACAGATCCGGCTCACGAGTACCAAGCAAGTTCAAATTGGGGCCATGTAATACTAAAATAATTGCCATGCGTGACCTAATATTTCGTATCGAGGCGAGCATTCTGCACGAAGTTTCTAGTTTTGTCTAGATATCAGGAGTTAATAGAAGTTAACTACATTTTACCTGAAGATCAAGGCAAGTTAAACGGATGGCTTGGTTTTTTCTTGCTCGCGAGGTTTGGCCAGTTTATGCCGAAAAAATTCGATGAGAGGGGGTGTTAAAGAAAGGATAATAATGGCAATGATAACGAGCGAAAAATGCTGTTTTACAAAAGGAATGTTGCCAAACAGATAACTGCCATAGACAAGTATGCCAATCCATAACAAGGCGCCCGTCAAATTAAAAATGAAAAAGTAACGATATGTCATGTAACCTACGCCCGCAATAAACGGCACTACGGTGCGAATGATTGGGATAAATCGAGCGATAATAATGGCTTTTCCACCATAGCGTTCATAAAAATGATGGGCATTGGTGATGTGTTTTTTATTGAAAATCCAGGAATTCCCGGAGCAAAAAACCTTAGGGCCGATCCATTTGCCAAGGAAATAATTCAATCCGTTGCCACTGACGGATGCAGTCACGAGTAGGATAAATAAGAGATGAATGTTTAATACACCCGTCATGCTAGCAGTTAAGGCACCGGTTGCAAATAATAAGGAATCCCCAGGTAAAAACGCAGTAAAGATGATGCCCGATTCGCAAAAAATAATAAGAAAAAGAAGCGCATAAGTCCATACACCATAAGCGGTCACAAATGCGATGAGATGTTCATCGAGATGTAAAATAAAATTGATTAAATAGTGCAGGGTATCCATGCAGGTTCTCAAATTAGATAAATATCAAATCGGCTGCTACTCCCCAAATGGGTAAAGCTGGGTTTTATCCCCGCCAATGGAATAGCGAGCCGGGGCCTTTTTACCACAACGCGTTCGGCGGCACAAGTCAATGCGGTTTGCAGTAAAGCCTCGGCGTCTAAATCATCACCTACAATAGCATGAAAAATACGCATCTCTTTTTTCGATAAAGCCGATTTTTTTCGTTCGGGAAACATAGGATCCAGATAAATGATAGCGGGTTTTACCATTAAGTTTTGCAGCCAGGCAATGGCATTATCTTGGATGAGATGCATGCGTTCGGCAATTTTTAGCGTTTCCACATGCTGTAATGCACGTTGAATACCATCACTCACTAACGCATGAATAATAGGCGAACGTTCAATCATTTGGACATGAAAACCTAACGCTGCGATCACAAAGCTATCTCGTGCCAAACCCGCCGTTGCATCGACAATACGGGGCTGGGTATGGCTTTTTAATCCGAGTGCACGCGCTAATGCTTCCCGACGCAGGCTGAGATTTTGGCGGCGATATTGCATTTTGCCAGAGACAAAATCGACAAAAAGCGGTAGGGATTTTTCCCGCGTATATTGCAAAACCAATCGATTGGGCGTCAGTAGTAATAAATAATCCGCTTCGGATTTAAATGGCAAGCCTAATTGGGCTGCTAAAGCGTCTGCTCTCGGCAGTAGTTCGAAATGTGGCGTATAAACAGCAATACTCGGCATGTAAAATTTTTTTCTAAAGTTTAAAACTCGATAGTATAATACGATCTATTTTAATTATGGATCAAAATATGCCTACTCAATCTATAAAACGTCAATTTCCTCATGTCCGTCTGCGTCGTATGCGGGCTTCACCTTTCTCACGGCGTTTAATGGCAGAAACCCAATTGTCGGTGGATGATTTGATTTATCCCCTGTTTATTCTGGAAGGCACAAATCGCCGCGAATCCATTCAATCTATGCCAGGGATTGATCGTATTAGTATTGATTTACTCTTAAAAGAAGCCGAAGAATTAATGAAACTTAAGATACCGGCTATTGCGCTTTTCCCTGTGATTGATGAAGCAAAAAAAACATTGCTGGGGGAAGAGGCGTATCATCCGAATGGTTTGGTACAGCGTGCAGTGCGGGAATTAAAAAAGTTTTTTCCCGAGTTAGGAATCATTACGGATGTGGCGTTGGATCCTTATACTTCGCATGGTCAGGATGGGATTATCGATGAAAAAGGGTATGTATTAAATGATGGGACTACGGAAATTTTAGTTAAACAGGCTCTTTCGCATGCTGAGGCAGGTGCTGATATTGTTGCACCCTCAGACATGATGGATGGACGTATTGGAGCAATTCGTGCAGCATTGGAAGCAAATCAGTGGGTCAATACCAAAATTCTTGCTTACTCCGCAAAATATGTATCCCATTTTTATGGGCCTTTTCGCGAGGCAGTCGGTTCTGCTAAAGCCTTAGGTAAGGCAGATAAATTTCAGTATCAAATGGATCCACGCAATGCAAAAGAAGCTCTGCATGAAGTTTTACTGGATATTCAGGAAGGCGCTGACATGGTCATGATTAAGCCAGGCATGCCATATCTGGATATTGTGCGTCAAACCCGAGACGCTTTTCAGGTTCCTACCTTTGTTTATCAAGTGAGTGGTGAATATGCTATGCTGAAAGCAGCTGCTCAACTGGGTTGGTTGGATGAAAAAGCCGTTGTGATGGAGTCATTGATTTCGATTAAGCGCGCGGGTGCGCATGGGATTTTGACTTATTTTGCGAAGCAAGCTGCGGAGTGGTTATAAATAGGAGCGCTTTTTGGCTTACTTCGGTATAATGCGGGGAGGATTTTATCTGGTAGTTACTATGGTTGATGAATTAATCTCGCCAATTTTAACCACCCCATGGGGACGCCGCGCGGGTCTCTTTGCGATGATACTGATGTCTCTGTTATTGTTTGCCACGGTGATTGATATGCTGATTACCTGGCGAAGTGATAGCAAACTGGCACAATCTTCAATCAACCCCAATGAGATCCATGCAGACACAGCTAATCAACTTCGTCAGCAAATTGAGCAAATTCCAGAGTGGCATTTATTTGGTAAATATGGTGTTGCAGAATCCGCTTTATTGCCCGTGACCAGTTTGCAAATACACTTGCTGGGCGTGATAAAATCATCACCTGATGCATTATCCCGGGTGATTATTTCCGAGTCCAATCAACCGGGAAAAATTTATCAGATCGGTGATACACTGCCTGCAACAGGCGTGAAGGTTTATTCGATTTCTGCGGATGGCGTTGTGTTAGATAATGCAGGACGATTGGAAAAATTGCCTTTGCAACGGGTTCAATTACAGTTTGAAGGGATGCCGAAATCACTTTTGGGGGAATAAATTTGCAACTTGGGCGATATACATTACTTGCTATTATCTGTCTCGTGTTGCTGTCATGTGCATCATCTTCGAATATGTCACTCGATATGCAACAGGGAAAAAGATCTTTCCAAGCAGGTGACTATAAAAATGCATTTCATTGTTTATTACCCGTTGCCGCGCGCGGAAATCGCGATGCGCAGTATGCCGTTGGTTATATGTACTACTATGGTTATGGTGTTTCAGAAGATAGTGAATCTGGCATATTCTGGATGGAAAGATCAGCGGAACAAAATTTCGAGCCAGCTAGAAAAGCGCTTAATTTGATTCGTCAGAATGATACGGAAGTGTTAAAAGAACGCGCCCAGAAAAATGAGCCAGATCAGCGTGATGAAATCATGCAAGCCGCGCGCATACAACGTGAGCAAACTGCACCACCTATTGTGGTGACTCCGCGCCGGCTGCAGAGGACATCTGCAGTCATGAGTGAAAATGTTGAAAAGAAAACGCAACCCCTTCTTTCAGAAAATAGTCAGAATGCCGCGGATCAAGTTATGCAGCCACGCAATTTTGCTTTGCAATTATATGGAAGTTATCATTTGACCGATGTAAAAGATTTGCAAACACGTTTACGTTTAAAAAATACGGGCCATATTTATCAGACGAGTCACAATGGGAAAGATTGGTATGTGTTAACGTTTGGTAATTTTATGACTGTGAATGAAGCGGCTGCGACGAAAAATAATTTACCGGGTGGGTTGAAGGAATTGGATCCTTGGGTTAGGAAGGTGGATTCATTGAGGTTGGTTTGATGTCTAGA
>CAYRUP010000103.1:0-6702 GCA_964427485.1 uncultured Coxiellaceae bacterium | reverse complement strand
TCTGCTGACGCCGAATGTTTACAATATCTGTTTAAAATAATTGAGCGCGCTGAACCCGCCACTGATATTAAAGTAACATCGCAAACAATTTCTCCCACGCTTACCCGTGCAACCATCGACGTTTCTTCCGCAAAAAATATCGGCGATGTATTACTCACCCATGCTGCGGCAAACCCTGATCGCCCGCATATTTATTTGCAAAATGAGCAAGGTAAGGAACAAATCATTCGTTATGGTCAATTAGCGGAAGAGGCACGTTATATTGCACGTGGATTGCAAAAACGTGGCATTCAACCCGGCGAAACGGTTGCCATTATGCTGCCAACGAGTGATGCATTTTTTTATTCTTATTGCGGTGTGCTGCTTGCAGGTGCCGTACCTGTTCCAATTTATCCACCTTTTCGTCCCGATCGAATTGAAGAATATGCAAAACGTGAAGCGAAAATTTTACAAAATGCACAAGTCAGAATATTAATTACTTTTTCACGTGCTGAAATTCTCAGTCAAATGTTACGGACTTTTATCCCCAGCTTAAAAGAAGTCGTGACGATCAAAAATTTAAGAACGCCAGGAAACGAATTAGTATTTCCTGTCACGGTTGAATCTACGGATCCTGCATTAATTCAGTATACCTCGGGGAGCACAGGCGATCCCAAAGGGGTATTTTTGACGCATGAAAACATGCTTGCTAATATGCGCGCGATAGAAAAATCGGTACCTATCAAACCCACGGATGTCGAAGTCAGCTGGTTGCCGCTCTATCATGACATGGGATTAATGAGTTGGCTCGGTAGCATGTATTTTGCGATTCCTTTAACCATTTTATCTCCGATCACATTTCTCGCTCGACCTGAACGTTGGTTATGGGCCATTCATTATCATCGTGCGACATTATCAGGCGGACCGAATTTTGCTTATGAACTCTGTGCTAAAAAAATCGATGCAAAAGATATTGAAGGACTGGATTTAAGCTCATGGCGTTTTGCTTTCAATGGGGCTGAAGCCATTAATCCTCGCACGCTGGAACGTTTTCATAAAAGATTTGCACCGTATGGATTTAAGGTTGAAGCGTTTGCCCCAGTTTATGGATTAGCAGAATCAACAGTCGCACTCACTTTTCCAAAAGTGGTGCGTGCACCGCGCATTGATAAAATTGATCGTGACGCATTTGAGAAAGAAAATAAAGCCATTCCAGCCAAATCGCCGCAAGGAAAAAATGGACTCGAATTTATTGCTTGTGGCGAACCTATGCTAGGGCATGCCATTCGAATTGCCGATGATGATGGCAATGTTTTAGGTGAGCGCCGCATCGGCAATATTCAATTTCAAGGTCCATCCGCCATGCAAGGTTATTTTAATAATCCAGTCGCTACGCAAAAAGCGTATCGAAGCGATGGTTGGTGGGATTCGGGTGATATCGGTTATCTTGCCGATAAAGAAATTTTTATTATCGGACGCAAAAAAGATTTAATCATCAAAGCAGGACGCAATCTCTATCCGGAAGAAGTGGAAGAAGTCGTCAGTCAATTATCCAGTATTCGGAAAGGTTGCACTGTCGCATTTGGTGTGAATGATCCGCTAACAGGTACAGAAAAATTAATCGTGGTCGCTGAAACTTATGAACAGAGGAAAGAACAGCAACAAGCGATTCGCAATGAAATCATCGAAAATATGGCGGTTTCATTAGGCATTCCACCCGACGCAGTTATTTTAGTGCCGCCACGTACGATTACAAAAACATCGAGTGGCAAATTGCAGCGCTCTGCCTGCAAACAGGCTTATCTGAAAGGCAAACTCAAACCGAATCGTGTGCCGGTAAAATTGCAAATTGTTAAATTGGCATTGATAAGCTTGGGAAAAAAATCTTTAAATTGGTTAACGTATCTCGGTAAATTAGCCTACACGGCTTATGCGGGTCTTATTTTGTTTTTGACATTTCCTTTGGTCTGGTTCAGTGTCGTGATATTGCCAACTAAAGTAGCGCCACGCATTCTGCGATTTTGGGCACGTAATTTATTTCGATTAGTTGGTTGTCCTATTGCCATTAAAGGAAAAAATAATTTAGCCCATGCGACGCCTGTCATTTTCGCAGCAAATCATGCGAGTTATGTTGATTCGCTTTTGTTACTGGGAATATTACCGGCCGGAATTATTTTTATTGGTAAAAAAGAAATATTAAACATTCCATTTTTGCGGCCCTTCATCAAGAAATTGGGATTTTTGACTGTTGATCGAATGGATTTTACCAAAAATTTAGCGGATCGTGATGTCATTGTGGAAACCGTGCGGCAAGGTCGTTCCATTGCGATTTTCCCTGAAGGTACTTTTACTTATGCAACAGGTTTACGTCCATTTAAATTAGGTGCATTTACGATAGCCGCAGAAACAAACATCCCACTGTGTCCGGTTTCAATTAAAGGCACACGCAATATTTTGCGCGGCGACAATAAGTTATTAAAACCAGGACGCATTAAAATTACGGTTGGCAAATTAATTCAACCCAAACAAAAAGACTGGAATGAAATTATTCGTTTGCATTCCATAGTACGTTCTGAAATTGCTAAACATTGCGGCGAACCGGTGATTGACGTCATTGTGGCGGGACCGGTTTTGGATTAGCCAAACGTAAACGTATAAACCTCAAGTCCAGGCAACGATGGAATCAGTTGCAAAATACCATTATCGGGATGTGGCAATGACAACACGGAATAAAGGGTATGTTTATCCACCGTTATGTTACTATTTTTAACATCATCCCCTTTTTCAGTCGCGACATCTTCGCCATTTAATAACACTTGAACAGTAATCGGTTTACCCGATGCACTGCCCATCACGATAAATACTTTGCGCGCATTAAAATGAATTTTAAGACCTGCGTAAGGTTGTGCTGAAACAATGTGGTCGGCATTGATTAACCACATACCTTTCAAAGCCCATTCATTATCGAGTAATTCATCAGGAAAAGCATAGAGTGCTGCGCGATTTCTTACGGCAACTTGTGGACTCGCAAAACTATTCGCGCGTGCATAACCTAAATAGGTTTCCGGTGTTTGCGCGGGATAAGCACTTTCATCCTGAAATGTCGTAGGATTCGCTTCTGTGGTTTTACCAAGCAAAAATCGAATATTATTTTCTGTCATCGCATATTCGCCTTCGCCGAAATGTTCATAAACCACATCACCGTTTTTATCGATAAGATAATGCGCTGGCCAATAGCGATTATTAAAATTATTCCATGTTTTAAATTCATTATCTAATGCAACGGGGTATTTGATTTCATCTTTCAACACTGCGCTTTTTACATTATCCAGATTTTTTTCAAACTCAAATTCAGGTGTGTGCACACCAATAATTTCTAATCCCGCAGTATGGTATTTGTTGTACCAATCTTTCAGATAAGGCAGTGTTCGTATGCAATTAATGCATGAGTAAGTCCAAAAATCAATCAACACTACCTTGCCATGCAAATTTTTAAGTTGCAGAGGTTGTGAATTGATCCAAGCAGAAATGCCATCAATTTTAGGGGCTGGATAAGGCGTCGTTACACCCTTTTCCAGCGTCAAATTGGCAAATGCTGGAGAGATAGAGAAAATACAGAGTGCAATGAGGATATTGATAGCGTGACGAAATAGAATCATGGCTTCCTTCCTTGATTATTGTAAATGGACCTTGCATTCAAACTCTATCATTTATACACTTTGGTTCAACATTTTTTATTTGGAGAAAACATATGACGCATGTATTGCCCAAATTACCGTATGCGCTGGATGCATTACAGCCTTATATTTCGCAAGAAACCTTAGAATACCATTATGGTAAACATCACCAAGCTTACGTCAATAACTTAAATAATTTAGTGAAAGATACAGAATTTGCTGATGCACCGCTGGAAAAAATTATTATGAATTCGAGTGGCGGTATTTTTAATAATGCAGCGCAAGTTTGGAATCATACTTTTTATTGGAATTGTTTAACACCCAAAAGCAATGGCGAACCCACCGGAAAATTAGCGGATGCCATTATGAAAAAATTTGGTTCGCTGGATGAATTTAAAAAACAATTTAGCCAAACTGCCATCGCCACATTTGGTTCTGGCTGGGGTTGGTTGGCAAAAAATGCCAACGGTGAACTCGAAATTATTAGCACGAGTAACGCTGGAACGCCTATGCAGCAAGACAAAAAAGCTCTCTTAACCTGCGATGTTTGGGAACATGCTTACTACATTGACTATCGTAATGCGCGTCCGACATATGTCGAAAATTTTTGGAAGCTTGTTAATTGGGATTTTGTTGCGGAAAATTTTGCGGGTTAAAAGCTAAAAGTAGGGTGGATTAGATGCGTTTTTTTGCATCGTAATCCACCAAATTTCCGGTGGATTACGGCAAAAAACGCCTAATCCACCCTAGGAAAAACTGGGGCGGATGATTGGGCCATCACAAAATTTATTTCAAATCCCGCGTCGTCACCGAAAAATATTTTTCTAACAATTCCACTTGCTCGCGCAATTCTTCAACTTGTTTAAATAAATCCATCGCTAATGCAATTCCCGCGTGATTCACATCAAGATCTTCATGCAAACGTAATGCGGTACGAATAATATGTATTTGGTGCGCTTCAAAACGCCAGTTTTTCGTGTTATTGCCTTTTGGCTCAATCGTTCCATACGCGATTAATTCAACCACGAAATCATGGGACACTTGGCATGCAGAACACAATTCTTCTAAGCTGAGATCATCAATTTCTTCTGCCTGCACTTGCGTAACATCCTGTTTCGACATTTACAATAACTCCTTGCGTGGATCAAATGGCATTTCCTTAGCCATTTTTTCATAAAGAGACCGTTCTGCCTCCGTATGGGCAGGTGGTGTCACAATTTGTAATAACGCATATTGATCACCTTGCGGAGATCCCGGTAAACCACGCCCTTTCAAACGCAGTTTCTGCCCCGCCTGTGAACCAGGTGCAACTTTCATTTCTACAGGTCCACCTAACGTCGGAATGGTAACTTTTCCACCCAGAGCTGCCTCCCAGGGCGTAATCGGTAAGGTAAGATAAACATCTTTGCCTTGTAAGGAAAAAATGGGATGAGGATTAATATGAATTTCTAAATAAAGATCACCCGCTTTCGCATTGCCTGTACCCGCTCCACCCTGATTGGCTAAACGCAATTGCTGACCGCTCACAATGCCTTTCGGAATAGTAATTTTTAAGGTGCGCAGATTCATCCGCATTTGACCATGCACATCCATTTCAGGAACTTCGAGTTGTACTGTTTTAGTTCCACCATGATAGGCATCTTGCAAACTGATACTGATTTTAGCGTGTTCATCGCGTCCCGGTCGTTCAGACCGAAAACCTCTTTGCTGGAAACCACTTCGTGCTTGACGTCCACCCCCAAAAATCGAGGCGAAGAAATCGCTAAAATCACCCGCATGCATTTCTTCATAGGTCGTTCCACCACCCCCAAAACCACTAAAACCTTCCCAATTCGGTGGTGGTCGAAACTCTTGACCACTTTTCCAATTACTGCCTAATTGATCATAAGCGGAACGTTTCTGTTGATCTTTCAGAACTTCATAGGCCTCTTGAACTTCTTTGAAATGTTCTTCAGCATTTTTTTCTTTACTGACATCGGGATGATATTTACGTGCAAGCTTACGATACGCACGCTTGATTTCATCTTCTTTCGCGTCACGGGAAACGCCTAAAATTTTATAATAGTCTTTGTATTCCATTTAATTCGCTTTTTTATTTCTCTTCCGGTAATCGCACTGTCAATACATCGCATTTAGCACCATGCAAAATCGCATTTGCGGTTGATCCTAAGAGCAATGATAAACCATGACGACCATGACTACCGCAAATAATAAGATCGGCACCAATTTCACTTGCCACTTCCAGAATTTTTGATTTAGTAGGACCTACTTCAACCCAAGTATCTTTAGAATCGACAGATAAATCCGTAGCCAGTTTAACTAATGCATTTTTTGATTCATCAATTAATTGCCCTTCAATATCTTCAATGCCGAGATAAGCATAACTATAGCCAGGTAACGGTTCAACAACGTGAATCAAACTGACTTTAGCTCCAGTAAAACCACGCATGCCACGCACTTTCGCGTTGATGAAATCCGTATCGTCTGATAAGTCTGTTGCATATAAAATATGTTTGTACATACCCTGTGTCCTTTTTAATTTACGCTCAAACGGTTGCTGTTGATTTTGAAAAAACCAGTCGACCTTTCACAAATTCAATGTTAATTATATCGCCTGGCAAAAATCTGCCTGACAAAATTTCTTGCGCCAGGGGATTTTCTACATGCTGTTGGATAGCACGTTTTAAAGGTCTTGCCCCATATACTGGATCATAACCGGTCGCGGCCAAATAATCCAATGCTTCATTGGTGATGGTAAGACCAAAATCTTTTTCGAGCAGTCGTGCGCGCAGACGCTTGAATTGTATATCTGCGATCAATTTTATTTGCTCTTTATCCAACGGATGGAATACCACCGTTTCATCGATACGATTCATAAATTCAGGACGGAAATGTTGGCCAACAACGTTCAATACGGCTTTTTTCATTGCAAAATAATCACCATGCCGAGCAATATCTTGGATCAACTCAGAACCGAGGTTGGATGTCATGACCACAATCGTGTTACGAAAATCCACGGTACGCCCATGACTATGCGTGTAACGAC
>CAYRUP010000102.1:0-6749 GCA_964427485.1 uncultured Coxiellaceae bacterium | reverse complement strand
GCGGGGCAACCCGTGAGAGTTCGAGTCTCTCCTTTCGCACCAGATAACCTTTTTCAGTTTCATTAGTCTGCGTTTTCTACTATAATATTGCCAAAAGGATCTGAAGAGATCCTTTATTTTTATGTATGAAATATTTATAAATTCATGTGGATAGATGACTGAGGATCGTTATGCAAGTATCTGTTGAAGCTCCAAGCAAGCTCGAGCGCCGTCTTACTGTAATAGTTCCAGCTGAAAAATTAACTGAAGCCTATGATAAACGTATCGCAAAATTTGCAAAAAATGCAAAAATCGCTGGCTTTCGTCAAGGCAAAGCCCCATTAAAAGTAGTTCAACAACGCTATGGTGACACAGCGCGTCAGGAAGCATTAGGTGAAGTAATTCAGTCATCTCTCTATGCTGCCATTGACCAAGAAAAATTGAACCCCGTAGGAACTCCAACTGTAGTGCCAAAAGTCATTACTCCTGATCAACCCTTAGAATTCGTGGCAACATTTGAAGTGCTTCCTGAGTTGGAAGGTTTTCGTTTTGACTTAGAAACACTTGAAAAAGAAGTCGCAACTATTACCGATGCCGACATTGAAAAAGTGTTAGATCATCTACGTAGTCAACAAACACAATGGAAGAAAGTAGATCGTGCAGCACAAGATAAAGATAAAGTCGTGATTGATTTTCGCGGTAGTATTGACGGTGCTGTATTTGCGGGTGGGGAAGCTCACGATTATCCCATCATACTTGGCAGCAAAACAATGATTCCAGGCTTTGAAGAAGGCATTATGGGAATGAAAGCAGGGGAAGAAAAAACCATTGATGTGACCTTCCCAGAAACTTATTTTTCAAAAGATGTTGCTGGCAAAATTGCTCAATTTGCATTGAAAGC
Source organism: uncultured Coxiellaceae bacterium (assembly GCA_964427485.1). Classification (GTDB taxonomy): domain Bacteria; phylum Pseudomonadota; class Gammaproteobacteria; order DSM-16500; family DSM-16500; genus CAYRUP01. Next base: position 5,869 of record CAYRUP010000102.1, on the reverse strand, counting down.
AATTACCGTATATCAGCCTGACATGCCAGAAATTGATGAGGCATTTATCAAAAAATTAGGCATCAAAAGTGGAAAAATTGAAGATTTGCGCTCAGAAGTCCTAAAAAATCTGGAACGCGAATTGGAAAGAGTGATTGGCGCTAAATTAAAAAATCAGATATTTGATAAATTGATCGAACAAAATCAGCTTGAAATTCCTAAAGCCTTAATTGAACGTGAAGCGGCGCGTATTCATGACCAAGTACATCCTCATCATGGACATGAACATTCACACAGCGAAGCAGAAATGGCTTCTTTCAATGAAGCAGCAAAACGTAATGTCATTTTAGGATTACTGGTCGCTGAAATAATTAAGCAACAAAACGTCTCTGTTAATAAAGATCGTGTTCAAGCCCATATTACCAAAATGGCTTCTGCATACGAAAATCCGGCTGAAGTGACAGAATGGTACACGAAGAATAAAAAAGCTTATGCTGAAATTGAAATGCAAATTTTAGAAGAACAGGTTGTGGAAAAACTTTTAGAAAAAGTCAAAGTAACTGAAAAGACAATCAGCTACGGCGAACTTGTTAATAATGTTTAATATTTTTTAAAATGGCGTCAGGGCATCGTAGCATGCCCATTTAAACAAGGAAAATGGACGATGAGTAAGAACGATGTTACCCAACAAATCAATTCGAATCTTGTTCCAATCGTTGTAGAACAAACAGCGCGCGGCGAACGTTCTTTTGATATTTTTTCCAGATTATTAAAAGATAGAGTCGTTTTTATTGTTGGACCGATTGATGATGTTGTTTCAAACTTAGTTGTCGCGCAATTGTTATTTCTAGAATCTGAAAATCCAGACAAGGATATCTCACTCTATATTAATTCACCTGGCGGTGTAGTCACAGCAGGGTTGGCAATATATGACACTATGCAGTTTGTTAAACCGGATGTGAGCACGATGTGCCTGGGACAAGCCGCTAGCATGGGCGCTTTATTATTGGCAGGCGGCGCAGCTGGCAAACGTTTTTGTTTGCCTAATGCCCGCGTTATGATTCATCAGCCCCTGGGCGGCGTACAAGGTCAAGCATCTGATATTGCAATTCATGCAGAAGAAACCTTAAAAGTACGCAATCGTTTAAATAAAATATTAGCGCATCATACAGGACAACCAGAAGAAGTGATTGCAAAAGACACGGATCGCGATAATTTTATGAGTCCTGAAAGAGCGCTGGAATATCATTTAATTGATAAAATTTTATCGGAACGGAATATAACAAAACAAAAGGACAAGACTTCTTGATCTCTTGAATTTTAACAAATTGTCTCCACATGTCAGTGTACGTAGATAATATGAGGTTGTTGTTATGGGCAGTAATGGGGGAAAAGACAAAGTGTTGCATTGCTCATTTTGCGGAAAAAATCAGCACGAAGTTCGCAAATTAATTGCGGGCCCGTCTGTCTATGTATGTGATGAGTGTGTGGCTTTGTGCAATGAAATCATTCATGAAGAAGTGCATAATGCTCAATCAACGGATGATTCGATACCAAGATTACCTACACCCGTTGAAATCCGTAACACGCTGGATGAATATGTAATAGGACAATCTTTTGCTAAAAAAACATTATCCGTTGCAGTTTATAATCACTACAAACGTTTGCGTTGTAAAACCAAAGATAATGATATTGAACTCAATAAAAGCAATATCTTATTAATAGGACCCACCGGTAGCGGCAAAACCTTATTGGCTGAAACATTAGCTAGACTATTGAATGTGCCATTTGTTATTGCAGATGCGACCACTTTGACAGAAGCAGGTTATGTCGGTGAAGACGTTGAAAATATTATACAGAAATTGTTACAGAAATGTGATTATGATGTAGCAAAAGCCCAAACAGGTATTGTTTATATTGACGAAATCGACAAAATTTCCCGTAAATCAGAAAATCCATCCATCACTCGGGATGTATCCGGTGAGGGTGTACAGCAGGCACTTTTAAAGTTGATTGAAGGAACGGTTGCCTCAGTACCTCCGCAAGGTGGACGTAAGCATCCACAACAAGAGTTTATTCAGGTAGATACCAAAAACATCCTATTTATTTGTGGCGGTGCTTTTGCCAGTTTGGAAAAAGTCATTCGTGAGCGTTCTGAAAAATCAGGCATCGGTTTTTCTGCTGAAATCTATAGTAAAATGGATTCGAAATCACTCGATCAATTGTTCCATGAAGTTGAACCTGCTGATTTGATTAAATTTGGTTTAATCCCCGAATTAATCGGACGTTTGCCGGTGGTCGCGACATTAGAAGAATTGGATAAAGAAGCTTTAGTTAAAATACTCACCGAGCCTAAGAATGCGCTAGCGAAACAATACCGTAAGCTCTTTGAAATGGAAGGTACATCGCTTGAATTCCGCGATGCTGCACTCCATATGATAGCGGAACGTTGTGTCGAAAAGAAAACAGGTGCACGAGGTTTGCGCTCCATCCTAGAAAAAGCTCTTTTAGATACAATGTATGAGCTACCCTCATTGAAAAATGTAGCAAAAGTTATTGTCGATGAATCCTGTATAAAAGGAGAGTCATCGCCCATCATTATGTATGAAAATAGTGAACAAGCTTTTGCTGCTTCTGAGTGATAACTTTCTATAACTCGCATATACTAAAGATATAAATAATCGAACCTGCTTAAATAGCCACTGCAGAGGAACTCATATATGTCATCAAACAAAAGTGAAAAAAAGCTATTAGGTGTTCCAGTACTCCCTCTACGTGATGTGATTGTTTATCCCTTCATGGTTGTACCTTTGTTTGTCGGTCGCGAGCGTTCCATAAAAGCGCTTGAAGTTGCAATGGCCGCAGACAAACAAATTCTCGTTGCAACACAGAAAAGCGCCGCTGATGATCAACCCACAGAGGAGGGGATTTATCATGTTGGCACATTGGCAACAGTACTCCAATTATTAAAATTGCCAGATGGCACAGTCAAAGTATTAATTGAAGGTGTTAAGCGCGCGCAAATTTCACGTTTCGTAACAAACAAAGAATATTTTTTAGCTGACGTTGAATTAATCGATGACGTTAATCTTCAATCACGAGAAATTGAAATACTTATTCGTTCGCTCAAATCTCAATTTGAACAATACGTAAAATTAAACAGAAAAATTCCTACTGAAATTTTAGCATCTGTATTAGCCATTGAAGATGGCAGCAGATTATCGGATACCATTGCTGCGCACTTATCTTTAAAATTAGAAGAAAAACAAAAAATATTAGAAATAATTGATCTGTCAAAGCGATTAGAAAAACTTGTTGGAATCATGGAATCAGAAATTGATTTACTTCAGGTTGAAAAGAAAATTCGTGGTCGTGTCAAACGTCAAATGGAAAAGACGCAACGAGAATATTATTTAAATGAACAAATGAAAGCGATTCAAAAAGAATTAGGCGAATTGGAAGAAGTGCCTAATGAATTAGAATCGCTTGCGAAAAAAATCGAAAAATCCGGTATGACGGAAGAAGCCAGAGAAAAATGTCAGACTGAATTAAATAAATTAAAAATGATGTCTCCTATGTCGGCTGAAGCAACCGTTTCGCGTAATTATTTGGATTGGATGTTATCTTTACCTTGGAAGAAACAATCCAAACTCACAGTCAGCTTAACGGATGCAGAAAAAATTCTGGAAGAAGAACATTATGGTTTGAAAGAAGTGAAAGAACGAATTCTTGAATATTTGGCTGTCAACAAAAGAGTGAAAAAACTCAAAGGTCCTATTTTGTGTTTAGTTGGCCCTCCAGGTGTGGGTAAAACATCGCTTGGCCAATCCATTGCGAATGCAACAGGTCGTAAGTTTATCCGTATGTCGTTAGGCGGAATCCGTGATGAAGCTGAAATACGCGGACATCGACGAACTTATATTGGCGCTATGCCAGGCAAAATCATTCAAAAAATTTCGAAGACAGATGTCCGTAATCCATTTTTCTTACTCGATGAAATAGATAAAATGGCGATGGATTTTCGTGGTGATCCCGCATCGGCTTTGCTTGAAGTATTAGACCCTGAACAAAATCATTCTTTCAACGATCATTATCTTGAAGTTGATTATGATTTATCGGATGTTATGTTTGTTGCAACAGCAAATACGCTGGAAATTCCACCCGCACTACGTGATCGAATGGAAATTATTCGTATTCCGGGTTATACCGAAGATGAAAAAATCCATATCGCATTACGCCATTTAATCCCAAAACAAATGGAAGCAAATGGCTTAAAACCAGATGAAATTGCCATCCCGCTAGAAACCGTGCGTTACATCGTACAACACTATACTCGTGAAGCAGGCGTACGTAATTTAGAAAGAGAAATTTCAAAAATCTTGCGTAAAGTAGTGAAAGAAATTTTATTAAAAACCAAAAACAAAAAGAAACGAGTTGAAATTAATGATTTAGAACATTACTTAGGCGTAAGACGTTACCGTTATGATGTCGCGGCTGAAAAAGATCAAATTGGCCAAGTAAAAGGCTTAGCTTGGACTGAGGTCGGTGGTGAACTGCTTGAAATCGAGGCTGTGACTGTACCTGGCAAAGGACATACAACCTATACGGGTCAGTTAGGCGACGTCATGAAAGAATCGATACAAGCTGCACTCACCGTCGTTCGTTCACGCGCACAACTTTTAGGGGTTCAAAAAGCGTTTTTTGATAAACAAGATATTCATATTCACGTTCCAGAAGGCGCGACACCGAAAGATGGTCCAAGCGCAGGCATTAGTATGTGCACAGCATTAGTTTCCGTAATAACTCAGATACCCGTTCGTTCTACCTTCGCAATGACAGGTGAAATAACATTGCGCGGTGAAGTATTGGCCGTAGGAGGAATTAAGGAAAAATTATTAGCGGCACATCGCGGCGGTATTAAGAATGTCATTATACCTGCTGAAAATGTGAAAGACTTAAAAGAAATTCCTGACAACATTAAAAAAGATTTGGATATCAAACCCGTTCGCTGGATTGATGAAGTATTGTCATATGCTTTAAATGGCTATCCTGAACGTTTACCTGGCAAAGGGAAAAAAATTAAAGCTAAGATGAAAAGTATGTTAGCTAACAACCAAAAAAGATTACGCAAAGGAGAACGCGTCCGCACACATTGATATAAATCCCTTCTCCCACCGTGTTTTTTGCGGTGGGAGAAGGTGCCCGAAGGGCGGATGAGGGTGCTAGCCTATGCGTCTATTAATAAAAAAATTTATGCCAAAGTGAAAGACATTGCTTGACACATGTTTCCCCCAATTGGTATAAATCACACTTCAAATCGAGCCCAGTAATAAGCAGCGAGTTTGGTAGCAATAAATAGGGCTGTAGAAACGGCAAGTTATTTTAACCATGGATAGAAAGAAGCAGAGGATATATGAATAGAGCAGAGCTTGTTGAACTTATTGCAGAAAAAGCAGAGGTAACTAAGGCTGCTGCGGAGCGTACATTAGGTGCGTTGATTGATGCAGTGACGGCAGCATTAAAAAAAGATGAGCCCGTAGTGTTAGTGAATTTCGGAACTTTCGTTGTAAGACAGCGTGCAGCAAGAAAAGGCCGCAACCCTCAAACAGGGCAAGAAATAAAGATTAAAGCGGCTAAAGTAGTCGGATTCAAAGCAGGAAAGGCACTAAAAGATGCCGTAAAGGAAAAAGAAAAAGAATAAAATCGTAATATAACTGATACAGTTTTTCGATTAAATTCCTAAGATCTTTTTGAAGTAAACAAATACCAGGCACGCCTGGTTATTTGATGAGTGTTGTCTGAATAAAGCGGCGAAATGAATTCTCCGCGTAATTTCGGGTGCTTAGCTCAGCTGGGAGAGCATCGCCCTTACAAGGCGAGGGTCGTGGGT
>CAYRUP010000101.1:0-6985 GCA_964427485.1 uncultured Coxiellaceae bacterium | reverse complement strand
TAAAAACAAAGATGTGTGTGCAGGGTAGCCCTGCTGGGAAGGCTTTCTAAGCAACACTTTGATTAAAATTCGTGGGGATACTTCAGCACGCGTCCGAGGGTGCGGAAAATCACAACGGCACCTCAGCCAAATTCCCCTTCTTTTCCAACCAAGTTTTACGATCTTGCGCGCGTTTTTTTGCAAGCAACATATCCAATGTTTTATCGGTATTATCATCCTGCTTAATCGTTAATTGCACCAAACGCCGCGTATTCGGATCCATCGTTGTCTCGCGTAATTGCAGCGGATTCATTTCTCCCAATCCTTTGAAACGAATCACATTCACTTTGCCTTTTTTCTTTTCCGCAGTGATGCGATCTAAAATACCTTGTTTTTCTGCATCATCTAAGGCGTAATAAATTTCTTTGCCATGATCAACACGATACAGTGGCGGCATGGCGACATAGATATGACCTGCCGTAACCAATGGACGAAAATGTTTGACGAACAATGCGCAAAGGAGTGTGGCAATGTGCGAACCATCCGAATCCGCGTCGGCTAATATGCAAATTTTTCCATAACGCAGAGCCGATAAATTTGAATTGCCCGGTTCAATACCGATCGCAACTGCAATATCATGCACTTCTTGCGAAGCAAGTACTTGGCTTGAATCCACTTCCCACGTATTCAGAATTTTGCCGCGCAGCGGCATAATCGCTTGAAATTCACGTTGCCGCGCTTGTTTCGCAGAACCTCCTGCAGAATCACCTTCCACTAAAAATAATTCCGTACGGCTTACATCCTGCATAGAACAATCCACCAGTTTTCCCGGCAGCGCAGGACCCGCAGTCACTTTTTTGCGAACGACAGTTTGCGCTGCTTTCATGCGTTTTTGCGCATTTTGAATCGCAAGATTCGCTAATGCTTCCCCCAGCGCGACGTTTTGGTTTAACCATAAACTGAAGGCATCTTTCACAACACCGGAAACAAAACTGGCGCATTCCCGCGAAGAAAGACGTTCTTTCGTTTGACCAGAAAATTGTGGGTCTTGTAATTTAACTGAAATAATATGCGCGCAACGATCCCAAATATCTTCTGGCGCAAGTTTAATGCCGCGCGGTAACAAATTTCGAAATTCACAAAATTCTCGCAACGCTTCCAACAAACCTAAACGAAACCCATTGACGTGCGTGCCGCCTTGCGCGGTGGGAATGAGATTAACATAACTTTCAGCAATAATTTCGCCGTCTTCTGGAAGCCAGAGCGCTGCCCAATCGACCGTTTCTTTATTTCCTACAAATGAACCGATAAAAGGTTCAGTTGGCATGTATTCCACATTACCTACTGCCTCAACGAGATAATTAGGCAAACCATTTTCATAGTGCCATTCTTCACTCTCATTCGTATGTTCATCATGAAATGAAACATGTAATCCAGGGCATAACACCGCCTTAGCGCGTAAATTATGTTTTAATTTATTGACGGCAAAACGCGGTGAATCAAAATATTTTTCATTCGGCATAAAGCGAATGCTCGTGCCTGTTTCGCGTTTATTGGCTGTGCCAATTTTTTTTAACTCACTGGTTTTTTCGCCATTTTTAAATTGAATTTGATAAACCGCGCCATCCCGTTTGATTTTGACGTCTAATGTTTTAGATAACGCATTGACAACGGAAATACCCACACCATGTAAACCGCCAGAAAAACGATATTGTTTGTTAGAGAATTTCGCGCCGCTGTGCAATTTAGTGAGAATGAGTTCAACACCGCTTAATCCTTCTTCCGGATGAATATCGACGGGCATACCGCGGCCATCATCGCTGACTTCCAGTGAGCCATCTTTATAAAGCGTGACTTGCAAAGAAGACGCATGACCTTCCATTGCTTCATCCACACTGTTATCAATGGCTTCACGCGCCAAATGATTCGGATTGGTTGTGTCGGTATACATCCCCGGACGACGTCGCACAGGTTCGAGACCGCTTAATACTTCAATCGATTCGGCGTTATATTGATTGGATTTCATAAATGCGTTTTTCCATTTTTATTAAAATTATTTTTTCCGACCCTGTTTTTCTGCAAGGATTTTTTCCAATTCTGCGATTTTTAATTCAAGTGCTTCAATTTTTTTACGACTGCGGGCGAGAACTTTAGTTTGTGTATCAAATTCTTCGCGTGTCACCAAATCGAGTTTGTTGAAAGTCGATTGCAAGACAATGTGAAAATTTTTTTCCACATCTTTTTTCATGGTTTGCACGCTTTTGGGTAATGCGTCACATAATTTCTGAGCTAAGTCATTTAAAAAATTTAGTTTGTCCATTCTACTCTCCTAGCAACTCCGTGCGCATAAATTCAGGCAAAGCAAAAGCGGCTTTGTGGATATCAAAATTATAGTAGCGTGTCGAAAACGGTTTGTTAAAAATGTCTTTTTCACGCGGGCGTTTTATTGTCCCATGTTTGGTTGCCATGATAGCAGCGCGCCAGCCTGTTGGCTCTGGAAATTGCAAAGCTTGGATATCATGAAAACCTGCTTTTTTTAATTGTTGCTGCTTCGTTTTAAGATCGGCTAAATCGAAAGGCGATTCACATAATTGGATTAAAATGCCATCTGAATGGAGTATTTTATGATACAGCGTAAAATCGGATTCTACAGGTTTTTGACCTATGATTAATACATCCAAGGCAGAAGGTCCGATTTGGGCTAGATAATCTTCACTCTGGCCGTAGCAATGTTTTATTCGAGTGTCTCTGTTTTCATTCCCGTTCTGTTGTGCCATTATCTGCCATATATGCGAAACCGTGGGGTGTTTTAAAACTTCCTGAATGACGCCATGTTCGTGATCATTCAAGATAGCAACATGATGTGGTTTACGATGAGTAAATAAAGGGATATGCGCTAACATTTCCTGAAAAATAATAGCATGGCTATCAAATAGTGAATGAGACATGGCAACAGGCTTCCTTTGAGACAGATTGGAAGTTATTTTGACGCAAACTATGGAATCATGCAAAGAGCAAATAAGACATTATGAAGAATATGACATTGACAATTGCGACTCGAGAAAGTCCGCTTGCCTTGTGGCAGGCAAATTGGGTCAAACAACAGCTGGAAATCATTCATCCAGAACTTTCCATTCATTTGTTGGGCGTGACGACAGAAGCCGATCAAATGCTTTCGACGCCGTTATACAAAGTGGGTGGCAAAGGATTGTTTGTTAAAGAATTAGAAGAAGCCTTGTTCGCAAAACGTGTTGATATTGCGGTGCATTCGATGAAGGATGTGCCGATGGTTTTGCCGGAAGGATTACACGTTCCCGTCATGTGTCAACGTGAAGAACCGCGTGATGCGCTTGTTTCAAATGATTATGCGACATTAACGGATTTGCCAAACAATGCCATACTCGGCACATCCAGTTTACGTCGTCAAAGTCAGCTTTTGGCACTGCGCCCGGATTTAAAACCGCTCTTTTTGCGCGGAAATGTGAATACCCGTCTCGCTAAATTAGACAAAGGGGATTATGCCGCAATTGTATTAGCCGCTGCGGGTTTAAAACGTTTGAATTTATTGGAACGTATTCGTTCTTACCTCAGCGTGGATCAATCGCTGCCTGCTGCGGGGCAAGGTGTTTTGGGTATTGAGTGCCGCGTGGATGATGAGTTGACTGAGCGCTTGATTGCGCCACTCAATCATTTGCCCAGTTTTATTTGCGTGACGGCAGAGCGTGCGTTGTGTCGTTTCTTAGGCGGAGGTTGTCATGTGCCAATCGCAGCCTACGCCGAAATACTAGAAAATCAAGTGTTTCTGCGCGGATTGGTCGCAACCATCGATGGTAAAAGAATATTACGCGCAAGTGCGAGAGCTTCGATCGAGCACGCAGAAGAGTTGGGAGTGACAGTCGGGAAAGATTTGCTAAAGCAGGGCGCACAAGCTATTTTGAATGCGCTGGTGGTGTAAGATGTCAATTGATCTGACTGGCCTGCATGTTTTAGTCACGCGTCCCAAGCCAGCAGGTCTTCAGCTTTCGGAAGAAATAATCACGCGAGGCGGGCAAGCTACCTATTTCCCCACGATTGAAATTACTCCAATTAGGGAATCCATCCCACAATTCGATCGAACTGATTGGCTTATTTTTATAAGTCCACAGGCTGTTTTGCAGGGAATTCCATTGCTTCGTCAGTATTGGCCCGTTTTTCCCGATAAAATAAAATTGGCAGCGATTGGCGAAGGCACAGCTAAGTTACTTCATTCCGAGGGTTTCATTGATATAATACATCCACCAGCTAATGATTGGAGCAGTGAAGGTTTGCTGAAATTACCGCATTTTCAAGCGGTATCAGGCAAACACATTGTCTTGGTAAAAGGTATGGGTGGCAGGGAAGTACTGAGCAATGCATTGACGGAACGGGGTGCCATTGTAAAACATATCGTGGCTTACCAACGTATTTTGCCAAAGTACGAAAACATAGATTCCTATCTTCTGCTATTCCGCCAGAAAAAGATCGATATAATAGTGTGTACCTCAGGCGAGAGTTTGCAAAATTTAATGACATTAATAGGTACGCCTAATCAAGCCTTGTTATTGCACGTGCCAATGGTCGTGGTAAGCGAACGGCTTGTTCTGCTTGCAAAGGGATTAGGTTTTAAAAATGTTTTTTTAGCGGCGAATGCCAGTCATAATGCGATTATTGATACATTGAGTTTCATAAAAGGAAATGGCCATGTCAGAAAATGAAACGGAAATGCCAACGCCGGTTCTTGAAGGAAAAACAAAACACCCACGTCCCTATTTTTGGCGCAACGTCGGTATTTTATTTTCCGGATTTGCGGTTGTTGTGTTGATTGTTTCAATGGGAATGGCGAGTTATGGATTGCTTTCCGTGATGAGTTGTATTGCAGAAAAAGTCACGTATTTGGCTGATGGATTTAGGGAATCACAAAACACGGCTGTTCTCGCTCAAAAAAGCGTAGCAACTGTGGAGCAAACTTTACAGCAAAATACCACTCTGCTTCAAAACCAAGCGCAAACGATCGCTGATTTACAAAAATCACAACATAGTAGCAAAGATGATTTTTTAGCAGAGGAAGCACTTTATCTCGTTAAATTAGCCAATAACAATATTCAATTTGAAAATAATTTACCCGTCGCTATCAAATTACTGCAGTCAGCAGATCAGGATATAGCGAAATTAACCGATCCAAAAATTTATGCTGTGCGTAAAGACTTTGCGGCAGATTTAGCCGCATTGCAAGCCGCGCCGGAAGTGGATGTAACCGGTGTTTATGTACGTTTGTCAGCGTTAAATGATCAATTGGATAAATTGCCAGTCTTGAATAAATTTGCCAGCATGCAAGTGCAAACACCACAAGAAAAAAATAATGACAATGCAAGCTGGTGGCGACGTGGTTTGAATACTATGTCAGATGTTTTGCAGCGCATTGTCATTGTTCGAAAAAACCAGCCGAATATTCCACCGTTTATTGCACCAGACCAGCAAGTTTTTTTATATCAAAATTTACATGCGCAATTGGAAAAAGCGCAATGGGGTTTGCTGCATCATCAACCTGATATTTATCGCAAAAGTTTGCAGCAGACTGTGAATTGGATAAAACAATATGTTGCTCTGGATTCGATTATGACAAAGCAGGCGTTGACAGAATTACAACAATTGCAAGCAATCGATGTGCATCCGGCCCTGCCTAGTGTGAACAATTCATTACAGGCTATTCAATCCTACGTCAATACGATGGGCAGATAGGAGCGTTTTCATGCGGCGATTTATTATTGGAATAATCATCTTATTTTTTTCAGTCTGGCTCGGGTTAAAAATTGCCAAAGACCCAGGGCTCGCTTTGTTTACATATAATGATTGGTCAGTTGAAATGCCGTTGTGGTTTGCAGCACTTTGTTTGCTGGTGTTAATGCTCATCATTTATTTTTTAGTGCGTTTTTTTGATGAAATTGATACTTCTTTTTATCGTTGGAAAAATTGGTTGCGCTGGCGCAAAAAAAATAAAGCGTATAGCAAAACCAATCGTGGTTTGATTGAATTAATTGAAGGACATTGGCGTACGGCCGAAAATTATCTTTTGGAAGGGATTGATCAATCGGATGCGCCGTTAATTAATTATCTGGCGGCAGCAAAAGCCGCGCATGAACGCGCCGCGTATGATAAACGCGATGCTTATTTACGCCAAGCACATGATCTTGCGCCGCATGCGGATGTCGCAATTGGGTTGACGCAAGCCGAGTTGCAATTTGATCAAGGTCAGTTGGAACAAGCATTGGCAACGCTGAATCACTTACGGACTATTGCGCCATTACATGGTGTTGTCCTCAAACTTTTACAAAAATTGTATGTGCGTTTGGCGGATTGGAAAGGCTTGTTAAAACTATTACCCAGTTTACGGAAAGCAAAGTTATTAACGACGGAGCAACTTACCCTTTTAGAGTTACATGTTTATCAAGAAATCTTAAATGGAACTGCCAATAAAACCGAAAGCATACAAACATTACATGCATACTGGGCCACGGTGCCACGGCATTTGCAGAAAAATCCCGCGTTGATAGCTTGTTATGTGAAACAATTATTGCGGTATAAAGAGGCTGCGTCTGAAATAGAAGAATTAATTAATAGAACGCTTAAAAAAAGCTGGGACAGTGAATTGGTAAGAATTTATGGCTTGCTTATCACTGAGAATTCTAAAAAACAATTAGCCCATGCAGAAAAATGGTTGAAGTTGTATCCCAATCAAGCGGTTTTATTGCTAACGTTGGGACGATTATGCATGCGTTGCCAATTATGGGGCAAAGCGCGTAGTTATCTGGAAGATAGTTTAAAGTTAGAAGCGATTCCGGATGCGTATATTGAATATGGGAGATTATTTGAATATTTAGGCGATATGCCAGCAGCGGTGCAGAATTATCGTGATGGGTTGGCGACGCTTGTTTCCTAATTTTCACCCAATTTCCGGTGGATTACGGCAAAAAACGCCTAATCCACCCTA
>CAYRUP010000100.1:0-7058 GCA_964427485.1 uncultured Coxiellaceae bacterium | reverse complement strand
ATCCGGCCAAGAAAGTCAGCAATGGTAAACAATATAATAAATTAGTGCAAACAAGATTTTCATCTTTTTGCAATAATTTTCTTCTATTCACTCTTCCATGCGAATAGGCTCTTTGTTAAACGCTAATTTGTCAAGTTCAAATGCGTTATGGACTGCTTTGATGCCTTTTTCCAGCAGTGTCTCTTCAATGACGACCGAAATCTTAATTTCCGAGGTGGTGATCATTTGAATATTAATATCATGTTCCCCCAGCGCATTAAACATCGTACTCGCAACACCAGAATGAGAACGCATGCCAATTCCCACGAGAGAAAGTTTAGCCACATCGGTGCTGCTTTTGAGTGAAACTGCTTCCAATTCCTTGGCCAATTTCTCCATGATATGCAATGCCTTCAAATGGTCTTTGCGTTGCACGGTAAACGTAATGTCGATGTCATCTTTGTCAGTCGCATTTTGGGCAATCATATCGACTTCAATGCCCGCTTCGCTAATTTGACTTAAAATATATCCTTCGACACCGGCACGATTTCGAACACCGGCTAATGAGATAAGCGCTTCTTCGCGACTAAAGGCAATTCCTGAAACAAGACGTTTTTGCATTACTTTTTCCTCAAGTGTAACTAATGTGCCTGGGCCATCAGTGAAAGTAGAAAGTACGCGGATTGGAATATTATGTTTGCTGGCTAATTCAACCGAACGCATTTGTAGCACTTTCGCGCCCAGACTGGCCATTTCTAACATTTCTTCAAAACTGATTTGTGGTAGTAAAGACGCTTCTGGCAAGACATGTGGGTCCGTTGTATAAACACCTTCTACGTCAGTATAAATTTGGCATTCTTCCGCCTTCAGTGCGGCAGCCAATGCGACAGCGGTGGTATCAGAGCCGCCACGACCTAGTGTGGTGATATCGCCATGCGCATTGACACCTTGAAAACCTGCCACAATCACGATATGACCTTTGGCCAGATCGTTAAAAATGCGCTTGGTTTTTACATCCAAAATACGTGCTTTGGTGTGCAAATCATCGGTGCAAATACCGATTTGCAAGCTCGTATAAGAACGCGCGTGATGATTTTTTGCATTTAATGCCATGGCAAGCAAGGACATCGAGACTTGCTCACCTGTTGCAAGCAATACGTCATATTCACGTGGATTGGGGTCGGGTGTTAATGCCAACGCCAATTGAATAAGTCGATCTGTTTCACCTTGCATGGCGGAAACGACAACCACAACATCGTGGCCCTGTTGTTTAGCCTGGATGACTTTAGATGCCACATGATGAATGCGGTCTAATGTGCCAACCGAGCTTCCACCGTATTTCTGTACGATAAGTGCCATTATTCTTTTTTTCCTGAATAGCGATAATTCTATATTGCCTACATTTTGTCCATAACTCAATAAGCTATTATGACATTTTTTCTTTGACCCAGGTATACACAGAAGCTAATGCATGATCCAAATTTTCTGGCTGATTGCCGCCAGCTTCTGCCAAGTCAGGGCGACCACCGCCTTTACCACCAATTTGGAGTGCGATCATATTGACGAGTTCGCCCGCTTTCATTTTATCAATGTGATCTTTCGTCACACCACCTACGACGCTGACTTTGCCATCTTTTTCGATAGCGAGGGCGATCACTGCGCTGCCTAATTTATTTTTCAATTGATCGACGGTACTGCGTAAGGATTTGGAGTCAACACCCGCTAATTTTGCCGTCAATACTTTGACGCCAGCAATTTCTTTGGCTTGAAGAGCCAAATCTTGGCTGAAAGAGCCAGCTAATTTTTCTTTTAATTGTTCTAATTGTTTTTCCAATTGACGAATTTTGTCATCTGCATTCCGCAATTTTTGTTTATAGTCCGTTTCGCGTTTTTCCAGCCATTGCAATGCGCCATTGCCGGTCACCGCTTCAATGCGCCGCACACCCGCAGCTACACCGGATTCGGAAGTGATTTTGAAAATACCAATGTCACCGGTGTGATGGGCATGTGTGCCGCCGCATAATTCCATGGATTCGCCAAAGCTTACAACGCGAACTTCATCACCGTATTTTTCTCCAAATAAGCCTATTGCACCGCTTTCAATGGCAGCGCTCGGTGTGGTTATGTGCACAACGGCTTCGTGATTGGCACGAATTTCATCGTTAACTTGCTGTTCGATTGACTTCAGTTCTTCCGCAGTCATGGGGGTTGTATGAGAAAAATCAAAACGCAAACGGTCGGGTTCTACAAGTGAACCTTTTTGTAAAACATGTTCGCCCAATGTTTTGCGTAAAATCATATGCAACAAGTGAGTTGCTGTATGATTGAGAACGGTCGCTGCGCGGCGTTCGGCATTGATTTCAGCATAGACAGCATCGCCTATTTTTAATGTGCCTTTTTCTAGCTGACCCAGATGCACGTGCGCTTGACCTTGTTTTTGCGTATCGCGTACGCTAAAAAGTGTTTCCTTTGCGCGCAAAAAACCTTCGTCACCAATTTGTCCGCCGGATTCAGCATAAAATGGCGTGCGATCCAAAACGACGGAGCCTTTTTCACCGGCTTTTAAGTGATCGACTGCTTTACCTTCCCGATACAATGCGATGACTTTGCCTTGATCGAGTTCAGAATGTTTGTAACCGACAAATTCGGTCGAGGAATCAATAGAGGTATCCGCACTGTAATCGACTTCGAATTTACTGGCTTGACGTGAGCGCTCACGTTGCCGTGTCATTTCTGTTTCAAATCCTTCAATATCCAATTGTAAATTACGCTCGCGTGCGATATCTGCGGTTAAATCCACGGGAAAGCCATAAGTGTCATAGAGTTTAAATACGGTTTCGCCAGGAATAATCGTGCTTTTTAATTCGCTGATCGCTTGTTCAAATAATTTTAATCCCTGACTCAGAGTAATGCTGAATTGTTCTTCTTCTTGACGCAGGATTTTTTCGATGTGAGCGGCGGCTTTACGGAGTTCCGGATAAGCATCACCCATTTCGTGCGCGAGTGGTTCAACAAGTTTGAAAAAGAAGGGTTCATGCAAACCTAATTTATTGCCGTGACGCAGTGCACGACGAATAATGCGGCGTAATACATAGCCGCGGCCTTCATTCGCCGGAATGACACCATCGACAATTAAAAATGCCGAAGAACGGATATGATCGGCGATGACGCGCAACGACGTATGGGTTAAATCAGAAGTATTCGAAAGTTTGCCGATGACTTTTATCAACGCTTGAAATAAATCGGTATCATAATTATTGGTCACGCCTTGCATGACAGCCGTGACTCGTTCAAGCCCCATGCCGGTATCAACGGACGGTTTGGGTAGAGGCGTTAACGCTCCATCTATCGCACGATCGTATTGCATGAAAACTAAATTCCATATTTCAACGAAACGATCGCCATCTTCTTCTGGGCTTCCGGGTGGCCCACCCCAAACTGCGCTGCCGTGATCGTAAAAAATTTCTGTGCAAGGACCACAAGGACCGGTCGGGCCCATGGACCAGAAATTGCTATCATCGCCTAAACGACTAAAACGCTTTGGATCAACCTTGATTTCATTTAACCAAATGTCAGCCGCTTCCTGATCATCTTGATAAACCGTCACCCATAATTTTTCCGGCGGTAATTTTAAGATATTAACCAGAAATCCCCAGGCAAAACGAATGGCATCCCGTTTGAAATAATCACCGAAACTAAAATTTCCCAACATTTCAAAAAAAGTATGATGACGCGCGGTGTAACCCACACGTTCCAAATCATTATGCTTGCCGCCCGCCCGGACACAACGTTGTGAAGATGTTGCGCGTTTATAGGGACGTTCTTCTTTGCCAAGAAAAACATCTTTAAATTGCACCATGCCTGCATTGGTAAATAACAAAGTAGGATCGTTGCCCGGGACGAGTGAGCTACTCGGCACAATTTCGTGCGCATGATCATGAAAATAATTTAAAAATAAGCTGCGCACTTGGTTGGCGCTCAATTTTTTGGTTGGCATGGTTTATCATCACTAAATTTAATATGAATGTTGCGGGCACGGCGCGCTTTAAGAGCTTTGATGTCATCCTGAGCGCAGCGAAGGATCGCCTTATTATAATTTAGCGATCCTTCGCTGCGCTCAGGATGACATTGTTCTTTTGCGCCTCATTCCGTGCCCCTATAATATTTTTTTAAAAACAAGCTCAATCTGTTCTGAAGTAAATCCTCTATAATGCAAAAAACGCATTTGCTGTGCGCGTGATTTAAAATCGGTTGGCATGCGGTTTTTAAAGCGTTTTTTCCATACGGTTCGCGCTTGCCCAAGCCATGCATTATCGGCGATCTTCAGATGATGTTCAATGAGTTCTTCAGGGATGCCGCGTTCCTGTAATTCAGCTTGAATTTTAAGCGGGCCAAATCCTTTGGCGCGGCGAAAGTGAATGTAGTTTTCGATAAATCGGCTGTTACTGACTAAATTTTCCTGCAGGAGCGCAGTCATCACCGGACGAATATCCGTTTCGCTAAACCCTTTTAGGCAGAGTTTACGGAATAATTCCGTTTCAGAATGTTCACGGCGTGCGAGCAAATTCATTGCTGCACGCCGGATGTCTTTTACGTCGCTCAGGCAAGTGCTTCCTCTGTATCATCCTGTTCTTCTGTTACTTTAGCTTTATTCAGCGGTGTTAACAGTTTGTCGCGAATTTGCGTTTCGATTTCTTGCGCCATTTCAGGATGTTCGCGCAAGAAAATACGCGCATTATCTTTACCTTGGCCAATACGCTGATTTTTATAACTGAACCAGGCGCCGGCTTTATCAACTAAGTTGTGCAGTACGCCCAATTCGATGATTTCGCCTTCACGGGAAATCCCTTCGTTATAAAGAATATCAAACTCAGCTTGTTTGAAGGGGGGTGCCACTTTGTTTTTAACGACTTTCACGCGAGTTTCGCTACCCACGATTTCGTCGCCATTTTTGACATTACCAATACGACGAATATCGAGACGCACCGATGCATAAAATTTCAATGCGTTACCGCCGGTCGTCGTTTCTGGATTGCCGAACATGACGCCGATTTTCATGCGGATTTGGTTGATGAAAACAACCAATGTGTTGGAGCGTTTAATGTTGGCGGTCAGTTTGCGTAATGCTTGTGACATCAAGCGAGCTTGCAAGCCCATATGAGAATCGCCCATTTCGCCTTCGATTTCAGCTTTGGGTGTTAAGGCTGCAACCGAGTCTACAATGACGACATCGACAGCGCTTGAGCGCACCAGCATGTCGGTAATTTCTAAGGCTTGTTCGCCGGTGTCGGGTTGGGAAATCAGCAGCTCATCCACATTTACGCCCAAGCGTTTGGCATATGCGGGATCTAATGCATGTTCAGCGTCTACGAAGGCAGCTGTGCCCCCTAAGCGTTGGCAAGCCGCAATGACTTGTAAGGTCAGGGTGGTTTTACCGGATGATTCAGGGCCATAAATTTCAACAACTCGACCACGTGGTAAACCGCCTACGCCCAATGCAATGTCGAGCGTCAGTGAGCCGGTTGAAACGACGTCGAGGTCGCGAATAATCGTTGAATCACCGAGACGCATGACCGAACCTTTGCCAAATTGACGTTCGATTTGGCTTAAAGCTGCACCTAATGCTTTTTTCTTATTTTCTTCCATTGATATGTCCTTCTCTATTTGAGTGTTAAATATGATTTTTAGGAATGATGGCCTACCGTGCTAGTCTGCTTGACTCATCCGTTTCGCGCAAGTATTTGCTGCAGGCAGGAGGTGATTGAAAATTAGTGAATTATTAAGGTCTCTTAAGGTTCCCTTAATGTTTGAGGTAATAGAATTTCGCGGTAGAAATGCAATCGTGGGATTTTAAACTTATAGCATTTTTATATTTATATATTTATTTATTTTATAAATCAATAGGGATTTAATAGTATGTCTTCATCACCGAAATCACGAACCTTAGCTGTATCATTACCAGAAGATGTAACAATTCTTCATACAGACACCCCAAAAAGTACGTTAGAACAACCATTACTAGACGATGATAGAAAACCAAGTGTGGCAGATACCGTTTTAAATAAAGAAAAAGAGAAGGAAGAAAAAGTTGCGGCTGAAGTAGCTCAAGCTGTAATAGATGCGGAAGCGGCAGAAATAGTCAGAAAAACTTATCTGCAAAGTGTGGGTGAATGCCTAGAAAATGAAAAAGATGAGTTGGCGCTGCGTAAGTTCCTTCAACAACAATCCGCTGAGAAAAGAAGAGGAAATTTAGATATTGCTATTACCCAATTGGAAGAAAATCTGGGTATAGTTACAGAAAACCATCCGAAATCTTCCGCAAAAGATAATTTAATCCTAATGTTAGATGAAATTAAAAAAGTAAAAGATAAAGTGCCGGCAGGTGATTTAGTGATGTTGACTGAATTTGTGCATACGGGTGCCGAGTTTGCAGCAGATCTCGCTAATCAACCCAAAACTGAAACGCGTTTCCGTGTAGTGGCCGAAGAAGTCGGTCAACGTTCCTGGGGTAGAGCAATTGGTGGTTTCGCGTTAATGGCCTTGGGTGCTGCTTTGTTAACAACGGCCATTTTGGCTGCTTGTTCAACAGGCGGTATATCCACACCATTGTCGGGTTTCGTAGGCATGCTAGGAAAAGCAATGATAGGGTGGGGTGCAAGTCAAGCTGGAGTAGCAGGTGCTTTATATGCTGGCTCAGCTTTGGGTGCTATTTTTGGCGGAGTGGGTGTCGTTGGGGGTGGTTATTTAATGAAAACCTCTGGATCCAAATATTCAGCTGCCGTGAGCCCATTACGTACATTGTTTGCTCCGCCTCCACCGCCAGCAGCAGAAAAGGCGCTCCAAACGATGGCGGAGGCTTTGGATCGTCGCTCCTCTAAGAGTCGCTGATAAGATAACGATAATAATAATTGTTCGTAACCTTGAGATGGGTTTTGCAGAAATGTGGGCCCATTTTTTTTGTTCTAGTCTAAACCCTCATCCCCGACCCATCAACCCCAGACCGGGCGATGCGCGTTTTTTTGTTTTGGCGAGTTTAACGCGGACGCGGGAAGGTGGCGGGGTGGGGGGTTTTAGAAGGA
>CAYRUP010000099.1:0-7076 GCA_964427485.1 uncultured Coxiellaceae bacterium | reverse complement strand
CGAAGGATCACTAAATTATAATAAGGCGATCCTTCGCTACGCTCAGGATGACATCAAAAGCTCTTAAAATGTAGGGATGAGGGTTTACACATTTATCTAATGCAACCTAGACCGAAACGCCTCCAACACCCCCATTGGCGACATTAATTCAAATTTTGGAATTTCAATCGTAAACCGCTTTTCTTCCAGCGTTTGCATCTCGTAATGCCCTTCCATCGTCCCTTGCGGTGTCGTTAATTGGCAAAAACTGTTGTAGATAAATTTTTTCCCAGGCTTGATGATGGGCTGCAAACCGATGACGCCAGGACCACGCACTTCATCAATATGTCCCGTCATATCCGTAATACGCCAATAACGATTTAATAATTGCACTATTTCCTCACTTTCATTCACTATCGTTATTTCATACGACCATAAAAAACGTTGGGTTTCTTGTGCAGATTGTTCAGGCAAATAAGTTTGACTAGCAGCGACTTGCATCTTTATTTTTTTTTTCATTTTTTAAAACGACCTCACGCAAATACAACAACGATTAAAACAATAACGAGATAGGCGATCAAACCTAAGAACGCACCACGCGTGGTAAACTTGATTTCCTGTGTTTCGTGATCCATAAAGTACCTTATATTGCTAATGTCTCAAAGGCATTCAACAGCTTCTGATGAATCCCGCCAAATCCTGAATTGCTCATCACAACGACATGATCTCCTGGTTGAAGCTTCTGCGACAGATTTTCTACTAATGTATCAACCTGATCAAATAACAAAGTGGTTTGCTGAAATTTCGCAAGAACCATGGCCAAATCCCAATCCGCCAAAGGACGTTTGCAAACAACCATGTCCGCATCTACTAATGCATCCTTTATTATATCCTTATGTACACCCGATCGCATGGTATAAGATCCAAATTCCAAGATTGCTATGATCCGGGCATTTTTACCCACTTTTGCACGCAATCCTGCAAGCGTTGTTGCGATCGCAGTCGGATGATGGGCAAAATCATCATATAAAGTGATGCCATTCACTTGTCCTTTTATCTCAAGACGGCGTTTGACATTCTTAAATGCACTCAAGGCCTCCATTGCCCGTGCGGTGGGTAAACCCACATGTTCTGACGCAGCTAAAGCAGCAAGTGCATTTTCTACATTGTGACGCCCTAATAATTTCCAATTCACACGTCCAACCGTCACTTGATTTTGTAATACTTCAAAACAACTACCATCTTCTTTAATCATTCTCGCCTGCCACTGCCCGTTTTTTCCTCCAAAAGTGACGATAGGTGTCCAACAACCTTTTTGCAACACATCCGTTAAATTCGGATCATCCGCATGCCGAATAATTCGACCATTGCCTGGCACAGTTCTCACTAAATAATGAAACTGCTGCTTGATTGCCTCCAAATCTGGGAAAATATCCGCATGATCAAACTCAAGATTATTTAAAATTAAAGTCTTCGGTCGGTAATGAAGGAACTTAGAACGCTTATCAAAGAATGCGCTGTCGTATTCATCCGCCTCAATCACAAAAAAAGGATCTTCACCTAATCGCGCAGAAATCCCAAAATTTTCCGGTACACCACCGATTAAAAACCCAGGATTTAATCCGCCCGCTTCTAAAATCCAAGTTAAAATACTCGTCGTGGTCGTTTTACCATGTGTTCCTGAAACAGCTAATACCCAACGGTTCTTGAGTTGTTTTGCTAACCATTCGGGTCCTGAAGTATAGGGTATATTACGCTCCAAAATAGATTCCATCAGTGGATTACCACGCCGAATGACATTACCCACAATGACATAATCAACTGACGCATCGACGTGCTCTGGTGCATAGCCACTTAATAAAGTAATTCCTGCGGATTCTAATTGCGTACTCATGGGAGGATAGACTTGCTGATCCGAACCCGACACCTCATGGCCAGCCTGTTTAGCTAAGACAGCAATGCCCGCCATAAATGTCCCGCAAATACCTAGGATATGGATGCGCATTTTTATTCCTCTTAAATTACCTAAGGAATGTGATATTATTATAAAAAAGGTATTAACCCAAGGATTTAAGTAATGACAATGGATGATGTCCATTCCTTATTTGAGGCAATTACCGATAGTGCCGTGTTACTCGACAAAGCAGGACGTATCGTCGACTGGAACCAAGGCGCGACCGCGCTTTTTGGTTATCCAAAAAAAGAAGTCTTGGGTCGCTCATTAAACCTGATTTATCGCCAAAACCATCCTTTTCCCAAAATTATTCAAGACACTTTGCCGCAACAAAAAAAATGGGTCGCAGAAACCGACTTCATCCGTAAGAATGGCACGGCTGGCACTTGCAAAACAGCGGCAACTCTCGTCAATAATGCGCAGCTGAATAAACAGTTTGCCCTCATCATTCATCAAAATATTACTCACAATAAACAAAGTGAAGCGGAGATGAATAAAATAAACCAAAAAATCGCGCTGGAATTGAATGATTGTCTCGAGCTGTTTTATATCAATAATGCCCTCCTCGTGAAAAGTCTTGCGGTCAGTGAACAATTGGAAAAAAACTTGCGCGAAAGTGAATTACGTTTCCATCTGCTCGCTGAAAATGCGACTGATATGATTTCGCGTCACGCGCCAGATGGGACTTATCTCTACGTATCACCCTCGAGCAAAACTTTACTCGGCTATTCTCCAGAAGAATTAATTGGAAAAAATGCCAATAAATTTGTGCATTACGATGATGTGGGCAAATTGAAAAAAGCCTTTAATCGTCGTAAAGAAACATCCAGCTACCATATTTTTACTTACCGAATCCATCGCAAAGACGGTGAATATCGCTGGTTTGAAAGTAACATTCGTATTATTCGTGATGAAAAAAGCCATATTATTCGTGAAGTGCAATCAGCATCACGCGATGTCACTGATCATATTCTTGATAAAAAAGCACGCTTGCGCGGACAGCAATTGGCGCACGTCTTTCGTTTGAGCACCATGGAAGAAATGGCATCGGGTATGGCGCACGAAATCAGTCAGCCGCTGGCTGCCGTTGTGAATTACACCCAAGGTTGTGTACGTTACCTGCAAAAAGATGGTCATGATCGAAACCAATTAGTTGAAATCATGAATAAAGCGGTCGCACAGGCCGAGCGTGCAGGTGAAGTCATTCATCGTTTGAAAAATTTTTTCTGTAAAGGACAATTGGTTAAAACACCCTGCAAAATTAATAGCTTGATTCGTGAAACGGTGACGTTAATTCGCAATGATCTCAATCGTTCAAAAACAAAAATCGAATTTGAATTTGCTAAAGATGTACAGCTCATTTCCGCAGACCGAATTCAAGTTCAGCAAGTCATTTTGAATTTAGTCCAAAATGCAATAGAAGCCATGCATGTCATCGATCCAAGGCAACGCAGAATTCAAATTCAAACTAAAATGTTAACGCAAAAATCACTGGAAATTACCGTCAGTGATACAGGTCCTGGTTTTAGCAAAGAAATGGTGCACAAAGCATTCGAACCCTTTTATACAACAAAATCGAATGGTCGTGGTATGGGATTAGCCATTTGCCGCTCTATCATCGAAGCGCATGGCGGACAATTTGTTATTAATCCCAATTCCAACAGCCATAGTTGGATACGCTTCGTTCTACCCATTTACTAGGAGGAAATAGTCCATGGATCCAATTGTATACGTAGTTGATGATGACCAGGCAATGGTGGAATCGCTTTCTTGGATCATTGAATCGGTTGGCTTAAAAGTTAAAACCTATGTGCGTGCCCAAGAATTTTTAGATGAATATGATCCTGACCAACATGGATGTATATTGCTTGATGTGCGTATGCCCGGAATGAGTGGTCCTGAATTGCAGCTTCGTTTAAATGATCAAGGCGCAACCTTGCCGATTATTTTTATTAGTGGTCATGGCGATGTACCACTCGCTGTCCGCGTCATGAAAGCCGGTGCGGTCGATTTTTTAACGAAACCTTTCAATGACCAAATTTTATTGGAAAGCATTAATAAAGCATTACGTCTTGATAAAACCAATCGAGAAAAACAAGAAGAAAATGCACAAGCAGAAGCAAAATTTGCTTTACTCTCTCCGCGCGAAATTCAAGTTTTACAAGGTATCGTCGCCGGTAAACAAAATAAAATTATTTCTGCTGAATTAAATATTTCCCTGAAAACAGTGGAAGCGCATCGTGCCAGTGTCATGAAAAAAATGAGCGTAAAATCCGTTCCCGAATTGGTAAAACTTGTTTTAACGAATGGCGTGCAAGAACCACTTAACGAAGATTGAAAAAAAATTTAAATGGCTTATCGTTCAATTTATTTATCAAAAAATTTATGTTGTAGCATTTTAAAGCGAATCTCGATTTTTTCGTAAGTGAAAACCCTAGTTTTACCTCGGGTCTCTGATGAGCATACTCTTGGTTTTCTCCAATTTTAACTAGTTATTAATAGTGAGATCATAAGCGTTCCCCCGTTGGAAAATGAGTAGTAAGACAAGCCAAAGAGATGGGAAACCTAATACCTAGTAAGGGAGAAAGCGGTCATGAGTGAGCAAAAAAATGCGCCAAAAAAAGTTTTACTCGTTACGAATTCTACTACAGATGGTGAAATCTTATTAATTAAGGAAGCGCTTGCACACGCAAATGATAATGGACTTCAGATTAACTTAAATCTCGTGCATGTCGTGCCTAATTTGCCAGCTTGTTATTTTAATATTCCTTCCATGGTGCTTTTGGCAGAAAGCTATTATACAGACGCGACCTTAGCGCTGAATGCAGTAGGGAAGGCACTCAATATCATGAAAAAAGATCAATGGTTAATTACGGGCAGAATTAAAACGGAAGTGTTGCGTTTAGCAAGCAAGCTAAATACACATTTCATTTTAGCTAGCAGCACCAGCATCCAAGATTTACATAAGTCATTCCTCTTCGCTTGGAAAGACAATAGTGCAACTCCAATCCGCAGCATTAGCAGTTTGGTGAGTATCTAAGTGTAAATGGTGTCACTGTACAATCCCTTATATTTGATCTGACGACTCACTTTCTACTTGATTCATTCAGTAGAAAGTGTTGTTGTTTACATGCAGATTCAGGGCTACGTCTTCACTTGATTAAACAACAAAAATCAGGATATAGTTTCGCCCATATTTAAATTTGGAGTTTTAAGACGCATGACAAACTACAATGCTTTATATGCACAATCAGGTGGTGTTACTTCCGTTATAAATGCAACAGCCTGTGGTGTGATTCAAACCGCGAGACAACATAAAGATCAAATTGCTCATGTCTATGCCGCACGGAATGGCATTATTGGCGCACTCACGGAAGATTTAATTGATACATCACATGAATCCGATGCTGATATTGCAGCGCTGCGTCACACACCGGCTGGCGCATTTGGATCGTGCCGACATAAACTCGGTTCATTTGAAAAACATCGCGCTCAATACGAACGCTTAATTGAAGTTTTTTCCGCGCACAATATTCGTTATTTTTTTTATAATGGCGGTGGTGATTCACAGGACACTGCGCATAAAGTTTCGCAAATTGGTCAACATCTTGGATATCCGATTACTTGCATTGGCATTCCTAAAACCATTGATAATGATTTACCCTTAACGGACAACTCACCTGGTTTTGGTTCGGTTGCCAAATATGTTGCGGTTTCTATTCGCGAAGCGGGTTTAGATGTGGCTTCCATGGCGCTGACTTCAACTAAAGTATTCATCTTAGAAGTGATGGGCAGACATGCGGGTTGGATCGCCGCATCCGGCGCACTCGCGGCAGAAAATGAAAATGATGCGCCGCATATTATTTTATTTCCAGAAGTTGCATTCAACTCAAAAGCGTTTTTAGAACGTGTTCAACAATGCGTGAAAAAATACGGCCATTGCGCGATTGTGGCATCGGAAGGCATTCGCAATGAAGATGGCAGTTTTATTTCTGAGTCAGGTTTAGTGGATGCATTTGGTCATAAACAATTAGGCGGTGTTGCACCGGTGCTTGCTCGTTTAATCAAAGATCAATTGGGTTATAAATATCACTGGGCACTTTCTGATTATTTACAACGATCCGCGCGTCATATTGCATCGAAGACGGATGTGGAACAAGCCTACGCGTTAGGTAAAAAAGCAGTGGAATTTGCATTGTCTGGCAAGAATGCCGTGATGCCTATTATTGTGCGTGAATCGAATACCCCTTATCGTTGGTCGATTGGTGAAGCACCTTTAGAAAAAGTAGCAAATGTTGAAGTGGGTATGCCAAAGGATTACATCACGGATGATGGTTTTTGGATTACGGAAAAATGCCGCGAATATTTAGAACCTTTGATTCAGGGTGAAGATTATCCTCCGTATCAGCATGGGTTGCCGCATTATGTGAAATTAAAAAATATTGCTGTGGTTAAAAAGCTTGAGAAAAGTTTTGAGATTTAATCGTCTCTACCCTCATCCCCTGCCCTTCTCCCAGCTTGCGCTGGGAGAAGGGAGCTATAAAAACTCTCCCTTCTCCCGCTAGCGGGAGAAGGGTTGGGGATGAGGGTCACCCCTCACTCGTCATCCCCCGCTTCAACATAATTTCCCGCAACGCTTTCAATCCACTCATTTGAATTTGACGCACACGTTCGCGCGTCAAACCAATGGCTTCACCCACTTCTTCCAATGTCTGACGATCATATCCCGCCAAACCAAAACGTCGGCACAATACATCGTACTGTTTGTCATTCAATTGTTCTAAACATTCTGTCAAACTTTCGGAGAGACGTTCATCGGCGAGTAATTCAGCAGGATCGGTTTTATGCTTGTCAGCGAGCGCATCCAATAACGGTCGGCCTACGCCTGAATTAGAATCATTCGTTACCATAGTATCAAGCGATAAAACACGCTCGTTTAATTCCATCATATCTTGCACATTTTCGACGGGCTTATTCAAGGATTCTGCGATCTCTTTATAACTCGGCTCGTGCTCTTGGGTTTTCATCAATTCACGTGCTGCGCTTAAATAACTATTTAATTCTCGGACGACATGAATGGGCAAACGCACCGTGCGAGTTTGATTCATGATGGCGCGCTCAATGGTTTGACGAATCCACCAAG
>CAYRUP010000098.1:0-7095 GCA_964427485.1 uncultured Coxiellaceae bacterium | reverse complement strand
TTTTTTATTAGCTCCCTTCTCCCAGCTGGCTGGGAGAAGGGTCGGGGATGAGGGTCTTTACGCAAATTCTTCCGTAACAATCAAAGCTAATTGCTGAGCTAATTGTTTCACCTGTTCTGCATCTTCGCCTTCCACCATCACCCGCACCAAAGGCTCTGTTCCTGAACGACGCAATAATACTCTGCCATTTTGACCTAGCATTGTCTCAGCCTCGTGTAATGCAGAAGAAACTCGCGCATTCAAATTCGGATCAATATCTGGTTGCGAAATTTTTACGTTGACTAAAACTTGCGGTAAACGCTGCAAGCCTTTTCTGAGCTCCGACAAGGATTGGCCTGTATCCCGTAGAGTAGATAAAACTTGCAGTGCGGTAATAATGCCATCGCCTGTCGTAATGGCATCCGAACAAATAATATGTCCAGACGGTTCACCACCTAAATGCCAATTTCGTTTTGCTAATTCAGCCATAATATGTCGATCGCCAACAGGAACACGAACAAAATCAATTCCCATATCACGAATCGCTATTTCAAGCCCAAGGTTTGACATAACAGTTCCGACTACGCCACCTTTTAGCGTTCCAAGTTCATGACGATGTTTTACGATAATATATAAAAGTTCATCACCATCTAAAACATTTCCCTCGTGATCAACCATGATAATTCTGTCAGCATCGCCATCTAAGGCAATACCGATATCGGCTTTTTCTTGCAAAACACGTTGTTTTAATAGATCGACATGTGTTGCCCCACATTCGAAATTAATATTGAGCCCATTAGGCTCACCTCCGATTTGTGTGACGTCTGCACCCAGCTCAAGAAAAACATTTGGCGCAATATGATAGGCAGCGCCATTTGCACAATCTACAATAAGTTTCAAGCCATTGAACGTAATATGAGAAGCGACTGTACTTTTACAAAATTCAATATAACGACCCGGCGCATCCACAATTCGGATTGCCTTGCCTAATCGAGCAGAATCCACT
The DNA here is from genome assembly GCA_964427485.1 of uncultured Coxiellaceae bacterium. GTDB lineage: Bacteria > Pseudomonadota > Gammaproteobacteria > DSM-16500 > DSM-16500 > CAYRUP01. The sequence continues at coordinate 6,110 of CAYRUP010000098.1, read as the reverse complement.
GTTGTCATGGTTTGTTCTAATTGCTCTTCAATCGCAATTTCTATTTCATCAGGAAGTTTCGTGCCTTGCGCGGAGAAAAACTTGATACCATTATCGTAATAAGGATTATGCGATGCACTAATGACAATGCCAGCCTGAGCTCGAAGTGTACGAGTGAGATAAGCAATCGCAGGCGTTGGCATAGGACCCAGTAAATGAATATCAAAACCTGCTGCAGCCAACCCAGCTTCTAAAGCAGATTCAAACATATACCCTGAAATTCGCGTGTCTTTGCCTATTAATACTTTTCCAGACCCTTGACGCGCTAAAACGGTTCCAACAGCCCATCCCAGTTTCAAAATAAAATCGGGTGTGATGGGCCATACTCCCACCCTTCCGCGTATGCCATCTGTACCAAAGTATTTCCGCTGAGGTGAAGTAACTGCTGTTAAGTTATTCGTCATGCGCGGAACGGATTCCTTCACTGTCGTCTCTTTTGATAACACGATCGTCCTCGGGTTCATTGCTAATTTGTGGTCCAATTACGCCATTATCATTACCACTGCTACCTTGCCAATTTGATGTTTCACGAACAGGCTTGCCGGACATGATATCCTGAATTTGGTCTGATCCTAATGTTTCATATTTGGTAAGTGCCTGAGCCATCACATGCAATTTTTCGAGATTTTCTTTTAATATTTGTTCTGCACGCTTATAGTTACGATCAATAATCTCATGTATTTCTTGATCGATAATGCCGGATGTCGTTTCAGAAATTTCTTTATGGCGCGCAACAGAGTGCCCCAAAAATACTTCTTTTTCGTCATCACCAAATGTGAGCGGCCCCAATCTATCGGAAAGTCCCCACTTGGTTACCATACTTCTTGCCAATTCAGTTGCTTTTTGAATATCGTTAGAAGCACCTGTCGTCACTTTGTTCGCTCCAAAAACGATAACTTCAGCAATGCGGCCACCAAACAAACTGGAAATTTTGCTTTCTAGATGTTCTTTGCTATAGCTATAGCGATCACCTTCGGGTAAAAACATGGTGACACCCAATGCTCTGCCGCGCGGAATAATTGTCACTTTATGCACCGGATCATGCTCAGGAACTAAGAGTCCTACAATTGCATGCCCAGCTTCATGATACGCAGTTAATTTCTTTTCCGATTCCGTCATCACCATGGAGCGACGTTCAGCGCCCATAATGACTTTATCTTTTGCTTTCTCAAATTCATCCATACTCACAGCGCGTTTATTTGCACGAGCTGCAAATAACGCTGCTTCATTCACAATATTTGCTAAATCAGCGCCCGAAAATCCTGGGGTACCACGCGCGATAACAGCCGCATCCACGTTATCTGCTAATGGAACTTTACGCATATGCACTTTAATGATTTGTTCACGGCCACGTACATCGGGCAAGCCTACGATAACTTGTCGATCAAAACGACCTGGGCGTAATAATGCGTTATCCAACACATCAGGACGATTAGTTGCTGCAATCACGATAACGCCTTCGTTACCTTGGAAACCATCCATTTCAACCAACAATTGGTTCAACGTTTGTTCCCGTTCATCATGACCACCGCCCAATCCGGCACCACGATGGCGACCGACCGCATCAATTTCATCGATAAAAATAATGCATGGGGCTTGTTTTTTTGCTTGCTCAAACATATCGCGAACACGTGAAGCACCGACACCCACAAACATTTCTACGAAGTCAGAACCTGAAATGGTAAAGAATGGAACTTTTGCTTCACCAGCGACAGCTTTGGCCAGTAAGGTTTTACCCGTACCAGGAGGGCCGACCAACAAAACACCCTGCGGAATTTTGCCACCGAGTTTTTGAAATTTGCCTGGATCACGCAGGAATTCGACTAATTCTTTCACTTCTTCTTTTGCTTCATCAACGCCTGCAACATCCGCAAACGTGATTTTCACTTGATCTTCACCGAGTAATCTTGCTCGGCTACGACCGAATGAAAATGCACCGCCACGACCTGCACCGGCCTGTTGACGCAGCACATAAATCCAGATAGCAAAAAGAATAATCCAGGGTAATAAATTTAATAAGTGTACGAGAAGCCCCGGTTGTTCAGGCGGCTTACCTTTTACATTAACGCCTTTATCAACCAGTTCTTTTAATACTTGTGTGTCATTTGGCATAGGCAGATAGGTAGCAAATACTTTGTTATTCTGCATCACGCCCGTCAATTCCTGATCTGTAATCGTAACAGAACTCACATTGCCCTGTTTCACTTCATTAACAAATGAGGAATAACTAATCCGTTGCTCAGGTTCGCGCCTAGGACCAAAAATATTAAACACGGAAACTAGAATGATCCCAGCTACCATCCATAAGAGTATCGTTTTTATCGTGTCATTCACCTTGCGGACCCCTTCAATCCACCACTAATCTTAAGCAATCATACCTGAAGTAAAATAGAGAAACTACCCTCAAAATAAGTATCAATTTCTCGCCAATAGATAAACTTCTCGTGAACGATCACGAGACGCCTTTGGTTTGCGTATTGTTACTTTTTTAAAATAGCGGCGTAAAGCAACTAAAAATAGATCAAACCCTTCGCCTTGAAACGTTTTTACTAAGAAACCACCCTCTGGTTGTAAAACTTGTTGCGCAAAATCGAAGGCCAATTCAGCCAATTCCATTGAGCGCGGTTGATCTACACTATCGATACCACTCATGTTGGGAGCCATATCGGAAATAACCCAATCTGCCTTCGTATCACCTAGACGTTTAAGTAATTCGGACAAAACGGCTTCTTCCGAAAAATCTCCTAAAATAAATTCAACGCCGGGCAGAGGATCCATCGGCAAAATATCGAGTGCGATCACACGTCCCTTTTTTCCGACAAGATTAGCCACGATTTGTGACCAACCGCCAGGTGCCGCACCCAAATCAATGACAGTCATGCCTGGTTTAAATAACTTATCACGCTCTTGCAGCTCGAGTAATTTGTAAACCGCACGCGATCGAAAACCTTCTTGTTGCGCCTGTTTCACATAAGGATCTGAAAAATGTTCTCTCAGCCAGCGACGGCTGCTTTTACTCGTTGGCATTAAATGTGCTGAACCTCAATGATTTCATATTCGATTGCACCGTCGGGTGTGCGAACCTCTATAACATCACCTTCATATTTGCCAATCAATGCACGTGCGATAGGCGAACTGATAGAAATTTTGCTCTTGTTAATGTCGGCTTCATCATCTCCCACAATCTTGTAGCATACTTCGGAAGAGGCATTGATATTTGTCATTTTTACTGTGGTGCCAAAGATAACTTTACCCGTGTTTTCAATTGCCGTGACGTCAATGACTTGTGCGGTAGACAACTTGCCTTCTATTTCTAAAATTCGTCCTTCCATAAAACTTTGTTGTTCTCGCGCTGCATGATATTCCGCATTTTCTTTTAAATCACCGTGCGCACGCGCTTCAGCAATCGCATTAATAATTCTTGGACGCTCGACGGTTTTCAAACGTTGTAATTCTTCACGCAGCATTTCTGCGCCAGATACTGTCATAGGTACTTTATGCATAGTCGTTACTCTCGATTAAAGCTTCATATCTTCAAAAAATTTCTTTACTTTATTAAACCAAGAAAATGATCTGGGATTATGTTTATTATCGGCTGATAATGTTTTTTCGAATTGGTTCAATAATTCACGTTGTTTATGAGTTAAATTCACCGGTGTTTCGACCATAACCTTACATAACAAATCACCTGAACCACCCCCACGCACAGAAGGAACACCCATTCCTTTCAAGCGAAATACTTTGCCGGATTGAGTCTCAGCCGGTACTTTCAATTTAACTCGGCCTGTCAAAGTTGGAACATCCAGCTCTCCACCTAATGCTGCTGTAACAAAACTAATGGGAACTTCACAATGCAAATTGGTACTATCACGACCAAATATATCATGTTGTTTCACTGTGATTTGCACATATAAATCACCGGGAGGCGCGCTCGCTTCGCCTGCTTCGCCTTCGCCACTCAAACGAATTCGATCGCCCGTATCAACTCCCGCAGGAATTTTAATCGATAATTTTTTCGTTTGTTTACGACGACCTTTACCACGGCATTCACCACAAGGATCTAAAACTAATTGTCCTTTGCCTTGGCAAGAAGGACATGTTTGCTGCACTGAGAAAAACCCTTGCTGAATACGAATTTGTCCATAACCACCACAATCATTACAAGTGACAGGGGCAACTCCTTTTCGAGCTCCACTCCCATTACATTCCGGACACAATACTTGGGTCGGTATAGTCACTTCAACAGTCGTGCCAAGAACGGCTTGTTCTAGTGTGACTTCGAGATGATAACGCAAATCAGCACCGCGCTGCGGACCCGCTCGACCACCACTGAAAATATCACCGAATATATCACCAAATATATCGCTGAAATTCATTCCACTCGCACCGCCAAAACCACCTGCCTCTTGTGCGCTATGACCAAATTGATCATAAGCAGAACGTCTGCGGCTATCAGAAAGAATTTCATAAGCTTCGCGTGCTTCTTTGAATTTTTCTTCAGCCACTTTGTCATGGGGATTGCGATCAGGATGATGCTTCATTGCCAGGCGACGAAACGCTTTTTTAATGTCGTCATCACTCGCACCGCGTGAAACACCTAACACTTCATAATAATCACGTTTACTCATAAAATTTAAGACTACAAAAAAAATTAATTAATATAAATGCACAGAAAGGCTGACATCTCACTTCGACTGAGATGCCAACCTTCGCTGACACAGTGCATACTGGATCGTGAATGAAGATCTTTATTTTTTATCGTCCTTCACTTCTTCAAATTCAGCATCTACAACAGTTTCACCTTTGTTAGCGTTACCTTGTTGGTTTCCTTGTTCCGCTTGTGGTTCCGCTTGACCGGGTTGACCTTGTGTTTGTTGGCCTGCAGCATACAAGCGTTCAGCCATTTTTGCGGATGCATCAGTTAAGTCTTTGGTCTTCGCTTCAATTAAATCTTTATCATTGCCTTTCATGGCTTCTTTCAGCGCTTCAAGGGCATTTTCAATTGATTTACGTTCTTCAGCAGAGACTTTATCACCCGCTTCTTTCAAAGATTTTGAAACAGCATGTGACATATTATCTGCTTGGTTACGCGCGGTAACTAATTCATGGAACTTGCGATCTTCAGCCGCATGCGCTTCAGCGTCTTTAACCATGTTTTTAATTTCATCTTCCGACAGACCGCTCGATGCTTTAATCACAATGGATTGTGCTTTGCCAGTCGCTTTGTCTTTTGCAGAAACGTGTAAAATACCGTTTGCATCAATATCAAAAGTCACTTCGATTTGCGGCATGCCACGTGGTGCTGGCGGAATATCAGTTAAGTCAAAACGGCCTAAGGATTTATTTGCTGAAGCCATTTCACGTTCACCTTGTAACACATGAACGGTGACTGCAGTTTGACTATCCGATGCTGTTGAGAAAGTTTGCGTTGCTTTAGTGGGAATCGTGGTATTTTTTTCGATAAGCTTGGTCATAACGCCACCTAGCGTTTCGATACCCAATGATAACGGTGTCACATCTAGCAATAAAACGTCTTTCACAGCGCCAGAAAGAACGGCACCCTGAACAGCGGCACCGATTGCCACCGCTTCATCTGGATTGACATCACGACGTGGTTCTTTGCCAAAGATGTTTTTAACAGTCTCTTGCACTTTCGGCATACGTGATTGGCCACCCACTAAAATCACGTCAGAAATATCTTCAATTTTAACACCCGCATCTTTGATCGCAGTTTTGCAAGGCTCAACCGTACGTTGAATTAAATCTTCAACTAAGGATTCTAGCTTCGCGCGTGTGATCTTTATGTTTAAGTGTTTGGGTCCACTTGCATCTGCAGTGATATAGGGTAAATTGACATCTGTTTGCTGTGTGGAAGATAATTCAATCTTGGCTTTTTCAGCGGCTTCTTTCAAACGTTGCAATGCTAATGGATCATTACGCAAATTAATTCCAGATGTTTTCTTAAATTCATCGATCAGGTAATTAATCAAGCGCACGTCAAAATCTTCACCGCCCAAGAAGGTATCGCCATTTGTGGATAACACTTCAAATTGATGTTCTTTATCGACGGC
>CAYRUP010000097.1:0-7418 GCA_964427485.1 uncultured Coxiellaceae bacterium | reverse complement strand
TTCAATCAAATTCCTCAAGCTGTTGTTTCATGCTATCGGAAAGCAAGCGAACATAAAAAAATGGATGAAAGACCACCCGAAGAAAAATTAATAGATGTATCGGATGTTCCCTCTGAACAATCTGATTTGATCAATCACAGCCGCGTTCCAGCTACATTATTTTATTCAAGACCGTCTCGCCCAGCATCATCTTGTGGACGATTAATGAGTTGGCTATGTGGAAAAACATATCAACCTGTAGCTGAAAATGAAGACATAGAAAATCATTTACAACTTTCGTGTGTAACGGGTCAAATGCCATCATCGAACAAGACTGATGACTTTTCTTTTGTTCCATGATGGCAATTGACCCGTTTACGTTTCAAAATTGCAAATCTAACTGATATATACCTCTCACTAATGATTTTTAGGTATTTATAGCGCCCAGATATGGGTTATATTGTACACTAAAAAAGGCGCGCATAGCTCTTTCTATGCAAGCCTTTTTTAGTGTACAAGATAATCCGCAGATGGGATGCTAGAAATACCTAAAAATCATTAGTGAGAGGTATACCTATTTTAATCACGATGTGCCTACATTTTCGTGAAGTTTGAGTAAAATGGCAAGGTCTGATAATGTTGAATTTGATATTAGGCATTATATAAGCACAATTGTGCAAGCCTGATTCCGTTACCGTGATTCCGTTACTTGCGTTATTTTTCAATTGCTTCTTTGACTTTTTTTATCACCTTTGCTGTTACCTTATCCTGAGTCTCAAGCTTGCTGATGTAAGCTTGGGTTACTTTCATGCGTTTTGCTAATTCTTCTTGGGTAATACCAGCGTTAATGCGCGCTAAGGCAACAGGGTTATCTACATAATTTTCGACCTTAAAAGGTATGTAATCGTCATTGTTGTATTTTTTCTTTAGTGCTTGTTCAATTTCGCTGCGTAGTAAATTGTAGATACCGATAGGTAATAAAACGTACTCTGTTTTGCCTTCAATTGATTTGATAGTTTGTAAGGTCATTTATAAGCCCCTCCGCGTGGCTTTATTTTTTCAATAGCAATAATTTTTACTTCATCATCCCTGTCAAAAATAACGCGCCATTGCCCGATACGTAATCGATAATAGGGTTCTCCTTGTAATGGCTTAATATCTAAAATAGGATTGTTGGGGTTTTCTCCTAATAATTTAATTTTTTCAGTGATTCTATGACGGTCAGTTACGCTCAAACTTTGTAATGTTTTATCCGCTTGTTTTTTAATCCGCACAGTATAGCGCATTTATAATGCTTCCTATTTTGTTATTATAAGTTATATTTAGTTGTAATGCTATAATTCCCCGATTTTTTAAAATCCCCATATTAATTTTTGTAAATCATCCAAGCTTTTTACTTTATTTTCCCAGTTTTCTATTCTAATTTGTAAATACACTGTTAGTGCCTTCAAATACTACCGTATTTTTACAGTTGTTTTAAATTAATTTGCAAGATACCATTCGCGTCCTATTAATGAAGGATATGCCGCATGACTACCACAAGAACAGATGCTTTAAATCGAGAAAAAGAGCAGTCAGGCTTAATAAAACGAATGTTGGATGAGCAACAAATTGGTGATTATCGATATGATTTGGGTAGCGGCTATCATCGTCTTCGAAAGCAAAACGTAACTGATCGTTATGAAGAAAAAGCTGCTGAAGGTATGTCCAATCCTTCCTATCCATTTAAAATTCATCTTTCATTAGATATTCTGACAAATAGCGCATCGGACGAAACTGTTTGTTCCATATTATGCGGCGCTTTTAAGAATCCTTACGTGTATGCCGTGAAATTTTGTACTGCTACTGCGGATCAAAAAAAAGTTCAACCAGGAAAAGAAGCAGTCATCTATTTTACTGATTTTACCTATTTCGATAACAAGATAGATGAAATTGAATTTTTCGCACAACATGTAAAAATAATTAAAGCAATCGATTACCAACTCAACCATTCAGATATTCCAAAAACAGCACAACCTTCGAATGACGATTTAGGTAAAACTTTAGGTTTAAATTCCGCCTCTGTTTCAATCGCAAAAAGTCATGATGCAGATGGCCATTTTGTTTTAGATGACAAAAGAGATAATCTTTCAGAAAAAAGCATTTATACCAAAGCACATGCAGCTGCAATTGATGAATTGAAAAATATTAATGCGTTGATAACTGATTCAATGCGTCATCACAAACGTGGGACAGGCATGTTTCATCTCCCAACAACAACTCAAGCTATTGCAAACGAAATTGAACGAGTCAATAAAAATGCGACTTCGCCCTTAGAAGCATTGGCAGTGATAAAACGTTTGGCCTTAAGTCAGTATGAAGAAAAAATGAATTTAAATAAATGCGAACCCGTCGTAAAAAATTCATTTTCAAGATTAAATAATTTTGTCAGTCGACTCACGCAAGATCCTGCTCAACAGAAGGTTTCTTCTTGTGTATTGTTATAATTAAAATACATAGACAATTTATGCGATTGGCATCAAAGGAGGCAACGGGTCAAGTGTCACCATCGAACAAGGCTGATGGCTTTTCTTTTGTTCGATGATGGTACTTATTTGCTGACCCTGGGGATTTGCTGGGGATTTGTTTAACAGATATGTTTTACCAGCACCTGTCGCGCCCGTAAGAAAAATATTTTTTCCCATTTTCAATAAATTAAAAGCTTCATCTTGCTGCATAACTAATTTATTTTACCTCTATAATTATTTGGATATTTTTTTAGGCTTATTTTTTACTGATTTTTTTAGCTTGCTGGTTTTCTTTATCGTAGAAGCAGAGGATTTTTTCCGCTTTGTCGGAGATTTTTTTGCTTTTGCTTGACGAGTTTGTTTAACTACAGCATCTTTTTTTGTAGAACGCCTCTTAGACACTTTAATTTTTTTCTTTGGTAAATCAGCTTGCGCAAAATTTAATTTCTCTGCGCCGTCAATATCAATACCAAATAGTGCCGACAAGTCGCTACTCGCAAGAGTTTGGGATCCTTTCGTTGCAAGTGTTTGCGTTAATGTCGTTTTTCCGGCGTGAGCGATTAAAGCAGCATGATCTGCTTTTCGCAATAAAAATAAGTCCTCTGGCCTTTCATCAAGACGTGATCCAATACCATAAAGTACTGCAGCAACATGCTTACACATTTCAGCATAATCTGGACATGAACATTTTAATTTTATTTCTTTTGGATGCGGAAATAACCCCTTCTCAGGGTGGGTAATGATCTGCATGATGCTTTTAGAAAATTTTCCTTGCAGAAGTTCGATGAGTGAATCAATCTTTCCAGCACACTCATTGACGAGCGCGTTCCATTTATTGGATAGAATCGGTGAAATTGTTATCTTTACTTTGTAAATGGATGAGCCGCTTACCATGGCATTAATTTCACCTGCACCTACGTTAAGGTTAATTACCGATCCATTACGCACATAAGTTCGTCCCCGAGGTAGGCGATTTTCAAAATCGCTATACGATTCTAAATTCGTACACCACGCTTTTCCCCAGAACGTATTAGCAATCGTTCGTCCGGTTATAACGACGGGTTGTATTATTTCACCTTTCTTTTTGAGCTTTTCAACTTCACGCGCTGCTTTTCTTTTACGTTCAGCAACGGGCACATAGGGTGGAAACTCATCATATCCATATCGACTCATGCTTTTCTTTTCTCCAAAAAAATTGCTAATTTTCACTTAATACACGGTGAATATCCAGCGAAACCATTTTCAATAATTCGGTATCAGACAACTCTGTTAGTATTGTTTCATCACCATGATTGATGACTTCATCCGCCAATGATTTTTTTGAACTGATTAAAGCATCAATTTTCTCTTCGATGGTGCCGCGGCAAATAAATTTGTGAACCAACACATTTTTTTTCTGGCCGATGCGATAGGCACGATCCGTTGCTTGATTTTCAACTGCGGGATTCCACCAGCGGTCAAAATGAATGACGTGTGATGCGCGAGTGAGATTTAAACCGGTGCCGCCTGCTTTCAGCGATAATATAAAAAAGGGCGCTCCACGTTCCTCTTGAAAAGTTTCCACTCTTTTCGCGCGCTCTTTAACAGTTGTTTGTCCATGTAAATAGAGTCCCCGTTCTCCAAATAGTTGGGTAAGAAACTCGTATAAAGCAGGAATAATTTCACGAAATTGTGTAAATACCAAAACTTTTTCTTGTTTGGCTACAATGACTTCACAAAGCTCTTTGAGCCTCGCGAATTTTCCACTGATTTCCGCGTCATAATCGCCATGCCCCATCCATTGATTAGGATGATTACAAATCTGCTTGAGGCGCAAAAGATAAGATAGCACCAGGCCACGACGTTTTATGCCATCCGCTTCCGCTTCTTTTTCAAGTTTGTGGGCAAGCTCATCTACTGTTTGTTGATAAAGCCCAATCTGCTGTTTTGTTAACGTGCAATACGTCTGCATTTCGGTTTTGTCAGGTAGATCATCAATAATGCGTTTATCACTTTTTAATCGTCTTAAAATATAAGGATTCACGAGATGGCGCACAGCAGAATAAAAATGACTTTTGTCCGTATTATTTTTTTGTGCTGATTTTTGTTTGCTGTAATTCGCAAAAATTTTAGCAGTACCTAAAAGACCGGGTGCGACAAAATCGAATAGCGACCATAAGTCTAATAAACGATTTTCAATTGGCGTACCTGTTAAGACAAATCTGACTTTACTTTTGATATCTTTGATGGCTTGCGTTTGTTTTGAAGATGGATTTTTAATGGCTTGCGCTTCATCAAGAACAACCATGTCCCATGATGTTTCACTTAACCAAGGCAGACGATGTATCGTGGCATAGGTTGTGATGACAATATCTATTTCAGATAGTCGCGGTGAATCTTGCATATTCCATTTTTCATCACGCATGGCTGCACTATGGGCTACCCATAGTCGCAAACTGGGAGCAAAACGATTGATTTCTGCTTGCCAATTTCCCAGTAATGAGGCGGGTAATATCAAAAGATGCGGCTCTTGTTTTCGTGATTTCGTCGTTTGAAATTTTACAAGGAGAAAGAGTGATAATACCTGTACCGTTTTTCCAAGCCCCATATCATCAGCCAAGCAACCGCCTAAGCGCATGTTATAAAGCCACCATAACCACTGCACGCCCTGTGTTTGATAAGGACGTAATTGAGTCTGTAGATGACGCTTTAAAATGGCCTGTAGCATCTCTTCACCGGCCATATCGGGATGACGTAATCGTGTTAATGCTTCGTTCAGCCAAGTTCCCTCAATAACCTTTGACCATTCAGCCACCTCTCTGGATGATTGAGCTGACTCTAGCTGAGTTGAAACGCCTGCCAGTAAACGTAAGCCCTCCGCAAATGACAATCCTTCACGCTTTACTTGCCGTTCGACGGTTTGCCAATACGATAATACTTGACTGAGTTTATCGCTATCTACCTCAACCCACTGACCTTTAATTTGAACAAGTTGGCCAAGACTTCCCAGTAATGTTTTAAATTCATGGGGTGTAATCTCTTCACCATCGGGTAGAGCAAAATGCACATTAAAATCAAGTAAAGCATCCATTCCTAACGTGCCTACATTGCTATTACCAATAGCCACGTTAATGCTCGGACGTGGTGGCTTTTTAGGGCTCCACCAATTAGGAACACGCACCATGACTCCAGCAGCTTCAAAATGCGGAATATCCTTAAGGAACTGATGGGCATCATGGGCCGTCCATGCTAATGGTTGGAAAATTGCACCCGAATCAACTAAATTTTTCAGGAAAATGCTGTTTTCCGAAGATCGACTGACAGGAAGCAACAACGCCAGTAAAAGCGCTTTTTTTTGCGCATCCGCATACTCTTCTAGCGCTCGACCCAATGGGACATGCTGAACACGTGCAGCATTGGATAATCGAGTGGTATAAGTTGCCATGAAAGCAAAAGGATACTCCGTATTTGCCTTATTTTCTGCTAAATGGAAACAAACTCGTCCAACGGTATTCCAAGCAGAATGATAAGCGGCGAGATAGGCCTCTAAGCTGCCATCAAATGATTGGAGCTCTTCTCTCAAGGCTTGATTTAACCTTTGCCAAAGGATATTCGCACTATCTTGGTTTAGGTGTTCTACACCACGCATGAAAGGGGCTTGGTCAATGAGATTATTTATATCCTGCAGAGAAAAAGTAACAGTAAATTCTGTTTTATTCTCTTTGTCATCTAAACCACTGAGCTTGCAAATTTCAGCTATAAATAACTGCGCAAACTGCCGCCAAAAAGAAATGCTCGCGGGTAATGGCGTGTCAGTATTTGTTAATCCTAAGCGGAGCAGGCCGATTGCATCATTAATAGCGAAAAACGAGTCAATTGTATTGGCCAGTTTTGTTGGAATGAATTCTTGATTTTCTGGGTCGCTATAAAGATAAAGATGCCCTGTTGGCGAAAGTGCTATGCTTAAGACTTTATAGGATTCTTTTTCCAAATCATTCTGAGATTTTGATTCTTTGTGATGAGTCATGTTTTGCATAATAAATTTTTTCTATCATTGTTCGTGATTGTACATTAATGTAATTTTATTAAAACTAAAACTCTTTCATCATTCGCTTCATAAATGAGTCAAACAATGGAACAGTAAAAGCAGTTTCGCCATGTGAGGGACTATAAATTAATCCTTTAGTAATAAGTTGCTCGCGCACAGGACCCAAATGAGTCACGCGCCTATCTAAAACGGCTGCAATCTTGCCAGAGGCATGTGGTCCGGGACCTAATTCAGCCATCGCCCTAAGATATCGTTTTTGCATAGGCGTGAGTTGGTCAAAGCGCACTCGAAAAAAACTAGCGTCAAGGTCTGTAAGCGCCTCGATTGTTGCATCTTTTGCATTCTCTGCTGTGATAGGCGATACATCAGCAATATCCCAGGCATGTTTTCCCCATTCTTGCAAAAAATATGCATACCCTTCCGTTAGTTTGATTATTTCTTTCAAAGCATCTTTTGTGTAACGAACACCTAATTTTTCTACTGGAACGACAAGCGCTTGAATCGCTGCTTGATAATCAAGCTTACCAATATGATGAAATTCAAATAGTCTTTCAGCATATGTTTTTGCCTCACCCATTTGTGACGAAATTTGCGGCAAACCAGCAGCTACCATTGTGATTGGTAAGGAATCTTGAGAAGCTACATGTAATGCCATAATTAAGGATGCTAGTTGTTTTTCATCCAAAACATGAATTCTATCAATAAACAGAACAATAGCTGTTTTCTTTTCCTTCGCAGCGGTACCAACCATCTGAAACAACTGAGATAATCCTTCATCAAGATCGGTCATGATTGGAAAATTTGAGTTTGATTCAATATCAAGACTGACTTCTACGTCACTATATTTAACTTTCATTGCTGATACAAAAGAGGCGAGGGCTTGCAATCCACGAAGAGCTAAATCT
>CAYRUP010000096.1:0-7423 GCA_964427485.1 uncultured Coxiellaceae bacterium | reverse complement strand
AAGCTCTTAAAATGCGTAGGAAAAAAGCAAAAAAATTCTTAGCTTGACGCCTATGGCCCAACGGGCGGATGGGGGAATTAAAAACAATGATTCCATTTTTTGCGAAGCGAGCGCGCGTTATCTTTTAAAATACCATTCTCTTGCATATGCATATTTATTTGATTCCCCCATCCGCCCGTTGGGCACCTTCCCCTGCTGGGAAGGCTTTCTAAGCGGCAAATTCGAGGATCCATAACTCAGGATTCATAACATCATGTTATAAATCCCACTCGTTCTCACAATTGACTCCAACTGACGCGGAATGCCAGCAAATTGAATGGTTTTATTCGCGTTTTTTGCGTACTTAATCCAGCCAATAATAAGAGCAACCCCTGCGCTATTGGATGAATTAATATTGCTTAAATCAAAATTCATAACAGCCATCGAGGATAATAATGGCAAACTCTCATGCCACAACATCACCACTGTTGAAAAATTTAAGTCGCCTGAAATCATCAGACGACCATTTTGTTCGACGATGCGAGCAGAATTAACCATCACATTAACCACCATGACCTGAATTATGGCTCCTCAACACTTGAATCAAATTAGCCATGTCGCTTCGGGATAATTGATCAGAAAATTGTGAACGGAAACTTTCTAACATACTGACCCCTTCCACAGTCATATCATAAAGTCTCCATGAACCGCCCCTGGAAACAAGGCTATATACCACAGAGATGGAAGGACCATCCGTACGAATAATTTCACTGTTGACTCGCACAGATGCTCTGCCTTGATAACCCCCACGCACCGGGAAAAATTTCACGGTTTGGTCTTTATACTGCGCCAACGCAGAAGCATACGTTCTCACTAATAACGTGGTAAATTCGCGTTTAAATTGTTGACGTTGAGCAGGCGTCGCATTATTCCATGTTTGAGGCGGCAATACGCGTCTGGACATTTCATCGAGATCCGCATGAGGGACAATAATGCGGGTTGCCAATGAATAAACTAATGAAGGATTTTCTCGTAATGTCGTTTTATTGCGTTGCAGACTTGAAATCATTTGATCCGCGACCGATTGCAACATGGCGAGAGGATCACTACTTGCCGCGCAATTAACAGGAAATAAAAGTAACGCCATCCATCCGGCGACAAATATTGCTACTACTGACGAAAAATATTTTTTCATTGTTTAACTCCATTCATGTTAGTCGTTGCGGTTTTTTCAGGTGACTTTGCTGTGGAACTTGTTGCATTACTGTTCGATGCATCAGAGTTGTTGTTACCAATCTTAAACAAGAATTGTCCGATTAATTTTTCCAAAATCATAGCCGAATGGGTTTCTTGAATTTGACCGCCATTTTGCAAAAAAGTCGAACTATACATGGGGGAAATTTCAATATAATTATCACCCAGTAAACCTGCCGTTAAAATAGCTGCCGATGAATCATCCGGTATTTCTTTCACTTTAGAATTAATATGCAGTGTGACAATCGCTTTATAGGTTGTTGGATCTAACCGAATCTCTGAAACTTCACCCACAGCCACACCGCCAATTTTAACAGCCGCCCTTACCTTAAGTTGTCCAATGTCATCAAAATCCGCTGTCACATTGTACCCTTCCGTAGTGAAAAAGCTGGTTAAACCACTGACCTTAAACGCCAGGGCCAATAAGGCTGCAATCGCTGCCAGTAAAAATAAACCTACAAAGGTCTCAACAGTCCGCTGAGATAACATCACCAACCCCCTATCATCATCGCGGTTAATACAAAATCCAAACCGAGAATTGCCAAAGAAGAATAAACAACCGTACGCGTGGTTGCATTTGCGATTCCTGCCGACGTCGGTTCTGCAAAATAACCTTGATATACAGATATCCAGGATACTACAAAACCAAACACGAGACTTTTATAAATTCCATTTAAAACATCGGCTCGAAACTCAACTGACGCCTGCATGTTAGACCAAAATGCCCCTGCATCCAAACCTAACCATTTGACGCCCACTAAATAGGCCCCATAAATCGCCGTGATATTAAAAATCATCGTCAATAATGGCGTAGAAATAAAACCGCCCCACAAGCGAGGTGAAATGACCCTTTGCAAAGGATCAACAGCCATCATTTCCATACTGGAAAGCTGTTCGGTTGCTTTCATCAAACCAATTTCTGCCGTCACAGCAGAACCGGCACGTCCAGCAAAAAGTAACGCTGTGACCACAGGGCCCAATTCACGCGCCACACTTAAAGCGACCAGCGGTCCAAGTTCAGCTGATGCACCAAATTTTGCTAAGGTATGATAACCTTGCAATGCAACAACCATACCAATAAATAAACTGGATACAATTATGATAATCAGTGACAAAACGCCTTCTGCATAAATTTGCTGAAGAACGAGAGGAAATCCTTTACGCATATTGGGAATTCGAAACAACACATGGTAAAGCAATAAACCCGCTTTCCCATAGTCACGGACTATTTCCATGCCGAAACGCCCTAATAGGGCAATTTGATTGAACATTATTTATTATTCTCCAGCAAATCCTCTGAAAATTCCGATGCAGGATAATGAAATGCAACCGGACCATCCGGCAAGCCATGAATAAATTGCGAAAGTTGATCCGACGGGTCACGTGAAATAGCATCTGGAGTACCCTGCCCAATGATTTTTCCATTTGAAATCACATAGGCATAATCAGCAATGCTTAATGTTTCTTGCACATCATGCGAAACGATAATACTCGTCAAACCAAGTGTATCATTCAAGGTACGAATCAGTTTAATTAATACTCCCATTGAGATAGGATCCTGACCAGACAAAGGTTCATCATACATGATTAAGCTAGGATCCAGCATAATCGCACGTGCCAGCGCAACCCGACGTGCCATGCCGCCTGATAATTCACTGGGCATCAAATTCCGAGCGCCGCGCAAACCCACCATATTTAACTTGATCAAAACCAACGTTCGAATCATTTCATCGGATAATTTGGTATGCTCACGCAACGGAAAAGCCACATTCTCAAATACATCAAGGTGCGTAAACAAGCCACCGCTCTGAAAGAGCATGCCCATTTTTTTACGCAATTTATACAATTCAGAAAGTGATAGATGATGAATATTTTGCCCTGCAACCAGAATCTTGCCTTGATTGGGCTGCAATTGTCCGCCAATCAAACGCAATAATGTCGTTTTACCCGTTCCGCTCGGACCCATAATAGCAATGACTTTACCGCGTGGAATAACAATATCAACACCGGCAAAAATAGGACGGCCATTGCGTTGAAAATGTAAGTTCGAAATTTCGACCAGATTATCCATGTAAAATTGTGCTCATTATTTTTTGCAATTTGAACATCCATCAGACGAACCGTCTGTCTGAATAGGTGCAAGGGGCACGATAATCCAAAATATCACATATACGATAATGAAGGCACCCACACCCAATACGGTGAGTATAACGAAAATTAACCGGACCCAAGTCGGATCTAAATTAAAATAATCAGCCAGTCCACCGCACACACCAGCGACAACACGCTGATTACGCGAACGATAAAGACGCTTAGGATTATTGGATGTATCCATGAAAATCAACCTCATAAGTGCTACAATTGTTGGTTATCATAATACTTGTAACCTATTCAAAACAATTTGTAAGTAAATTTTTTTTCGTTAATGTAACAACTCGGGGTAAAATACGTCTCCTTGGACTCTAAGGAATCTCGAAACCACTAAAGGTATTATTATGCAAGATCTTGAAAAAATATGCGAATTAGGGCGCGCTGTCATCGAAATCGAAGCTGCAACGATTCATGCTTTGTCGGCTCGAATCAACGCTGACTTTGCCAAAGCCTGCCAATTATTACTGGCTTGTAAGGGGCGAATCATTGTCATGGGCATGGGAAAGTCAGGCCATATCGGCAAAAAAATCGCTGCTACTTTTGCCAGTACGGGTAGCCCTGCATTTTTTATTCATCCCGGCGAAGCCAAACATGGGGATTTTGGCATGATCACGGCGAATGATGTCTTATTGATTATCTCAAACTCCGGAGAAACCGACGAAATTCTAGCAATTTTACCTTTTATTAAACGTCTCAATTTATCTCTGATTTCCCTCACGGGTACCTCACACTCAACCCTCGCCAAAGCTGCCACGATCAATATTGATGTCAGCGTTGAAAAAGAAGCCTGCCCACTGGGCTTGGCTCCCACTTCGAGTACCACTGCAGCATTAGTGATGGGTGATGCATTAGCCATATCCATGCTGGAACGCCGCGGCTTTACCGCCGAAGATTTTGCGTTATCACATCCAGGCGGGACTTTAGGTCGTCGTTTGTTATTAAGTGTGGATGAAATCATGCATACTGGCGCTGCCATTCCCGCAGTTAATTTTGACGCTATGTTAAAAACTGCTTTAGTTGAAATGACGCAAAAAAAATTGGGTATGACAACCGTGCTTACTCCTGAAGGTGAATTAGCAGGAATCTTTACGGATGGCGATGTACGCCGCGCTTTTGATAATAATGCCGATGTGCATCAAACTGTTATTCATCACATCATGTCCAAAAATCCGAAAATTATTCGGCCTGGGACACTTGCTGCAGAAGCATTAAACATTATGGAAACTTATAAAATCACTTCACTTGTCATTACCGACGAACAAAAAAAACCCCTTGGCATCGTACATCTGCACGACATTTTACGCGCTGGAGTTATTTAATGAAAACCCCGCATGAAAAAGCAAAAAATATTCGTCTGCTCATTTCAGATGTCGATGGCGTACTGACAACAGGCGTATTATTTTACGGCGCGAACGGCGCAGAAATAAAAGATTTTCATGTGCAAGATGGCTTGGGAATTAAAATGCTGCAGCAAACCGGCGTCAATGTCGCTATTATTACGGCAAAAGAATCACATGCCGTCACGCAACGTATGCAAGATTTAAAAGTGAAACACGTTTATCAAGGTCAATCCGACAAAGTACTCGCTTACCAAGAATTAAAACAAAAATTAAATTTAACCGATGAGGAAATCGCCTACATCGGTGATGACTTGCCCGACTTGCCTTTATTGCGTCGTGTCGGTTTTGCGGTCACCGTGCCAAATGCACCTCACATTATACAAAAACACGTTGCCTGGATGACACAAAATGCAGGCGGCAAAGGTGCAATGCGCGAATTATGCGAATTCATTATGCAAGCGCAAGGAACCTATCAAACCGTCATTGATTCTTATTTGCAAAGGTAATTATGGCATTTTTTTCTCTTAAAAATTCCACCTTCATTTTATTACTTCTGATTGCGATGGCGTTAAGTGGTTGGTCAATTATGCTGTCAAAACAATCTTTGCTAGCAACGACCGAGGATGATGCCACGCTGCCTGATGCTTATATGGATAACATTGTCGCGACCATCATGAATAAACAAGGTAAGCCTTCTTTAAAAATTGAAGCGCCTAAAATGGTACATTTTGTGGGAAATGACACCACTTACATTACCCATCCGCGTGTGACGGTGTATCGTCAATCGCCCGCACCTTGGTATATTAATTCCGATTCTGCCCAGGCATTAAATGGCCTTGAACAAGTGATTTTTACGAACAATGTTGTGATTTATCATCCGGCTGATACGGAAAATCCACATACCACCATGGAAACTGCCTCTTTAACTATTTTTCCTGATAAACAGCAAGCAAAAACCGATAATGCTGTTATCATCAAACAACCTGACGCCGTGGTCCATGCCGTAGGAATGCTTGCTGATTTAAATAATGGCACTATTAAATTGCTTTCACAGGCTAAGGGTGATTATGTTCCTAACTCGTAGTATTTTATTACGTGTTTTATTGCTATTATCTATTCCAATGACGGCAATGGCATTACCTGACGATAGCGTGCAAACAATGCATATTATTTCTGACTCATCGACATTTAATTATAAAACCGGCACGAATCTTTATGAGGGTAATGTGAAAATCGATCAAGGCTCTACTCATTTAACTGCAGATCGTGTCACAACCAGGAATAATGATAAACATAAAATGGAAGAAGCAATTGCGTACGGATTGAATGACAAATTAGCTGAATATACGACGCTTCCCAAACCGGATGATCCTATTTTACATGCCAAGGCCAAAACAATTAAATTTTATCCCGCCACTTCTATCGTGATTTTAGAAGGCAATGTGATTGTAACCCAAGGGAAAAACAGTTTTGAGGGCCCTATCATTATTTATAATATGAAAGATCAAGTTGTAACAGCACCTCCTTCTAAAACCGGACGCGCAACTGTCGTCATTGAACCAAGTCAATTCAGATCATGAAAAATACTTTACGCATCGAAAACATTAGTAAAAAATATAAAGCTCACCAAGCTGTGAAAGATGTTTCATTGCACGTACGCCGTGGTGAAGTCGTGGGTTTACTCGGTCCAAATGGTGCTGGCAAAACCACTTCTTTTTATATGATTGTTGGCTTGATTCGTTGTGATCAGGGGCATATCTATTTAAATGACCAAGATATTACAACGATGCCAGTCCATTTGCGTGCCCGTTTAGGAATTAGTTATCTGCCACAAGAAGCGTCTATTTTTCGTAAATTGAGTGCAGCCGATAATATCATGGCCATTCTTGAGCTCCGCGATGATTTAAATGCAACAGAGCGGAAAGAAAAATTAAATCAGCTACTCGAAGAATTTCACATTACCGGTATACGTAATACCTTGGGCATTAGTTTATCGGGCGGTGAGCGGCGCCGTGTGGAAATTGCACGTGCGCTCGCCACTGAACCCAAATTTATTTTATTAGATGAACCCTTCGCGGGGATTGATCCTATTTCCGTTGTGGATGTAAAACGCATTATCACGCATTTGCGCATTCGCAATATTGGTGTATTGATTACGGATCATAACGTTCGTGAAACATTAGATATTTGCGAGCGCGCTTATATTGTCAATCAAGGTGAAGTGTTACACCAAGGTACGCCACAAGATATTTTAAATAACAAACAAGTCCGTGCAGTTTATCTCGGCGAAGATTTTAATTTATAGAAATGATTTCATATGCTAAATGAAAAAATCACAATCATTAATAATCTAGGTTTACACACGCGAGCTGCCGCCAAATTAGTGGCGCTCGCAACTAAATTTGAGAGTAAAATCGAGATCCAAAAACATGATCAAGTGGCCAATTGCAAAAGTATCATGGCGATTATTGTTTTAGGTGTCACGAAAGGTACGGTGCTTGATTTAATGATTTCAGGTGCGGATGAATTGGAAGCGCGTGATGCGATTGTGCGATTGATTAATAGTCGATTTGGGGAAGCTGCGTGATTTATGATTAGCCTCATTCCCAGCTAGGTAACTATTCACGGACAGCTGCTTAGAAATCCTTCCCAGCAGGGCTACCCTGCACACACATCTTTGTTTTTAAATTGACCTAAAT
>CAYRUP010000095.1:0-7453 GCA_964427485.1 uncultured Coxiellaceae bacterium | reverse complement strand
TCAGAAAAAAGTGTCATGGTTTTTTGTCAAAGTACCGGCCAACATAATTTATTAGAGCCTCATGAAAATATTGCGCTTTCGATGGATGCCACATCTTATGGCGGAATTTGGGCCATCTGGGAAAAACCAGCAGATGATGCTCTGAATATGCAATGGCAGGATGAAGCAATCGCTCTCTTGAAGCCTTTTACGAGCACACATTACATCGGTGAAACTGATATCGTTCAGGAAAATTCGCGTGTTCAAGCTTCCTATACTTCTGAAAAATGGCAGCAGCTCGAAAAAATTCGCAAAAAATATGATCCAGAAGGGTTATTTTTTAGTTATCTTGGTGGAATTATTTAAAACCTTTCAAATTTTCCATGACAACGACAAATCATCCCAACCCGGATTGCTTTCTTCAATGAATATAATTTTTTTAATGCGCAACCATCCTTTCAGCTGTTTTTCCCTAACAATAGCATCTCGTACTTCAGTTGTTGTTTCATAATAAACAAGTTTTGTTAGATTGTATTTTTTTGTAAAACCATCGATAAGCTTATTTTTGTGCTCGTACATGCGACGCTCTAAATTATTGGTAATACCTATATAAAGGGTTTTTGCTTCATTAGATAAAATGTAAACATAATAATTCTTCATTTGTAATCCTAATCATCATGTATGCATGTCATCCTGAGCGCAGCGAAGGATCGCCTTATTATAATTTAGTGATCCTTCGCTGCGCTCAGGATGACAGTAATACATGGGAGCGTTAAAAGAGGTTTTTGATTATTTTTTTCCTTTTCCATTCTTTTTCATCCTACGTAATTGCCAAAGCGTCATCACGGGACCCGAACACGCATAAACCAAAAACACCCCGAACAACATTTGCGCTGGACTGACGGCAATCGCAGCCATAATTAACACTAAAGTCACTACAAACACAAAGGGCACTTTGCCTTTAAAATCGACTTGTTTGAAACTGTAATATCGAATTCGGCTCACCATCAAGCCGCCGATACAAAAAGTAATAATCGCCGCAGGGATAGCAATTAAAATTCCGGTAATATTGTAATAACTACAGCACCATACCATTCCAACAACAACGGCCGCTGCCGCTGGGCAAGGCAACCCTTGAAAATAACTTTTGTCGGTATCATGCGCTTGCGTATTAAAGCGCGCGAGACGCAATGCAGTTGTAGCGGTATAAACAAATGCGACTAACCAACCTAATTTCCCCAATGCAAATAACGACCAGCTATACACAATTAACGCGGGAGCAACAGCAAACGCCACCATGTCCGATAAACTATCATATTCTGCGCCAAATGCCGTCTGCGTATTCGTCATGCGTGCCACTCGGCCGTCTAAACCATCTGCCACGAAAGCGATAAATACCGCAATAGCCGCAATATCGAAATTCCCTTTCATTGCCGCAACAATCGCATAAAACCCAGCAAATAAAGCGGCTGTCGTTAATATGTTAGGTAATAAATAAATACCACGTGGTCTTTTATGATGAGGCAATTGATTCAGTTCCATAGTCCACTCCTAAATTTAGCGGCCAATTGTGCCTGATATCCTCTATTTTTGCCATAAAGTAAGTAAGTCAAGCTTATCTATAGATTACCACGAGAATATATAAGCAAATCTCTTAAGGTTTCCTTAAGGTTTCTGCATTTAGAATCCCTCGTCATTGTAATGGACAAACATTCATCCAATTAAAACAGATTCGTTTTATTTCATAACATCCGAACAAAAATTCAGGAGTTTCCATGTTAAATGATCGGCTACGAGGCCCCATCGCACCCAACCATACCGTTAAGGCTAAATTACTTTCCGACGAAGAAGCAGCTCAAACTGAAAAGGATTTTAAAGAAGGCGATCCAGACAAAGCTCTGGCCGCAGCACAGCGTTTAGTCAGTGAATTGAGTGATCAAGTTCAACCTTGGAAGGGTAAAAAATCAGCCATTGCCGCTGCCGTAGCGACCGTTGCAAGTATTTCTGCTTCCGCTTCATCCTTGTATTTTGCCGAAAATCTTTTGGGTGGTCCTGTATTTAAAAATCTATTAAGTGAAGGACTCAGAGGGCACTTGGAAATCCCTATAGCAGGTGCTGCAGCACTCCCTGCATTTTTTCTATCATGGAATTCAAATTTGGCTAACTGGAATAGATTGCTGCGCTCGTTTCCTTATATGACACCAGAAGATATCAAACAAAACTTACTCCCAGTGGTTCTCACTGTGTTTAGCGCTGTTGTGAGTTTTAAAATAAATTGGGATGCTTTTAAATTTGCACCCATCGAGTTACGTGTTGCACTCGCTGCCGGACGCGCTCTTTCTGCATTATCGACAAATGGTTTATTTGCGGTAAAACAACAAAAAAACTTTCGCGGTAATAAAGATGTACCTGAAGTCAATGCCATTTTAGATGCTGGAAAAAAATTAAAAGAGTTGGCGAAGTCATCTCCTGCTGAGTTTATCGAAATGATGGATAAATCCAAATTATTTGAACGTCTAATGCGAATTAATACTACGAAAACCGACAATTCAAAAGACGACGTCAATAATATTTTCCTTTCTTTACTTCATGTCTTGCAGGATAAAAAACCAGAAGCAGACGAAAAAGCAGAACCAAAAACGAAGCCTAAAAAAGAAGGATCAGGTCTATGTAAAAAAATTATTCCCTATTCTCTGGGTCCTCTTTCTGCCGTACCTTATTTTTTTACAGCGCAATCCGTGGTAACGGGTTTATTTGGCTTAGAAGGGCCATTGGCTTTATGGAGTTTAGGAAGCATACTCGGTGTTTCATCCGTGTCCGTAAACGCAGCTATCGCTGCCATCTCTATTGCAGACTTTATGGATAGTCTTTCTAACACCCAATGTCCTGCTTCGTGCACTGAAGCCTTGAAGTTAGGCTTAGTTCTACCATTCAAATTATACTGTTTATTAGGGAATGCTTTTGCTCAAGCTGGCATGGCATACCAATTATCCATAAAAGATCATCTCGAAGGTAACGAATCGCCTTGGTTCCAAGTGTTAGCCTTAGCAGAAGCCACTATTAATTTCCTTGTTAACCTTGGCATTGGTAATCTGTCAATTGAGAGTTTCTTTCGCTCCATATCCAGCGGGTATTATGTTCATTGCCGTAAAATTTTGGAGACTGCAAAAGCTAAAATAGACAGTGGTGAAGCTCAGTCTTTACTCGAGCATTATAATTCCTTGAAACCAGATAATACGACAGAAGGTCCTAGCGAAGACCAACTACTTCTGGTTCGGATATTAGAAGAATATCGTGCATGGGCGTTCGACTCATTATTGAATTTCTTTAACAGTACTGATAAAAAAATTGTTGCTGAAATTTTTACTGCTGAAGTCTTAGATGCTCTTTATGCTCATCATCGTGATAGAAAACAAGCTCAAGATGCGATAATTATCACTGTTGAGCCGCCGCCACTAGCTGGTACAACCTCATCTACGCCTGTTCCTATTCCACCTACTAGCCAAAGTAAATTACTTAGAGTCACTGACCCTGAGATATTTACAAACCGAGGTGAGCTTAATGCACCTACTTTCGTCGGTTCGCCTGCGTTGCTCGCGCCTTCTCAAACTCGTGCTTCATTTACTGAGTCTGTGTTACGTAGACGCAATACTGAGAGACAATCACAAGCTGCTGATACTAATACCGGAGCACAGCAGACATTGTCTCGCTCACGCCAATCCATTAATAATCCATAATTTTTGTCGGGGTACAGAATTACTGTACCCCTAACTTCATTTCCACAACTTATCCACAACTCACCCACACCTTGCTCTATTGCATCCTGAGGAAATATACACTATCTTGTATAGCATCACTACAACACATCCTATATATTGTGTTTTTATACAACTATGCTCACAGTATGTAGTACTTGTGCAAAACTCTAACGAACGCTCTGGAGGGGCTTATGGAAATAGAAATAGCATCACCACGCACGACGGCTGCAATCAAAAATTTTAATATCGATATCGCAATGACAGCGCCTGGTTATTTAAAAGTTATTCGTCGTGATGGCACACTGGCGACGTTTGATGCTAGCAAAATCACGGCTGCTATGACCAAAGCATTTCTGGCTGTTGAAGGAGACACCGCGGTGGGTTCCAATCGCGTCCATGAAACAGTCGCTCATCTCGTCCAAAAAATTACTGACACATTTACACGCCGCTTATCGCAGGGCGGAACCATTCACATTGAAGATATTCAAGATCAAGTCGAACTCGTTTTAATGCGTGCTGGCGAACACAAAGTCGCTCGCGCCTATGTCTTGTACCGCGAAGAACGACGCAAAATTCGCGAACAAGAACAAGCTGCAGCACAAACCGCACGCCAACAACTCCATGTCACATTGCATGATGGTCAAGTCGTTCCACTCGATTTGGATCGTTTGATCACCTTGATCAATAGCGCATGTGAAAACTTATCCGATGTATCCGCACAACACATCATTGAAGACACTCAGCGCAATTTATTTGATAAAGTCCCTCTCAAAGAAGTGAGCAAAGCGCTGATTATGTCTGCCCGTGTCCTCATTGAAAAAGAGCCCAATTATAGCTTTGTCGCTGCGCGTCTTTTGCTAGATGATTTACGCAGTGAAGCATTAAGCTTTTTAGGTCTTAAAGACCGTGCTTCCTTTGAAGAAATGAAGTCGCTTTATCACGCGTATTTGCCAGCTTATGTCGCGCGTGGTGTTGAGCTCGAATTACTAGAACCGCGTTTAAAAACCTACGATCTTGCTAAATTGGCTGCAGCAATCAAACCGGAACGCGATTTGCAATTTAATTATCTGGGCTTACAAACTTTATATGATCGTTACTTTATCCATAGCCGCGGTGTGCGTTTTGAGTTACCACAAGTTTTCTTCATGCGCGTTGCAATGGGTTTAGCTTTAGATGAAAAAAACAAAGAAGAACGCGCCATTGAATTTTATAATTTGTTATCCACGTTTGATTTCATGAGTTCAACACCCACTCTGTTTAATTCAGGTACCTTGCGTCCACAATTATCCAGTTGCTATCTCACGACGGTTCCTGATGATTTAGACGGTATTTTTGCGGCAATCAAAGATAATGCTTTATTGTCTAAATATGCGGGCGGCCTCGGCAATGATTGGACCAATGTTCGCGCGATGGGTGCACGAATCAAAGGTACCAATGGGAAATCGCTCGGCGTTGTGCCTTTCTTAAGTGTCGCGAATGCAACTGCTGTTGCCGTCAATCAAGGTGGCAAACGCAAAGGTGCGGTTTGCGGTTATCTGGAAACTTGGCATAAAGATATTGAAGAATTTCTAGAGTTACGCAAAAACACCGGCGATGAACGTCGACGTACTCACGACATGAATACGGCAAATTGGATTCCAGATTTATTTATGCAGCGAGTCGCTGAAGAAGCGGAGTGGACGTTGTTTTCTCCCGATGATGTGCCTGATTTGCATGACTTATACGGCGCAGCATTTGAAACAGCTTACACTGCCTATGAAGCAAAAGCGCAGCGCGGGGAAATTCATAACACGAAAAAAATTCCAGCGCTTTCTCTGTGGCGCAAAATGCTGAGCATGTTATTTGAAACAGGGCATCCTTGGATTACTTTTAAAGATGTTTGTAACTTGCGTTCACCTCAACAGCATACTGGTGTTGTTCATAGCTCCAACCTGTGCACGGAAATTACGTTAAACACCTCACAGGATGAAATTGCTGTTTGTAATCTCGGCAGTATCAATCTTCCAGCGCACATGACGGAAAAAGGTTTAGATCAGGAAAAATTACGCAAAACCATTCATACTGCGATTCGCATGCTGGATAATGTAATTGATATTAATTATTACTCTGTACCACAAGCACGCAATTCCAATTTAAAACATCGCCCCATTGGTCTTGGTTTGATGGGATTTCAAGATGTGCTTTATCAATTAGGCATGCCTTATGCCTCAGAAGAAGCCGTCACGTTTGCTGATCGTTCTATGGAATTGATTAGCTACTATGCGATTGAAGCTTCTACTTTCTTAGCGGAAGAACGCGGCAAATATTCTACGTTTGCCGGCTCATTATGGAGCCAGGGTATTTTACCAATCGATTCAATTGAAATGTTAGCAAAAGTGCGTGGGTCTTATTTAGAGCAAGATCGCTCACAAACGCTTGACTGGAAAACATTGCGTGAACGCGTGATGAAAATCGGCATGCGTAATTCCAACGTATTGGCCATCGCACCGACTGCGACAATTGCTAATATCACGGGTGTATCGCAATCCATTGAACCCACTTATCAAAACTTATTTGTTAAATCGAATTTGTCGGGTGAATTTACTGTGATTAATCCGTATCTCGTTACCGACTTGAAAAAATTAGGTCTATGGGATGATGTGATGGTCAATGATTTGAAATATTACAATGGCAGCGTCAGCAAAATTACCCGCATTCCCAACGAATTGAAAGAACGCTATGCGACCGCTTTTGAAATCGATCCATCCTGGTTGGTGGAAGCAGGATCACGTCGGCAAAAATGGATTGATCAATCGCAATCATTAAATCTTTACATGGCACAACCTTCCGGTAAAAAACTGGATAATCTGTATCGACTTGCCTGGAAGCGCGGTTTGAAAACCACTTACTACTTGCGCAGCATGGGTGCAACCAATGCCGAAAAATCCACTATTCATGATACGGCATTGAATGCAGTACAAGAAAATACGGAACCAAAAGCTTGTTTGATCACCGATCCAACGTGTGAGGCATGTCAATAAATAAACTTAGAAGGAACATCATGATGTCACTTACAGCGCAACACACTAACATAGGCGGTGCAACCGGCTTGGAATTACTCCAAATGGGTGCAGCACGTATTCAAGTCGATGATAAACGCATCATTAATTGCCGTGCCGATCTCAATCAATTGGTTCCATTCAAATATAAATGGGCCTGGCAAAAATATTTAGATGCCTGCGCAAATCATTGGATGCCAAATGAAATTAATATGTCTGCCGATATTGCACTGTGGAAAGATCCGCATGGTTTAACTGAAGATGAACGCATGATTATCAAACGTAATCTTGGATTTTTCTCCACAGCCGATTCTTTAGTTGCAAATAATTTAGTATTGGCTCTCTATCGTCACATTACCAATCCTGAATGCCGGCAGTATTTATTACGTCAAGCATTTGAAGAAGCCCTGCATACACATGCTTATCAACATGTTATTGAAAGTTTAGGGATGGATGAAGCAGAAGTATTTAACATGTATCGTGAATTGCCTGCGGTTGCTCGTAAAGCGGCTTGGTCACTCCCTTATACGCAGAGTCTCGGTGACCCTAATTTCAATACGGGTACAACGGAAAACGACCAGCGCTTGTTGCGTGATTTGATTGCATTTTATGTCGTTTTTGAAGGCATTTTCTTCTATGTTGGTTTTGCCCAGGTGTTGTCCATGGGTCGACGTAACA
>CAYRUP010000094.1:0-7535 GCA_964427485.1 uncultured Coxiellaceae bacterium | reverse complement strand
CAAAAAAAGTCGCTGGGTCCCGCGCCAGAAGCATGCGCGGGATGACGCAAAGATTAAGGTCAATTTAAAAACGAAGATGTGTGTGCAGGGTAGCCCACAAGGGGAGAGGTGAAAAGCAGGCAGCAATGATATCATCCATTTAAAAAGACTTTGAACAGGTTCTAAGATCATTTGTTGTATTAACTTCATAACTTACCAGTTAAATAATTTTTATAAAGCGCTTGAATCATTACTGTTATGCTCCCAACTTTTCCTGAATTAATTAAGCGCTTATTAATTCCCACAACGGGCTGTATTTCAATTAATCGATTAGTCAAAAAAATTTCTTTAGCTTTTATTAATTCAGCTTCCTTAATTGGTTCCTCAAAAATAGGAACATTATTTTCTTTGCAAATAATAATAATTGTTTTTCTAGTTATACCAGGCAACACTCCGTCTTCAATACGTGGGGTACTTATTCCTTTAGCAGTTACCATAAATATATTCGCAACACTCGCACACGCAACATCGCCTTTTGTGTTAAGCATGATACACTCGTCAGCGGATTGATTTGCTGCGATTTGTCTTGCCATTATATTATCTAAATAACAAAGCGACTTAACATTTGACAATGGAGAAAATTCGTTTCTTCTTATTTCACTAACTATTGCTTTAATTGGTTTAACCTGATTATTTGCAAATGGAAATGCAGTTAACATTATCGTAGGATTCACATTTTCGGGAGGCAACAAACCCCTTGGTCCTGTGCCGCGTGTAAGAGTCAGCCTTAAACTCGCATTTTTACCATTTAACTCACATTTTTCTAATAATTGATTAACAATATTTTCCATCTCTTGAATACACATAATAAACGGAATATTCAAGTATTGAGCCGATTTTTTTAATCTTTCATAATGATCTGTTAAACAAGCTACTTTCCCCTCATAAGCTCTCATCGTTTCAAATAAACCATCACTCAATAAAAATCCTCTATCGTTATACTCCAGTTTTGCTTCTTTTTCTGGAACAATTTTACCGTTCAAATAAATCATTTATTACCTATTCTTTTATGACTACACGAGGTGCTTTACGAGCCCACCAAAAACTCTTTATTTGCGACTCACCACACTCTTTGCATACAAAAACACTTGCCTATCCGTAATCAAACCCGCCTGCATCGCTTCCAAAGCATATCCAGCAGAAACCAATTCAGCTTGTGATTCAATCGATAACCCTTCATGTTGCCGCGCCAATAAAATCAATGTCGACCAACCCCACCAGTGTGCTGTCCAATGTCTGTCATTCACATTACTCACATCACTCCTGCGATAAACTGTCTTCGTTGCGTTATCCCAATAAAATAATGGAGCAATATCAATTTGCCCCGTATTACCCGTTTCATCCACAATCGGCAAAGCATTGCCAACGGAGTCATCTTTCGGCAGAGTCCCCGACTGATATGCCTCAAAAATTTGATCAGCTGAATTTTGCAATGCAGAACTTAACTCGTCACGATTCATATCATTGATTGCATCGTAATAATATCGATCACCATAGGCTATCCAATGTTCGTCTCGCAAATTATGCACATGCAATCCATAACGGTTTTCTTCTTTATGCATAAAGTTAACGAGCAATGATCCGATTACACTGGGTGTGACCTCGGCAAACAATTCAGCGCGTGGCGTGCGCATATGGCCTGAGGCAAATCGATCAGCAAGAAAATGGCTGGCAAAACTATTCATTGCATAGGCTAGCCTCAATTTTTCGACATCCTGGGTTTGATGTGCGGCAATAGCTGTTTCCATTGCTAATTGATGACCGATTTGGTAGCTTTCCCACGCTGCATCACCAAAATGGTCAAAATCTTTTTTGGCCAATTTTAAATATCTACCAGGACGCACCCACCAGGTTGACGAACAGTCGCCACCCGTTACGCAATTCCATTGTCTATTATCATCAGAACCGATTTTTTCATAAATATCCTCGGGTTTTTCGCCGCGCTTCATACCTTCATCGACTGCGGTTTTTTCTGATTGGATGATACTGAGAATCTGAGGCGTTTCTGTTACGGCGGCAGAACTGGTCGCAAATGAATTAAAAGCGGCGGTAAAACGTGCGCGTTTGTCATCGTTTGATATGCCGCGTGAAATAGCTTGGTCGACAATTTCATAAAAATCGCCCAAGGATAGAATTTCGCCATACGTTAATTTTAAACCATTCGGTAAGGGCAAGGCTTCTCCCGCTTGACCTGGTTCATCCGCGGTAAAATGGAGCTTAACCTGATCACCGGCAGCCACATGTTCGCCACTTTCGTAATTTAAAATCGGACCATTTGCAGCGAAACTAAGGGATGAGGCGAACAATAAAACACTACACGAAAAACAACGCATCGCTTTCTGCCATGACATAGCTATCCTCCTGGATTTTAAATTGTTTCGTCAGAACGTTGGGTTAATACTTCATATCCTGATTCTGTCACAAGAATTGTGTGTTCCCATTGGGCAGAAAGACTATGATCTTTCGTTACGACGGTCCAATGATCGGGTAACAGTTTAACAAAACGTTTTCCTGCATTGATCATGGGTTCAATCGTAAAAATCATACCCGCACGTATTTCTTCGCCTGTACCGGGTTTGCCATAATGCACGACATTGGGCGGCTCATGGAAAATTTTACCGATACCATGCCCACAGTATTCGCGCACAACGGAAAAACGATTTTTTTCAGCATGTTCCTGAATCACGGCACCAATGTCGCCAAGACGCGCACCGGGTTTCACTTGTTGAATCCCTAAATAAAGACATTCTAGCGTATTTTTAATCAAACGATCCGCCAGAATGGAGGGTTTGCCTATCACGAACATTTTGCTGGTATCTCCGTGATATTCATCTTTGAGGACGGTGACATCAATATTAATAATATCGCCATCTTTCAATTTACGCGGTCCTGGAATGCCGTGACAAACTTGATGATTGACAGAAGTGCAGATCGATTTAGGAAAACCGTGATAATTAAGAGGGGCTGGAATGGCTTTTTGCACATTGACGATATAATCATGACAAATTTGGTTTAATTCGTCGGTCGTAATGCCAGGACGAACATAAGGTCCAATCATTTCAAGCACTTCGGCAGCCAGGCGTCCAGCTATCCGCATTTTTTTAATTTCATCAGGTGTTTTTATCGTAATATTCATGGGCGATTAAATTATTGTTGTAAATGAACAACTATGGTATAAAGGCGGGCTCTGATTAGCAATCAAAATATCAGAAATTATAAACCACACACGTACTACAATCATTTGCTGGGTGCCTGGGCCAAAAAACCGGGTTGGCAGATGAGGATACGTGGAGGCCTAACCCAACTATAGGAAAATGATTATGTCATTATCAGTCAATATGCGTGATATGTTAAAAGCCGGTGTGCATTTTGGTCATCAAACCTGCCACTGGAACCCAAAGATGGGTCAATACATCTTCGGGGCTCGTAATAAAATCCATATTATCAATTTAGAAAAAACCGTCCCTATGTTGAATGATGCTCTGAATTTTATGGGCGGCATTGCATCTAGAAAAGGTAAAATTTTATTTGTCGGTACCAAATCCGCTGCACAAGAAATTGTGAAGGAAGAAGCACGACGTTGTTTCATGCCCTATGTTAATCATCGTTGGTTGGGCGGTATGTTAACCAACTATAAAACCATTCGTCAGTCCATTCGTCGTTTAAAAGAATTAGAAGCGATGTTTGAAAAAAGCAGTTTTGGACGTTTGACCAAGAAAGAAATCTTGAATTTAACCCGTGATAAAGACAAGCTCGAACGGAGCTTAGGCGGTATCAAAAACATGGGCGGTCTGCCAGATGCTTTATTTGTCATTGACGTCGGTCATGAAAACATTGCCATTGCGGAAGCCAATCGTTTAGGCATTCCCGTCATTGGTATCGTTGACACTAATAATAGTCCAGAAGGTGTGAGCTACATCATTCCAGGGAATGATGATTCTATTCGTTCTATTTCTTTATATGCCAAAACCGTCGCTGACTGTGTTCTAGATGGGCGTGCTAGCAATCCAGACATTGCTCAAGCTGAAGATGAGTTCGTTGAAGTTCAAGAAGTCAATATTCCTGTGTCAGGACAAGATGATGAGGCAAATGAAGGTTAATCATTTGCCGGTTCTTTAGTTATTGCAAGGACAGATCTGTCCTTGCAATCAATCAAATAAATTTGGGAGTGATTTAGTTATGGCAGTCACTGCAGCACAAGTTAAAGAGTTGCGCGAGCGCACTGGCGCAGGCATGATGGAATGCAAAAAAGCCTTAGATGAAACAAGCGGCGACATGCAAGGTGCAATTGAAGTATTACGTAAAAGCGGACAAGCAAAAGCAGATAAAAAAGCCAATCGAGTTGCTGCTGAAGGCATTATTGTTGTGAAAACAACGGATGATGGCAAGCTCGCAATTATGCTGGAAGTCAATAGCGAAACTGACTTTGTCGGACGCGATGAAAACTTCCTGGCATTTGCTGATGTGGTCAGTAAGACAGCGTTGGCTGCAAAATGCAACGATGTTAAAGCATTGGCAGCGCTCACCTTAGCGGGTTCGAGTATTTCTGTAGAGGAAGCACGTCAAGCGTTGGTTGCCAAAGTAGGCGAAAATATCAATGTAAGACGCATGGCTCTTTCCAATCCAAATGCATCTATCATTGGCACCTACATACATAGTGGACGCATTGGTGTTATGGTTGAATTGGACGGCGGAACACAAGAATTAGCCCGTGATATTGCTATGCACATTGCTGCATGCAAGCCGCTTGTCGTATCACCTGCGGATGTTCCAGCAGAAGTGGTTGCTAAAGAAAAAGAAATTTATATGGCACAAGCTGCCAGCAGCGGCAAACCACAAGATATCATTGAAAAAATGGTGGGTGGTAAGTTGAAGAAATTCTTGGATGAAGTCAGTTTGATGGGCCAACCTTTTGTGAAAGATCCAGAAGTGATGGTTTCGAACTTACTCAATAAACATCGTGCTAAAGTGCTTAGCTTTGTGCGATTTGAAGTGGGTGAAGGCATCGAAAAAGAAAAAGAAGATTTTGTTGAAGCAGTGATGGCACAAGTTCAAGGCAATTAATTTTTCACGCCTCTACTTTTTGCTGGAGGCGTAAAAAATTCATCTTGTGAATTTTCAATCAATCACGGAAGTGTAGGAAATTAAAATGAGTCATGCATCTTCGCAATCAAATCAAGTCAAACCCGTTTATCAACGTATTTTGCTCAAATTGAGCGGTGAAGCATTGCAAGGTGATCATCTCTTTGGGATAGATCCAGGAAAATTGGCGCGTGTTAGTGGTGAAATTGCCAATGTAGTCAAGCTAGGTGTTCAAGTTGCATTAGTCATTGGTGGTGGCAATATCATTCGCGGCGCAGAATTATATACCACTGGATTCGACCGAATTACAGCCGATCAAATGGGTATGATTGCAACCATTATTAATGGTCTTGCCTTGCGTGATGCCTTAGAAAAAAAATCCATCCCCGTTAAAATCATGTCAGCCCTATCCGTATCCGGGTTAGTTGAATGTTACGATCGTAATAAAGCCAAGAAAACCTTAGATAAAGGCAAAGTTATTATTTTTGTGGGTGGCACTGGAAATCCGCTCGTTACAACAGATTCTGCGGCCGCATTGCGTGGCATTGAAATTGGTGCGGACATTGTTCTTAAAGCAACGAAAGTAGATGGTGTGTTTGCTGCAGACCCCGTTAAGAATCCGAAAGCCAAACGTTATGAATCTTTAACTTATGATGAAGTGTTAGAACAACGTTTAGGTGTAATGGATTTAAACGCAATTTTATTATGTCGTGATAATGCATTACCTTTACGCGTGTTTAATATGAATAAAACAGATGCATTGCAACGGATTGTCCTAGGTGATGAGGTAGGCACATTAGTGAAAAGTGGAGACTAAACTATGCTGCAGAGGATATTAAAAGATACAGAAGTACGTATGCAAAAAAGCATTGAAGCATTCAAACAGGAAATCTCAAAATTACGCACAGGGCGTGCCCATCCCAGTTTGTTAGAACATATTCGTGTTGATTATTATGGAAATGAAACCCCTTTAAGTCAGGTTGCAAATATCAGTGTCGGCGACGCTCGCACATTAATGATTACACCATGGGAAAAACGCATGATTCCCGTGATTGAAAAAGCCATCATGACATCGGATCTGGGTTTGAATCCTGCAACATCGGGCGAAGTGATTCGTGTGCCATTGCCAGCACTGACGGAAGAGCGGCGCCGCGATTTAACAAAAATCGTGCGTAATGAGGCAGAAACTGCGCGTGTCAGTATTCGTAATGCGCGTCGGGATGCCAACACGATGCTGAAAGATGCGTTAAAGAATAAAGAAATCGCGGAAGATGAGGAACGACGTTCAACCGACGCCGTGCAAAAATTAACTGATAAATTCATTGCGGAAGTAGATCATTTGCTTGCCGCAAAAGAAACCGATTTGATGGCGATTTAATGAGTGTAACAACAGGACCACGACATATTGCGATTATCATGGATGGTAATGGCCGCTGGGCTAAACAGCGGTCGCTGCCGCGCTTTGCTGGACATAAAGCCGGTGTTGAATCACTTCGTCAAATTGTTAAAGCGTGTGTTGAAAGAAAAATTGAAGTCCTTACGATGTTTGCTTTTAGCAGTGAAAATTGGCGTCGTCCACTGCAAGAAGTCAATTACCTTATGGAACTTTTTATTTTCGCGCTGAAACGTGAAGTGAAAAAATTACATGAACAAAATATTCAGCTGCGTATTATCGGTGATCGATCACGTTTCGATGACAAACTCTGTAAAGCGATGCTCGAGGCAGAAGAGCTTACGCTAAAAAACACAGGACTTAAGCTGGTCATCGCTGCAAATTATGGCGGTCAATGGGATATCAGTGAAGCGATGCGAAAATTGGCAATTGAAATTGAACAGGGTCGATTAACAAGCGCTCAAATCTCGCCTAAATTAATTGCAACTCAAATTACTTTAGCTGATTTACCAGCCCCTGACCTTTTCATCCGAACCAGTGGCGAGCAACGCATTAGTAATTTTTTATTATGGCAGCTTGCTTATACAGAACTTTATTTTGCAAAAGTGCATTGGCCTGATTTTACAGCAGCAGAATTAGATAAGGCTTTGTCATTTTATGCAAATCGCGAGCGACGTTTCGGTTACACAAGCGAACAAATTAGAGCAGATGATCATGCTTAAACAGCGTATTCTTACCTCCATTATTTTGATACCACTTTTCCTCTTGCTGTTATTTAAATTGAGCGCAGGTTGGTTTTGTGTAGTCACTGGCGCAGTGGTACTTTGGGGTGCTTGGGAGTGGTCTTATTTCATGGGGATCAAGCGCTTTGGCTTTACACTGATTTATCCATTGATCATGTTGTTCGCTTTGATTTCCGCCATGGAATTAAACATTCCAAACGTTATTATCGCTGCAACAATTTGGTGGTTGTTTGCCTTGCTGTTAATTATTCTCTATCCCAGGGCAAGTCAAGCTTGGG
>CAYRUP010000093.1:0-7576 GCA_964427485.1 uncultured Coxiellaceae bacterium | reverse complement strand
GAACATGAGCCAATTTTTATGATATTCGACTTGGGAAAATCCAGCTTTTTTCAGCGTAGGTAAAACGACTTCATTAAACATGGGTAAACATTCAACTGGGGGCCCAGGCAACATGAAAATCAATTGTTTATTATGTTCGACCATACATCCTGCAGCGGTGCCTTTGGGATTGGGAATAATCGTTGCAGTTTCTGGGAACAATGCTTGTTGGCGATTCGACGCAGGCGGTGTGTGATACCCAAAAAGTTTTAAACGCTGAACTATGTTATTCCAGCAGGGCTCATCAAATACTAAAGGTCGATTAATGGCTTTGCTTAATGCATAGCGGGTTAAATCATCTGAAGTGGGACCTAAGCCGCCCGTGATGATAAGCACGCTATGTGCTTGGAGTAAAAATAAGATAGCTTCTTCAATGTCCGTGATTTTATCCGCGGTCACCATATGCGTGCCGACATGCATGCCATTGTCAAATAATTTACGTGCAATTTCTTGTGCGTTGGTATTTAAAATATCCCCATTACTGATTTCGTCGCCTGTTGCAAGCAAAGCAATTTTATTGAGTGAAATCGTGTTTCGGGTCATAAAGGTTCTCATTTTGAAGAGATTATGTCACCTTTATAAAATTTAGACTAGGTCGGGGAAATTTCCTAGTATTTTTTGTAGGGGGATGGCGTTACCGCACATTAAGAGCTTCGATGTCATCCTGAGCGTAGCGAAGGATCGCCTTATTATAATTTAGCGATCCTTCGCTAACGCTCAGGATGACATATCCTTAGCTTGACGCGCCGTGTCCGGGGGGCAGGATTTTATTGATTTTCATCCTCAGCCTGATTTGCATTAACCGCAGCTGACGACTTGTTGTTACCCGATAATTTTTCTTTAATACGCGCAGCTTTACCGCTTAATTTGCGCATGTAGTACAACTTAGCGCGGCGAACATCACCACGACGTTTTAATTCAACACTATCCACCATTGGGCTATAAGTTTGGAAGACGCGCTCAACACCGACACCATGAGAAATTTTACGAACAGTGAAAGAAGAATTCAAACCGCGATTACGTTTTGCAATGACAACGCCTTCATAGGATTGAAGACGAACGCGTTCACCTTCTTTTACTTTAACTTGAACGACAACTGTGTCGCCTGGAGCAAAATCCGGCATTGGTTTTGCATTTTGCATTTGTTCTGCATCAAGTATTTGAATAATGTTACTCATGGTTATTTTCCTCAATAAAATTCTAAAACCGGTTGTTACTTTCCTGGATAAACTCAGCCAGTAATTCTTGTTCAAGTTTACTCAATTCTCTTTTGGCCAATAAATCGGGGCGTTTTTGCCAAGTTCTCCCGAGCGATTGTTTTAAGCGCCAGCGTTCAATAAGGGCATGGTTTCCGCTCATTAATACATCGGGTACCGCTAACCCCGCGAACATCTCGGGTCTCGTGTATTGCGGATATTCCAGCAATCCTGAACTCCAAGAATCGTTTGCGGCAGAATCCGTATGACCTAGTGCGCCGGGCAACAAACGGGTGACTGCATCAATCATAATCATGGCGGCTAATTCACCACCCGATAACACATAATCACCAATCGACCATTCTTCATCTACTTCAAGTTCCAGTAGACGTTCATCAATTCCTTCGTAACGCCCAGCGATCAAAATGATATTTTCTTTTCGCACCATTTCTTCCGCTGCCTGCTGAGTAAAGCGTTTGCCTTGCGGTGTGAGATGAATCACATGCGCTTTCTCTGACGCGCTCTTTTTGGCAGCATGAATCGCATCTTGTAACGGCTGCGTCATCATCACCATGCCGGGACCGCCTCCATAGGGGCGATCATCTACGTTACGGTGTTTATTCTGGGTGAAATCACGTGGATTCCAACAGTGAATCTGTATTAACCCTTCTTTCCACGCGCGGCCGGTAATTCCGTATTCCAGAGCAGAAAACATCTCTGGAAATAGCGTGATAATACCAAACCGCACTTAAATCAAATCCCAATTGACAAGCATCAGACGGTTTGCAAGGTCGATACTTGTTATTACTTTACCAGGCAAGTAAGGAATTGCATGTTCCTTGCCTTTGTTTTCTATCACGAACACATCATTGGCGCCGGTTTCTATTAGATAAAGCACTTTACCCAGTGTTTCTCCATGCTGGTCAATGACGGTTAAACCGATCAAATCAGACCAGTAATATTCATTATTTTCCAGCGCAGGCAATTGTGAACGTTTTATTGCAATTTTCTTGCCAGTTAACAAGCGTGCTTGTTCTGGGTTATTGCAACCGGCAAATTGTGCTACAACACACTTGCCATGTTCACGGCTGGATTTTACCTGGATGGATTTCCAGGTGTTGCCTTCTTCCAGATACCAGGGGTCATAAGCGAGAATATCGGCGATGACCTCAGTAAACGAAAAAATTTTCAGCCAACCCTGAATACCATAGGTTGAACCTATTTTTCCAACCACAATGTATTCAGTATTGGCTTTGTTCATTCCAATCTAGCTTATTGCGCGCTGCTTGCCGCTTCTTTTCCGAAGGTTTTCAGCAATTCTTGAACGCGTTCAGAAGGCTGCGCACCTTGTGAAAGCCAGTATTGCACACGCTCATTAAGAATATGCAAACGAACATCTTTGCCGGTAGCAATTGGATTAAAATAACCAACTCGTTCAATGCAACGACCATCGCGCGCACAACGTTTGTCAGCAACAACTATATGATAAAATGGGCGTTTTTTAGCACCGCCACGTGATAAACGAATGACTACCATTCTGGGTTTTTCCTCGTATCCAGGTTAACTACGGTCAGGATGTAATCCCGCGTATAAAGGCCATGAATTATACGCGAGTTTTAATGAGTTGCAACAGAATTGAGGGGGTTCACCCTCATCCCCAGCCCTTCTCCCCTTTGGGGAGAAGGGAGCTCTTTTTTCTCCCCTCTCCCGGAACGGGAGAAGGGTCGGGGATGAGGGTGCTAACATTATTCAAACGGTAAACTTCCCCCACCCGGCGGAAACTTCATAGGTAAGCCACGCATCAGTTTCATCAAGCCGCCCTGTTTCGAAAATTTCTTCATCATTTTTTGCATCATCGTGAATTGCTTTAATAAGCGATTCACTGCTTGAATATCAGTGCCTGATCCTGTGGCAATGCGGCGTTTGCGCGAGCCATTGATAATGCCAGGAAAACGACGTTCTTTACGGGTCATAGAGTTAATAATCGATTCGATTTCAACGAGCGATTTATCATTTATTTTATTTTTAGCAGCTGCCGGTAAATTACCCATACCCGGCAACTTGTTGACGATACCCATAATGCCGCCCATTTTGCCGATTTGCTTTAATTGATCGCGGAAATCTTCCAAATCAAAGGTTTTACCCTTCTTGATTTTTTTCGCCAGCTTTTCTGCTTTGGAACGATCAATATTGCGTTCTGCTTCTTCAACCAGGGTTAAAATATCACCCATGCCAAGAATACGGGAAGCCACACGGTCTGGATAAAATGGTTCGAGCGCATCGATTTTTTCACCCACACCGATAAATTTGATGGGCTTGCCCGTGATTTGACGAATGGAAAGTGCGGCACCACCGCGTGCATCGCCATCTGTTTTGGTCAGGATGATACCTGTCAAAGGTAAAGCAGCATTGAATGCACTCGCTGTATTTGCGGCATCTTGGCCGGTCATACTATCGACGACAAATAAAGTTTCAACAGGGTCAATGGCTGCATGAATGCGTTTGATTTCAGCCATCATTTCATCATCGATGTGCAAACGACCTGCTGTATCGATAATCACGACATCAATTAATTTGGATTTAGCGGTTTGAATAGCATTTTTTGCAATGAGAACAGGATCTTCATTAGAATGGCTCGGAAAGAACTCCACATTCACTTGTTTAGCCAATGTTTCTAACTGCAAAATGGCGCCAGGCCGATATATGTCGCAACTTGCGACCAATATGGATTTTTTTTGCGTTTGCAGGAGCCAACGTGCGAGTTTGGCGACAGTTGTTGTTTTGCCTGAGCCTTGTAAGCCTGCCATTAAAATGACAGCAGGTGGTTGCACTTGTAAATTTAGCTCATCAGAAAATTCACCCATCAATTTGACAAGCTCATCATGCACGAGCTTAATTAATGCCTGACCGGGCGTGAGGCTTTCCATGACATCGACGCCAATCGCTTTTTCCTGAATATGATCAATAAAATCTTTGACCACAGGCAATGCGACATCTGCTTCAAGTAGTGCCAGGCGAATATCGCGTAGTGTTTCTTTAATGTTTTCGCTGGTTAAGCGTCCTCTGCCACTTAAATTTTTGAGAACCCGAGTCAATCGCTCTGAAAGATTATTAAACATATACTTAACTCATGAAATAATGCTGTGGCGTGGAAGTATACATTAATTTTTAATTTTGAATTACTTTATTTTTTGGAATTTCCATTAAATCAGGAGGCACAATAGCAGGCAAAAGCTTAGCAGTTGCTTCCGAATTTTTAGAAAAAATATGATTTTTTAAATATCCCATCACAGCGTTTGCTGTTGGTAACACAGGGATGGATGCTGGGTTTCCTGATGCAGCTTCGGGTATGGATGAACCGACTTTTTCCCAGTCATCGTCTTGAATGCCGATTTCTGCCGCTTTTTTTGTTTCATTTGCAGGTAAGACTTGTATCAAATCTTCCCCAGGTTCTTCGATAAAAACCGCATCATATACTTCTTCCTTTTGAACAGGGCCACAGATCAAGTGCTTCAGTTTCTGTGTAACATAAACTGTACCATTCAGAAGTTCTTCAAGCGCAGGATAAAGATAATAAGTCGAGTTAACAAATTCACGAGAACCAGCGCCCCATGCTTGGATTAAGGCAATGATCTCCGGCAATTGTTCAGGCAATGGAGAGGGAAATGTGGCATCGGGATCTCTCAGCAAGGAAAGAGTCAAGCTAAGTTGCGCATAGCTAATCATGCCGCTTGCAAAAAGTGAAACGAGAAATACACCCACTTCTTTCGCACCAATTTTACCGTCGGTTATAGCGGCTTTCAATTTTCGCAAGGCGTCATCGGTATTTTTACCGTTGAACATGAGATCGTTCAAACCATTCGTTAAGCTTAAAATTAACACGGGAAAACGTAAGTAAGGGGAGGTTATGCCTAAGATGAGTTCGCTTACGGCAGCAAACGTAGTGTAACTTTCTATGACGTCTTCAAGTGCGCCGAAAAATTTTAGCATATAGCTAAGTAACAACATTGGGACGCAATGTGCAGGCTCTGGCTCAACAGGAATGTTTTCTTCTTCGATTGCTTCGTTTGTAGCTTTCGTCTTAGCAAAAAGCGTGCGAATGAAAATATGGGTTTCATAACCTTCAGTTGGTATATTCGTTAAAGAGGCTAACACGCCAATCAAAAAGTTAACGATTCTGTTATGGATAGGTCCTTGCTGTTCGAGAGAATAAGCAACCCCGGCAGCATCAGAGAGAAATGCCCAACCATTAGTAAAGAATGAAATCAAATTGGCAAAATACGCTTTTTTTTCAGGTAATTCTTCCCATCCAGGAAGTTTTTCACCTTGCCAGATGCGATAAATTTTTTCGATTCCCTCATTATTATATTTTCGATTTACGGTAATCGAGGTAATCACATAAAGTATAATAATCGTTACGGTTGTGGCTTGTTCCATCGGGATAAAACCAAGCATATCGCCGGAAATATCTTTCATGCTCGCATAAAACTGAAGGGATTCAATTGCAGAACCGAATAAAAGCGTCATCGTATTAATAAAGAGACGGAGAGGAAAATACGTAGTTTTTAATTGCGTATTGCTATTTTCCTGTATTGCTTCCGCTGGAATGTTTTTTTGTTCCAGAAGAATAAAATCGTCACTCGGTAAAGCATCGTCTGCATTAGTTCCGCGCGGCTTTTTGCCCAGAATCACAGAAATAACATCGGGTGGAGGGCTTCTATCTTTGAGTGTAGGTTTATGATATTCATTACTTTGGGATGGCATCACCGGGATACTTTCATTGATGCTAACCCACGGAAGCGTTTTTTTGCGAAACATTGAGTGTCCACTCTTCTAATAATAATTATATTTTTTGTATGGTAGGTTAGAAATATTAACGCAATATTAAGAATATTGAGCCCATTTTTTCAAGAAACTTGACAGTTTTAGGTCTTTGGCATTAGAAATATACTTAGAGCCTAACAAAATGGGCAAAAAGCCCGATCAAAAAAGGATTTCGTTTGAGCAATTATCACTTCGGTTTGTTACTTATTACATTGATATTACTGATTTTCATGGGCGCGTTTTTTTCCGCGGCGGAAACAGGCTTGATGGCGATTAATCGTTATCGTCTGCGGCACGACGCGCGCATGAAAAAACGTCGAGCTCTCCTGATATTACGGTTACTCAAGCGCCCTGATCGATTATTGGGAATGATTCTGATTGGTAACTGTTTGGCAAATATTATTGCGTCCGCCATTACCACGTTACTTGCGATCCATTTTTTTGGTGATAAAGGGGTCATTCTTGCGACTATTTTACTGACTTTTGTGATACTCATTTTTGCGGAAGTCGCACCTAAAACAGTTGCCGCAATCTATCCAGAACGCATTGCGCGTTGGGTTTCCTGGCCCGTATTTTTGCTTCTCAAATTGTTTTATCCAGTGGTTTGGCTGATTAATACCATTTCTAATGGTTTATTGCGGATGTTTCGAGTCAAAGTGATCGGCCATAGCGCTGAGCCTTTGAGTAAAGAAGAATTACGCAGCGTCGTATTTGAGACCAGTGGACGCATGCCGCATCATTATCAAAATATGCTGTTGGGTATTTTAGATTTAAATAAAGTGACGGTAAATGATGTTATGGTGCCGCAACATCAAATCATTGGTATTGATCTGGAGCAAAATTTTGAATCGATCAAAGAATTGATTACCAAAACCACTTACGATTGGTTGCCAGTTTATCGTGAAAATGTGAATAACATTGTCGGAATGATTTATTTACGTGATTTAATGCATGACATTTTGATTCATCAGACTCTTAGCAAAGATATAATACGCAAAGTCATGCACGAACCTTATTTTGTGCCGGAAGGAACGCCGTTGAACATTCAATTATTGAACTTCCAGCGCAAGCATAAACGCACGGCACTTATTGTCGATGAATATGGTGAAGTTCAAGGATTGTTAGCTTTAGCCGATATTTTAGAAGAAATTGTGGGTGATTTTACGACGGATGTTGCCGGCACAACTAAAATAATTCAGATGCAAAAAGATGGTAGTTGCTTAGTGGATGGTTCAGTGACATTGCGAGAACTTAATCGTGTAACAGGCTGGACTTTACCTACACAAGGACCGCGTACGTTGAGCGGCTTGATTATTGAATATTTAGAATCTATTCCTCGTGCAGGTACTTGTATCAAAATTAATGACCATCCCATTGAGATTGTCCATGTGCATGGGAAAATGGTTAAAGTCGCGCATATTTTTCCGCAAAAACAGTAGAGGCATAATTTAAGAGCTTTGATGTCATCCTGAGCGCAGCGAAGGATCACCTTATTATAATTTAGTGATCCTTCGCTG
>CAYRUP010000092.1:0-7665 GCA_964427485.1 uncultured Coxiellaceae bacterium | reverse complement strand
TTTAGCAATTTAAGAGACGTTCCTCTAGGATGTTTTTCGCCCTGCTCCCATTGTTTGACAGTTGAGGTGCTGGTATTAAGGCATCTTGCGAATACGGGCTGACTGACTTTTTCTTTGAGACGAATTTTTTTAATTTCTTTAGGCGATAATTCTTTTACGGGCGTTAGACATAACGTATCAAACTCACGCATTGTGGTTGCATCAATCACATTTGCTTCGTATAAGCCTTTTGCCATCTCATGCGCAGCTTCAAGTAGTGTTGGATGTTTTGCTTTTTTATTGGGTTTCATGATTATTTTACCTCGAACAATTCGCCAATTTTAA
This sequence comes from uncultured Coxiellaceae bacterium, assembly GCA_964427485.1. Taxonomy (GTDB): domain Bacteria; phylum Pseudomonadota; class Gammaproteobacteria; order DSM-16500; family DSM-16500; genus CAYRUP01. Next base: position 7,341 of record CAYRUP010000092.1, on the reverse strand, counting down.
TTAGATTTTCTAGCTTGCTATCTGGCATTTTTAAGTAATAACCGGCCAATTTTTTATAAACCAATTCTTCTTTATTGCTGATATTATCACGATCATTTTTAGCATAGCCGTACATAAAAATAGATCGATCCTTTTCTTTAAAAGCTAGAATTGTTCTATAACTCGATCGTTTTCCTTGACCTTTTCTAGCAACGCGTTTTTTATAAAACCCGCTACCTAAATTAGCCTCGAATAAACCGCTTTTCATTTCATCAATAGCTTTTTTTAATGCGCTATCGCTAATTCTTTCTTTTTTCGCCCATTGATGAAAAATCCGATATTTAAAAATTCTCATTTATTTTTAACCTTTCCTTCCTGTAAAAAGTATACCACTATGTGACCCACTTTTCAAGTAGCTAAAACTAAGTATTATTCTAATTCTTCCCCTTTATTTTCAATGACATTGATATCAAATGGAGGATCATTGAATAGAGTAAAGCATGCTTTAACGACGTCTTCTTTTATTTTAAATTTATGGAATAGGCGCTGGATCCTGTGCTAGAAGCGTGGGGGAGTACTGCGCTGTGAGTAATTAATTATTTTTCATGATATTTTTGATAAATGCCAAATGTTCTGAATAAAGCAGACTCGCGTAAATGGTTGGTTGTTCTTTAAGCCACTCACCGCTTTTGATTGTTTCTTTGTTTGGCGATGTTCCCCAGGAAGTAACTCCTATTACGACCATTGATACAGGATTGTTGTCAGACGCAATCAGCAGAGGACCACCGCTATCGTCTGATGTAATATGCTGGCCCGTGGGTGAAGTGACTCCCATCATAACAAGTGGGTTATAAACAGGTATTGGATCCGGATCCGGATATTTTTTAACATAATTCGTAATAAGTTCTTCTACCTTTTTATCAGGCTGGATGACTTGTGGACCGTAATGCAGTTTGTTATCAAAGATTGGTTTAATATCACCATCATCATAGTAGTCAGTATCAACCCAACCATAACCCACCGCCGTTGCCTTCTGAAACTCTGTTTTTATTGTACCAGTATCATCTGGGTTTTCAGGTAATTTTACGGGGATGATGCCTGTTGGTTTGGTCAGCTTCAATAATGCAATATCGTGATCGGGACTAAATTTTTTTGAATCCCACACAAATATTTTCTCGACTGGAATAATTTTATTGGCGGTTTTTGCGTGTTTGGCAAGATGTCCTGTACCGATGCTGATGTTCTCTGGTTTTGTAACACCTCCATCTTCGTTACTGGTATCCATAACACAATGTGCGGCGGTTAGCACCCACGCATCACCGATTATACTGCCTGTGCAAGTTGCATCGAGTTTTTCCTGTGGGTAATCAGGATCCTTTTCATAAATTCCCACGACAAAAGGGAACTGCTCATCGCTGGAAACGACATCGCCTTGATAAATAAATGAATATGCAGATGATGCAAAGATTAGAGACGAATATGCAAACAGTATCCCAGCCAAGGCAGCCAAACAGACTTTTCTCATTCCAAACAGCTCCTGTTAACACAATCAGTTGTCGCATTTTATACACCGCATGCCATCATGAGTCAATAGTTGAACAATGTTTTAGGGGCTTTCAGAATCGTTAATACCCCCTCGTTAAATCCACTCGATTCAACAATTTTTCCCCCGAAATCAGCCGGCGATAGTTTTCTAATAATTGTGCGGCCACTGTTGCCGGATTTGTTACCGAAGCAATATGTGGCGTAACACGGATATGAGGATGAATCCAGAATGGATGCTCCGGCGGTAAAGGCTCTTGGCGAAATACATCCAAACATGCACCGCATAATTGACCGGAATCCAATGCGTTTAACAAATCATCTTCGACTAAATGCTCACCTCGACCGACATTAATCAGGAAAGCGCCTTTTTTTAAAGTCGCAAAGGTTTTTTTATTTAAAATATTTTGAGTGTGTGGCGTGAGCGGCACCATGCAAACGAGAATATCCGTCTGAGATAAAAAATCGGAAAATTGTGCTTCGCCTACAAAATCTTTTATATCAGGCAAATTTTTTGGTGAGCCGCTCCAACCAATGACGTTTAAGCCGATATTTTGCAGTGCCAGAGCCGCTTTTTTGCCTAAAAAACCCAAACCCATAATGCCTATGGTTTTCTCGGCAAAACTAAAAGGCGGCTTTTTTATCCAAGCTTGTTTTTTTTGATTTTCCGCCCAATGCTCCGTTCGTTTTATATGATTTAATACGTGAGCCAATACGTATTGCACGATATCATTCGCCATATAAGGATCCATTACGCGAATGATCGGAACCTTTTTGCTGAGGGTCGGATCAACAACCAAATGGTCAACACCCGCACCTAACGATGCAATGCATTTTAAATGGGGAAATTTTTTCAGAGCACCTAATGGATGGCGCCATACGAGTGCAAACTCAATCTCTTCTACATTACCGACATGAGGCCATATACGTAAATCAAGTTTAGGCGCAAGAGCTAACAAATGTTGCTTGAAATCCTGAATAAACCAGTCAAACTGCTTGGTTTCTTGTTCATCTCGTCCGACTAACAGAGCGATAATCATAGTAAATTCCCGTGCTTTTCATGCAATGATTAAATAATATTTTCTGGACGCGCACAACACCAAATATCAATTCGACCCGCCCCCTGTTTTTTTAAAACACGACAAAACTCATTGATTGTACTGCCGGTTGTGATGACATCATCAATAACCGCAATATGCTGTTTTTTTAAATTTCGTTTAATCAAAAACGCATCGCGCATATTGCGTCTGCGTTGCTCTGCTGGCAGGGTGGCCTGGGCAATGGTATGCTTCTTTCTGACGAAATCATTCACGAATAACGGTATTTGCAGTGTTTTTGCAATAGGCCGGGCGATTTCAAGTGCTTGATTGAAGCCGCGCTCTTTTAGGCGTTAGTCATGCAGGGGTACTGGAATGATTGCAGCGGGTAATGATTTATTCGAGTACCAATCATGCCTAATTTTTTCCGCGAGTAATTCGCCTAATAGCCGTGCATTCTGCAAAGCATGCTGAAATTTGAGATTGAGGATTAATTGGGTAACGGGCGGTCGATATAAAAATAATGCATGTGTGCATGCAAAGAGAGGTTTGTTTTGCAGACATTGTCCGCAAATGAGAGCGCCTTCTTTGTTTGGCAGCACATTCGCACAGAGACTGCAGCCCTGTTTTAAAAGAGGTAAATCGCGCCAACAATTTTCGCAGAGATCTTGTGAGCGATCAGAAATTCTCTTGCACAGAATACAAGTATACGGTAGCACCCAAAGCAGAAATTTTTTTAAATAATGACGCATAATGGTTCTCAATGCAGAGTAATAAAAACGTATTAAAAAATTTATTAGATGCGCGTAATCCAGCAGAATATGCAAAAGCGGCTGTGCTTGCGCGTGAAGTGGGCGAGCAAATGCTCGCGCGATTGGATTTTGTTAAGTTACAGCCGCGTGTGATTGTTGATTTAGGCTGTGGCGTAGGAGAGTGTACTCGATTATTGCATGCGCGTTATCCGCTTGCAAAAATAATTGCAATGGATTCATCAAGGGCGATGCTGGCTTATGCAAAAAATCAACTCGCAATCGAAGCTGATTGGGTGATGGCACCGATTGAAAATGTACCGATGCGCGAACATTCCGTCGATCTCTTGATTGCGAATTTTGTGTTACCGTGGTGTGATGATCTTTCCAAAACATTACAGGAATGGCGGCGAATTTTACGTCCCGATGGCTTATTCATGTTTACGACATTGGGGCCCGATACATTGCACCAGTTGCGCGGAACTTCACTTTATTTCCCGCATTTTATCGATATGCATGATGTGGGAGATGCATTAACGCAGACTGGATTTTTGGATCCGGTATTAGATTTAGATTATTTCGCGTTGACGTATCGTGATCATGCCCAACTTTTTCATGAGTTACAAATGACAGGCATGATTGCGGGTGATGTGAATCAAATAGAACTGCAAAAAAACGCAGATGGGGTTTATCCTCTTACGTATGAAGTGATCTTTGGTCATGCGTGGGGACCCGCATTGCAGGTGAATCATGGGGCTGATGAAGCGGGAATTGTTCGCATTCCTGTTTCACATATTTTACGCCGTTAGTGTAAAAAATCGTTATAATGGTTTTGGCTGAATGATAAAAGGGTGAATCCAATGATTGAAGATATTTTTATTGGAGTGGATGGCGGTGCCACGAAATCCAAAGTTCGCATTGAAGCCGCGTCAGGCGCATTGCTAGGGCAGGGTGTAAGTGGCCCTGCGAATATACGGCTTTCGGTTGATAAATCGTGGGAGTCGATTTATCACGCATTGGAAGAAGCGTTGAAGCCTTCCCAAATTCGACTGGAAAATAAGAATTATCATTTTCATATTGGAATGGGATTGGCTGGTTGTGAAATCACGGAGGCGGTGGATGAATTCTTGTCTCGCCCACATCCTTTTAAAACGATTCAACTCACTTCGGATGCACACGCAGCTTGTCTGGGCGCGCATAAAGGAAAAGACGGTGCCATCATTATTGTGGGCACAGGTGTTGTTGGCTATCAAGTTCAAGGTGACAAAAATACGCGCGTAGGCGGTTGGGGTTTTCCACATGATGATGAAGGAAGCGGCGCATGGCTTGGCTTGGAAGCAGCGCGGCAGACGTTTCAGTGGTTAGATCATCGCATAGAAAAATCGCCGTTGATTGAAGATGTGTTTGCGTTTTTCAACAATGATAGCGAGCATTTCACCCTCTGGGCAAACCAGGCTAATTCCAGTGAATTCGCGCGCTTGGCTCCGCTCGTTATTAACCACAGTCAGCAAGAAGAAATTGCTGCGGTGCGATTGATGAAGAAAGCAGCCCACGCGATTGATCGTGTTGGCGCTGCATTATTTAAGATGCAAACCTCGCGTGAAAAATTATTACCTTGCAGCATGTTTGGCGGAATTGCTCCATTCATTGAACCTTGGCTCAGTGAAGAATTGCGTGCGTGTTTGGTGTCGCGACAAGGTGATGCGAATGTAGGTGCGATCCTCATGATTCGTGACTTGGTTCTTAAAAGAGAAACGGTGTAATTTTGGTAATTATTTCAGGCCCGACCATTTATTCAGAACAAGGCATTATTAAAAATGCTGAAATTTTAGTGCATGAAAATAAAATTCATTCTATAGGTAAAGAAAAAAAAATTGCTGCAGAAAAAAAATTTACCTTTCCTGAGACATATCATCTCATTCCCGGTTTCATTGATGTCCATGTGCATGGTGCGAATGGTGGTGATGTGATGGATGGCACTTCCTCTGCATTGGCAACGATGAGTCAAGCGTTGGCAGCGGAAGGCACCACTTCCTTTCTTGCCACGACGATGACTGCTCATCCCAATGAAATTAGCGCTGTACTGCAGAATATACAGCATGTTATGCAAAAAAAACCACCGGGCGCACGCATTTTGGGAGTGCACTTGGAGGGCCCATTTTTATCTGCGAACAAAGTTGGGGCGCAGCGCAAAGATCGAATTTTAGCACCCAAAATTGATTATATTAAAACGTGGCAAGAAAAATCGGGCAATGCAATTAAGCTTGTCACAATTGCACCGGAGTTACCAAATAGTTTGGAATTTATTCGTTATCTCACAGCGCTTAATATTGCGGTTTCTATTGGACATACGGATGCAACGTATGCGGAAACGGTAGCGGCAATTGAAGCTGGATGTTCGCATGTAACGCATTTGTTTAATGCGATGCGCGGGTTGCATCAGCGTGAGCCGGGTGTTGTGACGGCCGCGCTTTTAGCAGAAAAAGTTAGCACAGAAATTATTGCAGACGGTGTGCATTTGCATCCTGCTATTATTAAGCTGGCGTTAAAAATGAAAGGCAAAGAAAAAATTATTTTAGTCACCGATGCGATGCGCGCTAAGTGTTTGCCAGACGGATTATACGATTTGGGCGGACAATCGGTTGAAGTCAAAAATAACATCGCCCGTTTGCCTGATGGCACTCTCGCGGGTAGCACACTGAAAATGTCTGAAGCCATTCAAAATATGCTGAAATTTACGGATTGTAGTTTGATGGATGTGATTCAATTCGCTTCTGAAAATCCGGCTCGTATGTTAAATATTTTTCAATCCAAAGGTAGTATTGCTCCAGGGAAAGATGCGGATTTAGTTGTGTTGGATGATCGTATGCGAGTGGTGTGGACGATGCGGGAAGGGGAGGTGGTGTTTGCTTCAGAAACAAACTTTCCCTCATCCCCTGCCCTTCTCCCGTAAACGGGCATAGGCATCAAGCTAAGGAACATTTGTCATCCTGAGTGCAGCGAAGGATCACTAAATTATAATAAGGCGATCCTTCGCTGCGCTCAGGATGACATCAAAGCTCTTATGACGCATAGGAAGAAAGCAACTGGGAGGGCTGGGGATGAGGGTCTCAACTCACCCCGTCGCCGATGACACTTTCTTCCGCCGTCTCGCGAGAGGTTTTAACCGCACCACACGAATCACATTCTTACTTTTACGAATGTTCCGCAAAATTTTTGCTAAATGTTTACGATCGCGTGTGCTAAGCGTGACATTGACTGAAAAAAAGCGACCATCAAATTCTTCCGCATTAATTTGTTCGATATTCGATTCAGATTCTGAAATAACCAGGGCGAGACTTGCTAGGCTGCCGCGTTGATTCAAAATATCGACAGCTAAATCAACGGAAAAATCACCGTGGACTTTTTCTTCCCAACGTAACGGAATTAATTTATCCGGCATTTGTCGAAAATTTTCTAAAGTAGGACATTGTTCAATATGGACAATCACACCTTGACCCGGTTCAATGTATCCACAAATATGATCGCCCGGAATGGGCCGGCAGCATTTTGCATAAGAGACCACAATGCCTTCCGTGCCTTTAATCGCAAGTGGATGCAAAGGCGCAAGTTCCGTTAATTTTATTTTATCTGCAGCATCACCAAATTTTGCGAGCTGTTTTGCTGCGAGAGAAGCAGTGCGATTACCAAGACCCACTTCTTCAAAAAAATGCTGCATGGATTCCAGTTTGGCGGAATGCAAAACTGATTGTAAATGTTCTTCGGGAATTTGTGAGAAACTTAAGCCATAAGTACGCAACGATTTTTCTACCAAACGTTTACCCAGCTCTACCGATTCTTCCCGATGCTGTTTCTTCAAAAAATGTTTAATGTTGCTGCGGGATTTTCCAGTGACGACAAAATTAAGCCAAGCTGGATTGGGACGAGCACCCGGTGCAGTAATAATTTCAACTTGCTGACCATTGGTCAGCACTGTGCTTAAAGGCACAAGTTTTCGATCCAGTTTCGCTGCAACACAAGTATTACCAATATCA
>CAYRUP010000091.1:0-7667 GCA_964427485.1 uncultured Coxiellaceae bacterium | reverse complement strand
GCTTGAAAAGCGTCGCGGGACGACGTTCTAACTAACTTTTTCGCTTAGCTTGACCTATGCCTCAGTCAGTTACCACACTATATGCACAGCATTGTTGCTGTTTTAAAATTGACACATCTGACCTTATTATGTACAATCATCTACTTTCCTACATTAATGAAGCATATATAATATGAAATTTTCATTTCCTGTCATCGTAAAAAAAACGGCTGCCACCGATATCGGGGAAAGTGTTTTAATTCCGCAATTAGGTATTACTAAAACACTTTCTGAAGAGGAAAAATTACAAATAGCGAATTTAGGCCTTAAAGCCTATTTAGAGAAATTATTGCTAAGTATTCTAAAAAAGAAAAGTGCTGAAAATGAATATATCGAACTACCAAAAATTATGGATACGTTGGTTGATAAATTCCTTAATAAAGATAGCAAAGTAGAGTTAAACCATCACGATTTAATTCTGACTGTAGAAGTTGAATTTGAGATAAAATCTAAACGAAGATTTTTTTCTAAATTTCTTCCCCCAATGATGAAATTGACTATTTTAATCGAAATTTCTGCGGGAATGATTTTATCAATTGGCACATTGCAACTGACGGAAGATAGCTTTATACCCATGAGTGCAGACACCGGTCGGGTTGTCACTATTACCCAATCCGCTTTATCAACCATACTTAATTTGTGGATAGCATTGTCTGGACCTGGCATGGCGTTTATCGAAAACTTTAGTGCTGCAATGGACGATACATTAAATAAGATGTGTTCAAAAAAAATTGTTAAGCCATCTGTGATAGAAGACCCGCTGAGTGAAGAAAAATCTTGTACATCAAGCCAGGCAAAAATCCGTATTGTACAAGGCATATTTTTATTACTGGTTGTTAATAATCTTTGGACAGGCATCACCATGGATTATCAACAAATAAGTTCATTAAATGCAAGATTAGCCGGTGATGCAAACTCACTGTTTTCTGAAGCGGTCATTTCTGCCGCTGCCTATATAGCATTTGCTTTTAATCAACTAAATGATCCAGTCATGTTAATGGGTCTCCTCTCGGTAGGCTTTCAAATGATTGATGCTTATTTCAGTAAAACCAAACCCGCAACATCGCAGGTGAATCATCGAAATGCATTACATTCAGAAAGAGGAGCATCTGCACGATTGCTTGCCAATGATGAATTAAATAGAACTCATTCGCTCAGTATAAATCAGCAGCCTTAAAAGGGTAGCTGCACAGAATGCTTTCCCCTGCTGGGAAGGCTTTCTATGCACGCCTGTGAACAGTTACAAAAAAATCACGGTCTTAAATTTGATGGTGGCTGTGGAATTTCTGGTACTTTGTTCATATCCTCTAAAACCGCAGATGGAGCAGCAATATTTTCCTTTGCAAATAGGTATTGATCAATAATATTTAAAATTTTCAAATTGAATTTTGGCACAACAGAATGAAGTTCCGATTGTCGTTTCTGCATTTCTTGCATTTCATTGATAATTTCAAGCGCTTTTTTTTCTTTAGGTTTATCAAAATACATTTGCGGTCGATTATCACCGAGATGCTTTATCACTTTATCTAAAGGCATGGGTATTGGATTGTTTGGATCCAGTCCGTATGTAGTCAGATAAAGAGAAAGGATAAAAATACTTCTTGATTTCCCTGCTTTACAATGAATATAAACTGAGTGACCACGTTCAATCGTGTCTCTGATTAAAAAAACCGTTTCCATCGCCAATTGATTAGATACATCAGCCGTCAAATCCTTCATCTGCAGCAAGTGATGAGCGACACCTTTTTTTCGCCAGTCATCTGTTTGTACCGTTCTAGCAAACCAAATGCCGGAACCTTCTAATTCATCTTTTTCCGTCACACTCACTACGAGTTTTAAGGGACGTGCGGGATTTGTTTTCTTAACAAAGTCGATAATTTCAGTATGCATATCGCTAACGCGAACCCATGAACTTTTAATAGGAATCATCCCCAAAAAAAGTCCTTCACTAATGTGATTATAATGCGGCCAGCCACTGATGAGAGTATAGGTTGTAGATGTTGTTCGCGACAGTGTTGTAAACATAGCATTGGCAGTAAACATAGGCTGAGGCCTCATATAGACGACGATTAATAGTAAAATTCTCTTTTTTAACTTAACAAATCTTGCGGTAAATCAAACCGCGATATACTCATCGGTAAAAATGGATTCATATGACCTTGGGTAAAGAGCAGATATTTTGCTGAATGGCCATCTGCCGATAGATTTAATAATAATTCTTTCCTTGAATTTATACTTTGAGTCGCATTGGCAACTAATTTAAACCAACCCCAATCACCTTTGCTGACATTGCTGATCAATTGATTTTTTGGCGAAACAAAATTAATGCTGCTCGTATGCATTACACTATTGTTACCTGGCCAAGTCATGACACGCGGAACACGTGGTGAATTTTTTTGATAAATAATTTGTTGTCCATTGATATTAAGCGTCATGCTGCGAATGCCAGGATCGAGCGAAATCGGCTGCAGTGTAAATGCAACAAATAATTTATTATCCCCATTCGGGAAAAATGCCCGCTGAATTTGCGCTGCATGCTGAAGATTGGGCAACAAAGTATTAGAAAATGGAATTCGCTGATTATCTACCGTTTTCCATTCCCATTGCTCGCCTGTGTCATTAATAAAAGGTTTGAGATAAGTTTGATAAAACTGCGCTAAGGTACCGCGATGTCCCAAGAAGCTAGTAAATTCTTCCAGACTTGTTTCCTGATTACTGTTTTGGCTAAACGGATAATGATTCGCAATTTGTTTATTGTAGATCGGTATAACATTGTCTTGCCATGCTATTGCAACGTGTTGGCCTGCTTCTTTTAACACAAAACTCCAACTTTGATTGGCGATAGTGTTTAACCAAGTTTTTAAAGGCTCTGGACTTTGTTCCGCGAGTTCATGCACATCCGTGATAGGATTGTGGCTGGAAATTTGCATACGATTAGCAGCAGCAGTAAATGCCGCTTTGTTCAAATTGGGTGAACTCAAAATATTTTGTAAATAAGTATGCAATTGCCGCAAACTGACAAACACTTGATAAAGTGGAATTTCTTGGCTGTTGTCAGTGCTATTTAATAAATCATTCAGTGCCTGAATTTTTGGACTGGAAGTAATGATTGGCGAAAATGAAGTATTTTGTTTTAGCGTTTGTAATAATTGTAACAAGGGTGAGTCATTGTTGGTGAGATTCTGAATCATCTCATCTGTTTGCAATAACGTTTTTGGCGTAAAAGGTTGGATGTTGGCTAATTGGCTTTCCCAAATATCAATATAATTGGCGATGTATTGATTGCGTAATTGGGTCGTGAGTGTTTCAACAGAGGGTTGATTTAGTGAAGGCGCGATGTCACCTAACACCCAATTACCTTTGACGGCTTCATTGGCAGCCGTTGTGACTTCTTCACTTACTATTTTTTGGAAATTTTCCGCGATAAACATATTGGGAATACGATTCGCAACTTGTTTGCTAATGAAAACAGGCGGATTGCCAAGATTGGTACCTAAACCAATCGTACTATCCGCATTATTTGCATCAATATTTTTTAAGATGAGTAGTCCAAGTTCGGTGCTAGGTAAATTGACTAATTGTTTGCGTACATCGGAAATTAAGTTTTGGTCCAAATCAATCGTGTTGGTATTACCAATAAATGCTGCATTAATATGACTGGTTAATTGAGTGAGTGCTTGTTTGTTCATGGCTGTTGAAGCAGTTTTATTTAAGGTATTGGCAATAAAACTGGCTTGACGGTTTTCCGAATTCGCCAGCATTAAATAAGCTTTTAATGCCGTATAAACGAGTACGGGATTTTTGCTATTTGCGGTTTGCAAATATTTTTCTAAATCATTTTTAATTTCAGGCACAACGATGGTTTGTAAGGCTTGATGATAAACGGAAGTTGCGGTTTGTTGTGATCGGTTTGAATAAAAAGCGAGAATATTTTCTAAACGCGACAATTGATGATGCGAATTATTTGCCGCTTGTTGTAACGCATCGAGTAAGGGCAAAGCTTCTACCAATCGATCACTGCTGCGGTTGATTTGTTGGATATTAATTTGATAACGCGCCAAATCATTTTGGATAGAATACGCTTTTTGTATGCTTTGCTGAAAATCATGACCCAATAATAATGCCGCCGTCACGATAATTCCTATGGATGTTGCATAAACAGCGCGGCGTTGCCAAGTATAATCATGTTGAAATACAACCGGATTTTGACTGGGAGAATACAAGAAACCTTGCAATACAAGCTGTCTCACAAAATACGCGCGAGTTGGCATAACAGGGGCGCGCATAATTTGTAATGATTGATGGGTCACATTACTCGGTGCAGTATGCGTATAGTTGCCGGGTTCTTCTGTGGCTTGCGTTGAACTTGTTAGATAAACTCCACATAAATACAAATCAGGTATTGCCAAAGTTTTTAATAATGTAATAACGGTTTCTTTCAAACGCTCGATATGTAATGGAAAATCTTTTATGTAAGGACGTGCATTCGGATTGCGTTCTTGATGTAAACGCCAAATAAGTTGTTTGTTGATACGTTTGATTAACGCGTTGAAACGATGACTTAATACATCCAATAATTTTTCTTTTGCTTGTAAGGCGGGAAGTGTGATTCCCCACATTTGTGAAAGTTCATCGCTACCCGTCTCGCTGAAAAATTCTAAAAAGCCAGGCAGCAAATCACATTTGGTAATGACAATATGGAAAGGTATATTTGTGCCAAAATCACTGCGAAGTTCCACCATGCGTTTTTTCAAGTCATGAATCAGCAGGTTTCTTTGTTGATTGCTGGTTTTCTTCATTAATTCAGGTAAATTCAGCGCAATGATCACGCCGCTTAATTTTTCTTTCTTCGGTGTGCTCTTAATCAGTTTAAGTAATGAATTCCATAACGTATTAGCGGGCGAAATCGCTTTCGGATTTTTGCTATGGGGTTTTTCTTTTTCAACGAAATAATGCGCGGGCACATCGATCATGACTAAATCACGCGTCACCCACCAGTCACATGAATCTGACGGTGGAACGGCAGAGGGTGTTTCCTGTTTGAATTGCTTGGATAAAATATAATTGACGTTTGCATTTGCCAGTAATGTTGTTTTTCCTGCCTCTCTGGGGCCAATAAATAAATACCATGGAAGTTCTGCAAGACTGAAGTTCGCGCCATTTTTATTAATCACTGTTTTTTTTAAAAAATTTAATGCGCCTTGAAATCGGCCTTGCAATGTTTGTAATTTTTTAATGGTTTCGGGCGAAAGAGAAGATGCAGTTGTTTTATTTTTTGGTGCGGCAGGTGCCGCATCAAAAAAAATAAATTTAAGCAGCCAGGTCAGAAAAAAAAGTGTAATGACATAAATTCGTTTATCAGGCTGTGCGAAGGGTACATGATTGGCAATGGCAAGTAATGGACCTACAAACCAAATGAATATGGATAAAATGACAAGCGTGAGGAGTGGGATAATTTGTTTTTTGTACGCACTAGGTATCGTGTCTTTCATAAAGTATCGATTTTCCAATATGCATTAACTCTTGATAGGCCTGATTTGAAATGGTATCCAGTAAATAACCTAATCCAATAAACAGGGCCAGAATAATGCTCGCTGTGGTCAGCAAAGCAAACCCAACGGCTGGTTTTTTTGGTGGCTGCGTTTTTGTCGCAGTGGTTGGTTTAATCTGAAATGGTGAGAGCGTTTTGTTAAAGTCACCATGATGCGCACGTATACGTTTATAAAGCGCATTACAAATTTGTTCGAGTTGATTATTGCTGAATTCAGTTGAGCGATAGCTGCCTTTAAAGCCGAGGCTCAAACAAATATACATAAATTCCATTAAATCAATATAAAGTCCGGGATCTTTGATCAGTCTCTCAAGAATAATGAAAAAACGTTCTTGCTGCGCAGATTCTTGATTGAATGCGGTTACTAAACTGTAATTGTCCCATTGTCCTTGTGTACCCCAGGGAGTGTTGTTAATAACGTCATCCAGTGTTGCGCATAACGCATAACGACTCACCAGTATGTATTCGGAGCTATAACCGTGTGATTTTGCGACGTCCTGAAATGTATTGATTTCAGTGACCAATTCTTTGTGTAATTTATTTAAATGACGATAGGATTTAATTTGTTTGAGTTTACCGACAATGGAAAATAAATACGAAGCAGCGTCGACTAAGGGGTTAATTCCAGCTTTAGGGTGATGAGAAATAAACTTGCTGCGTGCTAAAAGATGATTAGCTGCTTCAGCGGATGTAATAATTGCTGCGTCATCTGCTGATTCTGCATTTTGGGGTGTAACATCCATTACCGGGTGTTCGTCACCATCGAGTTGTTCGCTACTACTCGTTATCATCGCTGATATTTTCCATTCGTTGACGGATTAAAGCCGCATGAGGATTATACCAGTCTCTTGCTGGAAAATGTAATGAAAACTAATCTAATACCCTCATCCCCAACCCCTCTCCCGTAACTGTGTCATTCCCGCGAAGGCGGGAATCCATTTGGAGTGGTAGCAACGGATAAATAGATTCCCGCCTTCGCGGGAATGACACAGTTTAGTTGTGTAGTACGGGAGAAGGGCCGGGGATGAGGATACAAAAAAATCCCGCCGAGGCGGGGTAAGGATCTAAAAAAATCCCACCGAGGCGGGAATAAGGATATAAAAAAATCCCGCCTAAGCGGGATTTTGAGAAAGGTAAAACGTTAGAATTAATCTAACATACCATAAATTTTTAGTTTCTTACGCAGTGTTCCACGGCTTAAGCCGAGAAGAATAGCTGCGCGAGATTGATTGCCTTTTGTGTATTCCATAACGGCTTCGAGTAAGGGTACTTCAACTTCTGCAAGTACAAGCTCATACAGATTATTGGGCGCTTGATCTTTCAGTTGTGTGAAGTAGCTCTCAAGAGCTTGTCGAACGCTGTCATGTAGCGGTTGATTTTTATGTGCAACAGTAAAAGGTGAAACTACCTTCTGTTTCGAATCTGTTGTCTCTAAATTAGTATTGATAGCCATTGTCATCTCTCAACTCAAATAATTCCAATAAAGTTTTTAAATACTTCCCAAAAGGAGATTATACACCATTGATCGCACTTCGATCAAATAGTGAGTTAAAGTTTATTTTAAATTTATTGACGTTTACCGGTTAAACAAGCCCATTCCTGCGTGCTATCAATTGATTCTTCAAGGGTTACCCAAGACGCATAAGCCTTTTTAATGGCTATAATTTGATCAAATAAGATGCCAGATAGCAGGATAGAGCTGCCTGGGCCCGTTAATTTGGCAAAACGCGGCGCAAGCTCAATGAGGGGGAGAGCCAATATGTTAGCTATCAAAATATCCGCAGGCTGGGGTAGTTCATTAAGCAAATCAGGAGGTGAAGTTGTTAATTTTGAGGCAATATCCGGATTACGCCCGGCATTTTTTTGGCTGGCTTCTAAAGCCTGTGGATCATTATCCACCGCAATGACGTGTTTGGCACCGAGTTTCAGGGCGGCTAGCCCAAGAATTCCCGATCCACAACCATAATCAATGACCAGCTCTTGATGAGTGATATGTTGATCTAGCCATTTTAGACAAAGGGCTGTTGTGGGATGGGTGCCTGTGCCAAAAGCCAATCCAGGGTCTAGAATAACATTC
>CAYRUP010000090.1:0-7790 GCA_964427485.1 uncultured Coxiellaceae bacterium | reverse complement strand
ATTTTTTTCAATTGCTTGATTTCATACGGAGAAAATTCTTTATAAAAATCGTATCCCGCATTAAGGACCAGATAAACATCATTATTGATGCCCGCAATAAAATCGCGTCCAGAAATTTCGACGTAATCAATTTTCGTGAATTGATCTCCCGCCCAGGCTGTCAAACGTTCCAAGGTATCGAATGTCAGCATGAAATAATGATTATCAAACTTCGCAGATAAGGGGCGAAAGGGCTCTTCAGCGTCGGGTGATGGGTCTTTTTTTATGGGTAAAAAAAGTAGCGAACGCAACATGGCGATATAAACTTTATTCACGTCTTCTTGTTTACCCTGGCTTATGTAAGCCGCTGAAATTAGCTGGTCCAACTCGGTCATCGATTCACACCCTAAAAAAGAACTTAATTTTCCTCGCGTCCATAAAATAGTCAAGCAAAACGTAGTGAAATGAATGGACTTTGGAGTACAATACTGCTTCTTAAGATTGAGGCTAAAAAGCTAGGAGAAAATAGATGATGACGCAAGTTGAAAAAGCAGCCAAACGGAAAGTTTATACCAATTTATCAGCCTCCGAATTAGTCGACCTGGCCCTTACTCGCAAAGAAGGCGTCCTGGCCGCTAATCAAGCATTAAACGTAACAACCGGTCCCCGCACCGGCCGCTCCCCCAAAGATCGTTTTATCGTTAAAGATGAAATGACTGAAAATGCCGTTGATTGGAACACCATCAACCAACCTATTAGCACAGAAACTTTTAATTCCTTATGGCAACTTGCGGAAAATTATCTGCAACAAAAAGACTGCGCATTTGTTTCTTATTTACAAGTGGGTGCTGATGCAAGACATACATTGACTGTCAAAGTTTCGACTGAATTAGCCTGGCATACCTTATTTACCCGTGATCTTTTTATTCGCCCTGAACCCTCCATCACCTCCGATCAAACAGGTCAATGGAATCTCTTATGTGTACCCGGTTTCAAAACAGAACCGGCACGTGATGGTGTAAACAGTGACGCTGCCGTTATTTTAAATTTTTCAGCACGAAAAATTTTAATTTGTGGAACGTATTATGCGGGCGAAATGAAAAAAGCGATGTTTTCCGTTTTAAATTTCATTTTACCGCAATATGAAGTTTTGCCTATGCATTGTGCCGCAAATGTTGGCAAAGATGGCAATACTGCATTGTTTTTTGGATTGTCTGGCACAGGCAAAACTACTTTGTCTGCTGATCCGGAACGTTATTTGATTGGCGATGATGAACACGGCTGGAGCGCTGACTCTGTGTTCAACTTCGAAGGCGGTTGTTATGCAAAATGCATTGATTTGTCAAAAGAACGTGAACCCGTCATTTGGGATGCGATTCGACACACCGCGATTATGGAAAATGTCGTGCTTGATCCCAAAACTCAAGAACCCAATTATGCCGATTCCAGTTTAACGGAAAATACGCGTGCAGCTTATCCGCGTGAACATATCCCCTTGCGTGTAGAAGAAAATAAAGCGAACCAACCCACCGCCGTTTTGTTTTTGACATGTGATTTATATGGCGTACTTCCACCCGTTGCGCGTCTTTCAAAAGAACAAGCCGCATATTATTTTTTAAGCGGCTACACTGCACTGGTGGGCAGCACGGAAGTAGGCCAAGGTAAAGGTATTAAACAAACTTTCAGTACCTGTTTTGGCGCGCCTTTTTTCCCGCGTCCTGCGCGTGTGTACGCTGATTTATTAATGAAACGACTTGATAACTCCAATGCAGAGGTTTATTTGGTTAACACGGGTTGGACGGGCGGAGCGTATGGCGAAGGTGGCCAGCGTTTTTCAATACCCGCGACACGCGCGATTGTCAGCGCCATTGTGAATGGCGATTTACGTCATGCAGAGTATCAGCAATTGCCTGGCTTTAATCTTGCAATTCCAACAGATGTTCCGGGTGTGGATGGCCGTGTTTTAAATCCACGTGATTCTTGGGCTGATAAAAATGCGCATGACAAATATGCAAAAGAATTGATGAATAAATTCATTGAAAACTTTAAAAAATTTGACGTGAGTGATGTAATCCATAATGCGGGGCCGGTGATGGGTTAATCACCCTAGTTGTCATCCTGAGCGTAGCGAAGGATCGCTAAATGATAACTTGGCGATCCTTCGTTACACTCAGGATGACATATCCACGATGAGTACACCATGACAACTGACATCCAAAAAAATATTCGCGAATTAAAAAATAAAATCCACGAATACGAAATTCGTTACCAAAGAAAACCCAACTCCGTTACACTTTTAGCCGCTAGCAAAAACCATTCTATTGAAAAAATACAACAAGCCATTCTCGCAGGCCAAACGCAATTTGGAGAAAATTATTTGCAAGAAGCATTAGAAAAAATGGCTGCGTTAACCACCGAAGATTTAGAGTGGCATTTTATTGGTTCGATACAAAGTAATAAAACGAAAAAAATGGCTGAACATTTTACTTGGGTGCATAGTGTAGGCGATATTAAAATTGCTAAACGCTTAAATGACCAACGCCCCCCTCATTTGCCCCCGCTTAATATTTGCCTTGAAGTCAATGTCAGTGACGAACAAACCAAGTCGGGAGTCCACCCCGATGAGGTATTCTCGCTTGCCCAATTTTGTAGAGAACAACCGCGTTTAAGCCTACGCGGATTAATGACGATACCCAAAGAAAGAAATTCTTTCGCGGAACAACGGGCTGAATTGCATAAGTTGCGTATAATTTTTGACGTGTTACAGCAGGAAGGTTACAAAATAGATACATTATCGATGGGAATGTCACACGATATGGAAGCAGCGATTGCAGAAGGAGCCACGATAGTACGAATTGGTACGGCCATTTTCGGCAACCGTATTCTAAATAGTATACCATAAGCATCTTTTTTTTTATGCGGTACAATTATAATAAAACAAACATAAAAAAGTGAGGTGCCATCATGAAGATGAACCTGGGTAATTTGGGACTTCGAGTTGGATTCTCGCTATGCGCATTTCTTCTTTTCACGAATTCCGTAAATGCTGACATGGTCAAAGGAATTTACATTTCACAAACCACGCTCGAAGATACGGCCTATATCACTTATCTTATAAAACACGCGAAAGCCTCGGGCATTAATACTTTTGTCGTCGATATGGACATTCCCTCTAAACGTTATCAACAAAATATTGCGTTAGTGAATAAGAGCGGTATTCGTTATGTCGCACGCATTACTATGTTTCCAGGCGGTGGTTCGCCGGAACAAGTTGCATCAGAAGCTTATCGAGAAAAAAAATACAAACTCGTCAATGCAGCGCTTGGATATGGTGCCAAAGAAATTCAATTGGATTATATTCGCTATAACACGAAACAAGCGGCTTCATCACAACATGCTATTACCATCCATAACATCATTAAATTATTCAAAGAGCGGCTCGCCCTTCAAAAGATACCTTTGCAAATCGATGTGTTTGGTATCTCAAGCTATGGTGAAGAAAAACATATTGGCCAAAACATCAAACTTTTTTCCAGTACGATTGATGGACTTTGCCCTATGGTTTATCCATCGCATTATCAACCATTCCCAGTCCATTTTGCGACTCCTTACAAAACCGTATATGACTCGCTCATGTCTATACGCGAACAATTTAATGATAAACTCCCGGTAAAACTTTATCCTTACATTGAACTCTCAAACTATCATTATCCTCTCGCACGTGAAAAAAAATTGAAGTACATCTATGCACAAATTCAAGCAGTACAAGATGCCGATGCGGATGGTTGGTATGCATGGAGTCCAAATAATTTGTACGACAATTTATTTCGGGTGTTGGAAGCTTATCCGGTTAAATAAGTCAATTGAACTTGAGTTAATGGATGTGTATCATCCTTCAGTCGTAAGTTAAGGATGACTACATGACTTCAGAAAATAAAGATAAAGCAACTCATTACAAACTCATGGCTACCTCGTTTCTTGAAGGAACTTTTTCTGGAATAGCGGTGCGTTTTATCGCTTGGCCTCTTGAAAAAGTTTATTATGATTTTTCAGATGCTAATAATACAAAATCTTATTTCGAACTTTTTCGCGCCAATACTAAACCTAAAACGCTTTATCAATTACAAACACATTGTTTTAAAAAAGCAGGGTTCCTACAAACATTCGGAAAATCTTTTTCGAATTTGGGTGTGATTAGTTATGTTGAAAATACGCATCCTGATTATACCCCCTTTCAGAAAGCGGCTTTAATTACCTTAATTAGCACACCACTAGATGCTATTTTTACAACGTCAGGAGAATGGAATAAAGTTAAGTATTTTACTAGCGAAAATATGCAGAGTGTAAAGCCATTTAATATTTTCAATATCAAAAATATTCTTACGCCTGATTTTGGACGTGCTTTTGGCATCACGTTTGCGCGTGGATTTTGGTCTTCCATTTTTACTTATGGAGGCATTTATGGAACGGAAGCTTTAATCAGGCCTTATTGTCCGGAGAATACAAGTAATTCGACGATAAAAACTCTATCCGCCGTTGTCGGTGCTGCGTTAGCGCAGCCATTTATTATGCCTGCAGTCAATTTACAAACCCATATATTCAAAAATACCAGCGAACCCACTCGATTATCGATCGGTACGTTTTTTAAAAAATATCCGCTTAAAAAAATCGCCCGCGGCGCACTAGGGCGCATGGCGCACCGCAGTTTTTCTTATGGAGCAGGTTTTTTTATAACTGAAAAATTGAAAGAATATAAAGAAAAAAAACAAGATGAGTCGTTGGACACGCCACGTCGTGCTAAGTTATCCCCATGAATTTTAATCAAAGTAGGGTGGATTAGATGCGTTTTTTGCATCGTAATCCACCAAATTTACGGTGGCCGGGGATGAGGGTCTATTTCCCAAACGTATCCTTCACACTCACCGCAATCTCCCCACCCTCCTTCTCTTCTTCATCCATAAATTGCAATCGACTCAACCGCAATATCCCATTCCCGGTTAAAACCTCGATCCTGCCGTCACGTTTGCCAATGATGCGTCCAGGCACATTACCCACATAAATGTCATTACGCGCGGGCAATTCAGCACTCCATATCAAAACTCTTCTGCCGCGCAATGTCGTGTAAGCGCCGGGAAATGGATGAGTGAGTGCACGAATAAAATTATAAATTTGCACGGCGGTTTGTTGCCAATTAATTTCACCATCCTCGGGCGTGCGCTTGCAAGTATACGTTGCCAATGCTTCATTTTGAGGCGTGGCTTTGACTTTTCCTTCCACCAAAGCGGGTAAATTTTTTATAATAATTTCTTCGTATAATGTTAGGATTTTTTCATCCAACGTTTTTGCTGTGTCTTCTAAAGTAATTTCAGTCGCCAATTGATCGACGATGGGACCGCAATCAACACCTTCTGCAATATGAAACAATGTAACACCCGTTGTTTTTTCACCATTGATCATCGCCCAATTCATTGGCGCAAAACCACGATATTTAGGCAACAGAGAATCATGGATGATCAGCGTGCCTTTCGGCGGAATTTCATAAGCGGCTTTGCTGATCACATAACGCCAACCAATCACGAACGCAATATCCGGTTTTATTTCCTGCAAAACTTTGCTGTATTCAGAGGGTTTAACATCGGTTGAATAAAATAAAGGAATCGCATGTTCTTTGGCAAGCGCACTCACTTTTGGATGATATTGTTCTTCATGTGGATCTTCGACTAAACATAAAATGCCGCAAATATCCGCTTTTGCTGCAATTAATTTTTTAAGCACGGCATAACCGCGACGTGAACCGAGAAATAAAAAAAGTTTCATATTATTATTTACCTTGAATTTTGTACTGCCAGCGTACCGCTACGACCATCGACTTCGCCTTGGATTAATTCACACACTGAAATAGCAGAGGGATTTTTTAATACTTGTATTGCAATGTCTTCTCCTTTTACAAATTGAATGTTTTGTGCTTTTGCTTTTAATAAAAAATCTTTAAACCACGAAAAATATTTCATCCCTTCAATTTCAGCATGCGTCGTGAAGGTATTTGTCATCGTGTCAACCAGACGATTTAAATAAAAATCTGTTAATGTTTCCATTGGATATTCTGGACGTCCCAATAACTCATCTAAAGTCGGTAAATTTGTGGGAATTTGTAATGTTTTAAAAATCGTTTCACCTATGCGTGGATAAAACGGATAAGTACCACGCGCATCACTCGCATAAAATAAATGCGCCGCATCATAAGCTCTCAAACTGAGTGCATTGGCTTGCCAACCTGCAGCACCTGCCGTTTTGGCCGGAAAACCAAATATGCGTTGAAATTCAAAACGTGCTTTTTCAAACTCAGCAAATACTTCATCTTGAGTCATCTTCGCCAAACCATCTTGCCAACGAATGTGATCATAGCAATGAATACCTACTTCATGCCCCGCTTGATAGGCTTCCAACATCATTTTTTGATTGCGTTTGCCAATGTGCGGGCCTGGCAGCAACGTACCATTCAAAAGCGTACGGATGCCATAAATACTCACAACACTGCTGCGGCTCACTTTTTTTAAAAATCCCGGACGAAAAATTCGTTTAATGGCACGACCTGTATTATCGGGACCCAGTGAAAATAAAAATGTCGCGGGAATATTTAATTCAGCAAATAATTTTAATAAATTGGGCACGCCAATCCGGGTGCCGCGATCCGTGTCCACATCAATTTTAATTGCGATTTGTTTTGCTGGCTTATTCATCTTTTTTTCCAATAATTTCACGCACAATGAAAAAAGGACGTTGCCGCACATCTTTATAAATACGGCCGATATATTCACCGACGATACCTAATCCCATCAAAGTAACACCAAATAAAAAATACACGATGGCAAATAAGGTAAACATACCTTCGGCTTCAGGACCGATGAAAATACGTCGGATAAACAAATAAACCACAAAAACCGTGCTGAACATTGACACGATGATGCCAAAGAGTGTGAACATTTGTAACGGCACCAGCGAAAAACCCGTCATTAAATCGAAATTCAGACGTAACAGTTTATATAAATTATATTTCGATGTGCCGGCTTGCCGTGCACTATGATCGACTTCAATTTCAGTTGGATTACTGGCATAACTGTAAGCGAGCGCAGGAATATAAATACTGGATTCTCTACTCGAAACCACTGCATCAACCACATGCCGTTTATAAGCACGCAACATACAGCCCTGGTCTGTCATCACAATGCCCGTGATGCGAGCACGAATGGAATTATTTAAGCGTGAGGCATAGCGTCGAAACCAACTGTCTTGTCTATTTTTGCGGATACTGCCCACATAATCATGACCCGCCTCAATCGCGGCAATTAACTTCGGAATTTCTTCTGGTGGGTTTTGCAAATCCGCATCTAATGTCACGATAATGTCACCGCGCGCATGTTCAAAACCCGCGGTAATCGCCATATGTTGACCAAAATTACCATTAAAATGCACGATGCAATTCGTGTCAGGCCGTTTTTTGTAAAAATCATTCAAAATCGCCTCCGAACGATCGCGGCTGCCATCATTCACCCAGACAATTTCATACGCTTTCCCATACTGATCCAAAACGCTAACGAGGCGTGAATAAAGCTTTTCGAGGTTATCTGCCTCATTATAAACGGGCACTACAATACTTAAATAGGGGTTAACCATTTTTTACTCTCGGGTCGAAATTTGATGGGCGGTAGGATAACATTTCGTGAGCGAGTACTCCATTAAATTGCATTGCGGGTATATGTCATCCTGAGCGCAGCGAAGGATCGCCTTATTATAATTTGGTGATCCTTCGC
>CAYRUP010000089.1:0-7929 GCA_964427485.1 uncultured Coxiellaceae bacterium | reverse complement strand
GCGATCCTTCGCTGCGCTCAGGATGACATTTGTTCCTTAGCTTGACGCCTATGCCCGTTGGGCACCTTCCCCTGCTGGGAAGGCTTTTTAAGCGCAATTTATTAAAATTCGTGGAGATACCTCAGCACGCCCAGTGCCCGTCATTAAGACTGTTTACTTATCACTAAAAATACCGCCCCAGGTCCTCTTAATACATTTAATAAAAGAGTCTCTTTCGCGCTCGCTGCAACTTTTTTCAAATCATCAATGGATGTAATTTTTTGTTGGTTAGCGGATGTGATCACATCGCCAGGACGCATATCAGATTGCCAGGCATTCGTATCTTCCTGAACAGTCACAACCAGTACACCTTTTACATCCCCATGAATTGGACTCAACAAACTGAAATCTTTCAAACTAACGCCATATAAGAAAGGATCCATTGCTGCAATGGTTTCTTCGCGTTTTTTCGGATCAGTTAAGGTTGCGGTCAGATTTAACGTTTTATCTTTTCGTAAAATTGCAATATTTGCTTTTGAATCCACACGAATAAACCCAACTTCGTTGACGACATCATTGGCATTTTTAATTTCAGAGCCATTAACTGATGTGATGACATCTCCAACTTGTAAGCCGGCTTTTTCAGCAGGGGAATTTGTCATGACCTGCGTGACCGCAGCGCCTTTTGAAGTACTGAGATTAAAGGCAGTAGCCAAATCGGGTGTAATATCTTGTGCACCAATACCAAGCGTTCCACGGCGAACATTGCCGTATTCGATTAATTGTTGCATCACACTTTTTGCCATATTAGAAGGTATCGCGAAACCAATTCCAATGCTGCCACGATCGGGAGCTAGAATGGCAGTATTTATTCCAATCAATTGGCCTTCGGTGTTAACCAATGCACCACCTGAGTTACCTGGGTTGATGGAGGCATCGATTTGAATAAAGTTTTCATAGTTTTCAATTCCTAATGTATTGCGTCCCAGTGCGCTGATGATACCGGATGTGACGCTTTGATTTAATCCGAAAGGATTACCAATGGCAGCCACGACATCACCGACTTTTAAACCAGCCGAATCACCCATCGTAATAGGAATAAGATTTTTTGCCTGTATTTGCAATAAAGCAATATCAGAGGGTTTGTCGAGACCAATTGTTTTAGCTGTATAATGATGACCATCACCCAAAGTGACAACGACAGTTTCTGCATCTTCCACCACATGGGCATTTGTTAAGATATAACCTTTATCAGCATTGACGATAACCCCAGAACCCACGGATAAAAACTTATCGGGAATCGGTGCGTTCTGATCATTCTGTTGTTGACTTTTTTGCAATCGACTTAAAGTGTTTAAATCGGTAATTTTGATTTGTGCGCGAATATTGACAACCGATGGCAAAATTTTCTGCAGCATCGGTGCGAGACTCGTATTAGGCGGGGTTCCTGCGAAACTTACAGTGCTGACAAACCAGCTAATAAGAAGAAGGGAGAGGGTTTTACGAATTATTTTGTTCATCTCTAATTCCTCTAAAAAGTAACTTTCAAAAGTATATAACACACTTTAATCAGCGTCGATATAAATCAGGCTAGCCATGTGACCTGTTTGATTGCCATCACGTCGATAAGAGCAAAACAATTCCTTGTCTGAAAAGGTGCAATATTGCCCGCCATAAATATCAATGACACCTTGGCGCTCTAAACGTAAACGTGCCAAAGCATAAATATTGGCAAGCCAACGTGCATTAGGCGAAGGAATGAAGGCCTGGGTGGCGTCGCTTTGGGCGTTAAGAAAGCGTTCGCGGACTTCTTCTCCTACTTCAAATACGTTGGGTCCAATCGCAGGACCAAACCAAGCGATGATGTCTTTGCCAGGTAAGTTCATAGCAGCAAGCGTGCTTTCAATGATGCCATCGGCAAGTCCACGCCAACCCGCATGGATGGCTGCAACCATTGTTCCATTGCGATTACAAAGTAAAATCGGCAAACAATCGGCTGTCCTGATAAAACAAACACGTTTGGGTATTTGGGTGTAGGTTGCGTCTCCCTCTTTGCCGCTATTTTCTGGCGTGGCAGGTAGAGCAATCGTACTGTGGGTTTGCCTGAGCCGGATGGGTTCTTCAGGCAATGCGAGCGTTTTTTTTAATAACGCGGGCTCAAGGCTGAATCCACCTGATCGTAACGTCGTACAAGCTTTAATGTGTGCGGGAGCTGGCCAATCAGGCGTCATCACATGGTTCATTCTAAATCCTCATCCAGAGATAATTTTGCATCCAGACGCAATACTTTAATTAAGTCTTGCATATCTTCAGGTAACGGAGCTTGCCAACGCATTTCTTTTTGCGTGATGGGATGAATCAAACCTAACTCTGACGCATGCAAAGCCTGTCGCTTGAATTGACGCAGCTTTTCAATTAATTCAGGGGATGCGCCGCGTGGAAGTTGCAACCGTCCGCCATAAATGGGATCACCTAACAAGGGATGTCGAATATGTGTCATATGCACGCGAATCTGATGGGTACGACCTGTTTCGAGTTGAACTTTAATTCGGGTGTGATCACGGTATTTTTCTATTAATCGATAATGGGTTACCGCGGGTTTACCCGTTTCAATGACCGTCATGCGTTTACGCTGAGTAGGGTGTCGGCCAATGGGCTCATTCACTGTACCACCGCTTAATAAAATCCCATTGACCACAGCTTGATAAATCCGTGAAATGGAGCGGGCTTTCATTTGCGCCGATAGCTGCATTAACGCAGTATGGGTTTTGGCAATGACCAAAAGGCCTGAGGTATCTTTATCTAAACGATGAATAATACCCGCCCGCGGCAAATTAAATAAATCAGGAATATGATGCAACAGAGCATTAAGCAGCGTGTTTTCCAAATTTCCAGCCGCGGGATGAACCACCATGCCAACCGGTTTATTAATGACAAGAAGTGCTGCATCCTCATAAATAACATCCAGCTTGATGGGTTGTGCTTCCCATATGGGCTGCACTTTGCGTGTGGCATTAATAATGATTTCTTCTCCGCCAATCACAATATCTTTGGCTTTGAGATGCTTGTTATCGACAGTAATCAGAGCGCTCTTGATCCATTCCTGAATTTGCGTGCGAGAAAAGTCCGGCAATAGTTTTGCTAAGGCTTGGTCAAGTCTTGTTCCACCCAAGTTATCAGGGATAATGAGGGTCAGTTGTATTTTATCAGTCATTGCACAGTACTCGTTTTTATAGCGTGAATGATGACAAAAATTCGTTTACAATGCACGCCACATTGTTTAAAAAATTTCGAAATTGGATCTTTATATTATGAAATTTGTAACAAAATCACTGCTTATTACGACGGGATTATCTTGTTCATTGTTTTTAGCGGCTTGTTCATCAACCACAGATCCTGCTGAAGCTTACAAGGGCGAATCGGCGGAGCAAATTTTTCAAAAAGGTGAAGCTGAGCTGCGCGGTAAAAATTATTCGGAAGCCGTAAAACGCTTTGAAGCATTGGATGTCCAATATCCTTACGAACATAACACTGAAATAGCGCAGCTACATATTATTTATGCGTATTACATGTCTAGCGATTATGCATCTGCAGAATCGGCGGCAGATCGTTTTATCCATGCGCATCCAACCAATCCTCATGTCGATTATGCCTACTACATGCGTGGGCTATCTAATTATTATCAAAATCTAGGACTTTTTGAGCGGCTATTTGCAGTGGATTTAGCAACACGCGATTTAGGGCAAATCAAAAAATCGTTTGCTGACTTTGCGGAAGTGACTCATACGTACCCGAATAGTTATTATGCTCCTTCTGCGCATCAATATATGGTGTATCTAAGAAATATATTAGCTAATCATGAGTTGGAAATAGCACAATATTACTATAGTCGTGAAGCTTATGTTGCCGCAGCGGATCGCGCCAATCTTGTTGTGCAAAAATACCAAGGCGCACCGGCCGTGCCTGAAGCGCTGGTGATTATGGCTAAGTCATATCGCGCATTGCATCTTACGCAAAATGAGAGTGAGGCAATGCAAGTGTTGCAATATAATTATCCGGGGTATGTGAAAGAGGCATTGCGATAGTTAATACCCTCATCCCCGGCCCTTCTCCCAGCGCATATGCGCTGGGAGAAGGGAGCTCTCTTAGGGTGAGGGTCTCAACCCCAAACCACTTTCACCATCCCCAGCAACGCAAACCCCAGCAAAATCATCCCGCCTGTATAATTTAACCATTTAATTGCAGTAGGTGTTAGTTTGTGGCGGGTGAAATGAATCAAGCCATTTAAAAATAAAACCCAGCTCACTGTCCCAATGATAACGCCAGTGCCAGCCAATATGAGCGCATTGGAATTGGAAAGCGCATTTAAAGAAATTTGCGAGCTAACAGAAGCCCAGAATAAAACCGTGTAGGGATTAATCATGGTAATCGCGTAACCTTCAATGCCATAGCGAAAAAGTGAAGGCATAAGACTTTTATCTACTCCTTCAGTAATGGGTTTGGAACGAAATGCGCCGATTGCAAACCAGGCTAAAATCAGAGAACCCGCTAATCCAAACACGCGCAATACATCAGGATATTGTAATAAAACCAATGCGCCTAAACACAGTAAAACAAGATACGTAATATCAGCACCACATGCCCCAAGTCCAGTGACTATGCCATAAGGCGTACCGAAACGCAGGTTACGACGAATGATTTCAAGGTTAACCGGCCCAATCGGAATAGCAGCGCCCATTCCAAGTAAAATACCTATAAGTAATAGATGCATGATTAACCTTTAAAACCCGAGGTGATAGGGTAACGACGATCACGACCAAATGCTTTATGATTGATGCGCACACCGACCGGTGCTTGCCGACGTTTGTATTCACTTTTCTTAATCAAGTTAACTACTTTGTCTACCATGGCTGGATCGAAACCTTGTTCGACAATATTTTCGATGCTTTGTTCTTGATTGAGATAAAGCTCGATAATTTTATCGAGAATAGGGTAGGGTGGCAAACAATCCTCATCCTTTTGATCGGGCGCAAGTTCTGCAGTCGGCGGACGATCAATGGTACGGAGCGGAATCACCGGGCTGACTTGATTGCGAAGTTCCGCCAAGCGATAGACTAAGGTTTTTGGCACATCTTTCAAAACTGCAAAACCACCTGCCATATCACCATACAATGTAGAATAACCTACTGCCATTTCACTGTGATTTCCTGTGGTTAATACGATATCGCCTGTTTTATTAGAAATGGCCATCAAGAGAACGCCGCGGCAACGCGACTGAATATTTTCTTCCGTGATATCGGGTTTTTTGTCGCGGAAAAGGGGGGATAAACTTTCTAAAAAACTATTGAAACTGGGTTCAATCGAAATAATTTCATGCGAAACGCCGAGATTTTTTGTGAGCGCGATTCCATCTTCCATGCTCATCGGAGCTGTGAAACGTGATGGCATGAGAACGGCATGGACACGATCTCGACCTAATGCATCAACGGCAATGGCAAGCGTTAATGCAGAATCAATTCCGCCCGAAACACCCACGAGTACGCCGGGAAAATTATTTTTTTGCACATAATCTTTCACACCTAATACCAGCGCGTCATATACACGTTGTTCAATACTCGGAATGATAAAATTAGCAGGATTAATCGTCGTTTGCGTGCTCGTGATTTCAATATCAACTGGCAATAATGTCTCGTTACAAAATCCCGCAAATTGGCAAATTTTTCCTTCTTGATCGATGGCCATAGAACCACCGTCAAACAATAATTCATCTTGTCCACCGACGCAGTTGACATACACGATGGGAATATTCGCGGCTTTAGCACGTTTTGCCAAAGTGAGATGACGTTGTTCATGTTTGTCAATTTCAAAAGGCGAGGCATTCGGTGCAATTAAGACACGCGCGCCATGATTTGCAATTTGTTGGGTAGGTGCTGCATGCCATACATCTTCGCAAATCACGATGCCGACCGAGGTCCCATTAATGGGAATGACACAAGGTGAATTACCCGGTGTGAAATAACGGCATTCATCAAATACACCATAATTAGGTAAATGTTGTTTGGCATAACGACCCAGAATGGTGCCATTATAAATAACCGAACAGGAATTAAATAATCCTTGCGATGTCGCGTGTGGATGACCTACAACGCAATAAATACCATGCACTTCATTTTTGAAGGTGTTTAATGCTTCATTTGCTGCGTCAATAAATGCTTTGCGCAGCAGTAAATCTTCGGGTGGATAACCGGTAATGCTTAATTCGGGAAATACAACCATTTCTGCTTTTAAGGTGTCGCGCGCCGATTTTGCGGCATTAATTAATTTAATTAAATTACCCTGAATATCGCCGACAGTCAGGTTAAGTTGAGCAATTGCAATTCGTAGTTTTTTCATTATAAACCTTTCCCAGTTGCGACATCGGATTTTTCGGCAATCACGAGTATTGCATAGTTATTATAATCTATTTGAACGAAGTCAACGATGCTGCCACAGCTTTTATTATCTAAAAAAATATCATGACCGCGCGCTAAAAGTAGCTCTGTCTGAATACGCGTTTGATACAAATGTTTTTTCAATTTACCGCGGTATTGCATGCGCGCAATGATTTCCTGGCCGGTATAACAGCCTTTATTGAAATTAATTGCATTCAGCTTAGGTAAATCAATTTCATGCGGTAAAAATTGTTCGGATGTTTCAGGATAAATGGTGGGAATGCCACTTGCGATATCCTGCATTTTCCATTCATGCTCACTGCTAGCTTTGAATTTGCTTTGGAGGAATTCAATATCAGCTGGTTTACCAATATAAAGATAACGCGCAGGAGAGCCAGGTACTTTAATGCCTACCCATTCATTTTGGGTTATTTGTGCATCATTTTCAGATGGCATTTCAGGTAATGTATCGCCTATATAACCCACCGATGACAATTCATCGCTCGCATCATTTAATTTAACTTTAAAAAAAACGGCATATTTTTGCAGCGCTTTTAGCGCAATTGGAATTAATTCGCGTGGCATTTGCAGGTAATAATTATCAAAAAAGGTAAATAGACGAAATAGGCTAATCACTCGACCTTGTGGATTGCAGTGAGCACCCAAGCGTGATTGCACGGGGGTGATCTCATCAAGATGACAAGTTAATTGTCCTTGTAAAAATTTTTTTGCATCCGGTCCCGAAACGCTGATTTGTCCCAAGTATGTGAGGTTAATTATTGTATTCATAATCCAATGTAGTTTGATGACTAAACAAAGTATGATACAACTTTATGGTGTCCTGGGAAATATGGGAAATTGGGCAATGAAAAAAAATGCATTACTTTTAGTGGATTTACAGAATGATTTTTGTCAGGGTGGAAATTTAGCAGTCCCCGATGGTGATGCGGTGATTACTGTAGCAAATGAGCTTCAGCCGCATTTTGATTTGGTTGTTGCAACTAAAGATTGGCATCCACGAGAACACATGAGTTTTGCGTCCAATCACCCCAACCGAAAAGTGGGTGATGTCATTAAAGTGCATGGAATCAATCAAGTTTTATGGCCTGATCATTGTGTACAAAATACCCCAGGTGCTGAATTCCATCCGAAATTAGATACGACCAGGATCCAACATATTTTTCACAAAGGAACCGATCGATTTATCGATAGTTACAGCGCTTTTTTTGATAATGAACATTTACGTGCAACCGGACTTTCCGATTATTTGTATGAAGAAGGCGTGACGGATATTTATATTATGGGATTAGCTACCGATTATTGTGTTAAATACTCTTGCCTGGATGCTATGCAATTTAATTTTACGATACATATCATTGAGGATGGTTGTCGCGGCGTTGAATTGAAAGCAGGTGATGTGGCAAATGCAATGAGAGAAATCCTGAATGCAGGCGTAAAATTGACAGAATCGAGGTATATTTAAATATGTCATCCTGAGCGCAGCGAAGGATCGGCCGCG
>CAYRUP010000088.1:7506-7976 GCA_964427485.1 uncultured Coxiellaceae bacterium | reverse complement strand
ATTGATAAACGTCGTTCACAGCCGAATGAAGCACAAGTGATGCATATTATCGGTGACGTACGGGATCGTGAGTGTATTATTGTGGATGACATTGCCGATACCGCAGGCACATTATGCAAAGCGGTAGATGCTTTAAAAGAACATGGTGCGGCAAAAGTGGTGGCCTATGTCACCCACCCTGTTTTATCAGGCAAAGCCATCCAAAATATTCAATCCTCAGCCATGGATGAAATTATCGTAACGGATACCATTCCTTTAAGTCCAGAGGCTCGAGAATGCAAACGGATTCGTTCCATTACCTTGAGCCACATGATCGCCGAAGCCATTCGACGCATCAGCGGCGCGGGGTCATTGAGTCGGATGTTTATTGATTAAAACATCCCCTCATCCCCGGCCCATATACCAAACCCCGGGGGAGAAAGGGCCCGGGTGGGGGGGTTAAAAAAAAATAAAAATTGTTTTTTAATGGG
>CAYRUP010000088.1:0-7496 GCA_964427485.1 uncultured Coxiellaceae bacterium | reverse complement strand
ATGGAGCCGGATGTTTATTCATTAAAACATCCCCTCACCCCCGTCCCTTATCCCAACGCCGTTGGGAGAAGGGCCGGGGATGAGGGTGTAAATCTCTAATACAATGTTGTTGTACTAGCTTCTCCCCCAAATTCAGGTATAATTCGCCGTCCCCTTTCTGGTCGCAAGAAAGGGTTAGTTATTATTATTTTTGGAGAAGTACCATGGCTAATATCAAATTCGAACTGGAAGCTGAAGTTCGTGGAGATGTGGGGAAAGGTGCGAGCCGCCGCCTACGACACGCAGATAAAGTTCCCGCTGTTGTTTATGGCGCAGGTGAACAATCTGTCGCTTTGACTCTAGATCACAATAAAACGCTGCATGCACTTTCACATGAAGCATTTTATTCGCATATTTTGACCCTGAAAGTGGGTAAAAAAAATGAGAAAGTGATCTTAAAAGACGTGCAACGTCACCCAGCAAAACCGCGTATTACGCATGTTGATTTCCTGCGTATTCGTGCTGACCAAAAACTGCAAATGCATGTTCCTTTGCACTTTTTGGGCGAAGAAGATGCACCAGGCCTAAAAGAAGGCGGTGTATTCTCGCATCAAATGACCGATGTGCAAGTATCTTGTTTACCAGCTGATTTGCCAGAATTCATTGAAGTCGATGTTTCTAATTTAATGCTTGATCAATCCGTTCACTTAAGCGAACTCAAATTACCAAAAGGTGTTGAGTTAGTTGCCTTCGCACACGGCGCTGAAGGACATGATCAATCCGTTGTTTCTATCCATATTCCACGTATCATTGAAGAAGAAGTTGTTGAAGTTGCTGCAGAAGAAACTGCAACAGCGGAAGCAGCAACTGCTGCTGAAGGTGCGGAAGGCGGTACTGAAGCTGCCGAAGCAGAAAAAGGCAAAGAATAATCGATTTTTAAGTGAGGTGCGGCATTGTCGTCGGGAATTCAACTCATCGTTGGCCTTGGTAATCCTGGGGCAGATTATGAATCTACCCGACACAATGCTGGTGCCTGGTTCGTTCTGGGACTCGTCCACGCTGCACATGCAACCTTGCGGCACGAAGCCAAATTGCACGGTTTACACACCACCGCCCGTTTAGAAGGGCATGATGTTCACCTCTTAATCCCAGCCACATACATGAATTTAAGCGGCCAATCCGTTGGTGCGCTGGCGAATTATTATAAAATCCCACCGGAAGCCATTTTAATCGCACATGATGAAATTGATTTACCCGTTGGCGATGTTCGTCTGAAATTTGATGGTGGGCATGGTGGACATAATGGATTACGCGATATTATCAGCCATCTCAATACCAATCAATTTCATCGTCTACGCATTGGTGTGGGTCATCCAGGCAATAGCAAAGAAGTGATCGATTATGTATTAAAGCCACCAAAAAAATCAGAACGCGAACTAATTGATGCGGCATTACACGACGCCCAACGCGCGCTACCCAATTTATTGAGTGGACAATTCCAAAAAGCAATGCAAGAACTACACACAAGAGAGAAATAACATGGGTATTAAATGCGGTATTGTCGGCTTGCCCAATGTGGGCAAATCGACTTTGTTTAACTGTTTGACCAAAGCGGGCGTGGATGCCTCAAACTATCCTTTTTGCACGATTGAACCCAATGTGGGTGTGGTACCCGTTCCTGATCCCCGCCTGGAAATGCTGGCCACGATTGTGAAACCGCAACGCATTTTGCCCACGACGATGGAATTCGTCGATATCGCAGGTCTTGTCAAAGGTGCATCGCAAGGTGAAGGTTTAGGAAATAAATTTTTAGCGAATATTCGCGAAACCGATGCTATCGCGCATGTCGTTCGCTGTTTTGAAAACACCGATGTCGTACACGTATCTGGAAAAATTTCGCCGCAAGATGATATTGACGTGATCAATACTGAACTTGCGCTCGCAGATCTTGAATCCGTTACTCGTTCTATTTTGCGCGTGCAAAAACAAGCAAAAAGTGGTGATAAATCAGCTCAAGCCGAACTTTCTTTATTGGAGCGTGCGAAAGAACATCTTAATCAAGGCAACCCCGTGCGTAATCTATCATTAAGTACAGAAGACAAGTTGCGCTTGAAACAAATGCAATTATTAACTTCCAAACCTACCTTGTACATTGCGAATGTAGCTGAAGATGGTTTTACTGATAACCCTTACTTGGAACAAGTGAAAAAAATTGCTGAAAATGAAAATGCAAGTGTTGTAGCCGTATGCGCTGCGATTGAAGCAGAAATTGCAGAATTAGATGATACGGAAAAACTCGAATTTCTTGCTGAATTTAATTTGACTGAACCAGGCCTCAATCGCGTCATTCATGCAGGATATAAATTGTTAGGCTTAGAAACTTATTTTACCGCAGGCGAAAAAGAAGTTCGCGCATGGACCGTCACCATTGGCGCGACCGCACCACAAGCTGCGGGTGTTATTCATACCGATTTTGAAAAAGGGTTTATCCGCGCTGAAGTGATTGGTTATGACGATTATATTAAATACCAAGGTGAAGCGGGTGCAAAAGAAGCGGGTAAATGGCGTCTGGAAGGGAAAGAGTATATTGTGCGGGATGGGGATGTGATGCATTTTAGGTTTAATGTTTAGTGTCCGTCGGGCATGGCCAAATTATGCCTTATTAAATCATTCACTATTTTTATTACTTCATAGTGAGTTTACGTTGTGGTTGTTCATCCACAGACTCTACAGAAGCATCGCGTGAAGGTGAATTTGGCATATGTACTATTAAAGATGATCGTTTGCGCGACAAAGATTCTTCTCGTTGCACGAAAGTATGGCTTGATTTTGGACTTGGTTGTGTTGATTCAAGCCGTCTTCCAATATCAGCCTGACTCGATGATTTTTTAGTAAGTTGTGGTTGTCGTGGAGAAGGAATTTCTTCTTTAGCCGCAAATGGAATCTTCTTCAGAGCAGTATGTGTCATATGTGCTATCGTTGTGAAACCACTCAGTCCTGCGCCGCCATAAATCAGTGCGGGAGCAACAAGCAGTTTACCCACATAAGGAAGGGTGACAGCTAATGAGAGGGGACAAAAAAGGGCGCCCGCAACAATTGCACCAATGCCTAGTAATAAAGTTACACCTGCTGCTACTCTGGCATTAGGACTTATTGCTTGCCATTTTTTTTTGATGCGCTGCAAAAAATCCATGGGTTTTGGCTCTGCTTCCACTCGGCGTATTATAGGCTTAGGAGTATGAGTTTCACTTTGTACTTGCTCTTTTTTAGGGACATTCGCCAGCTTTTTCACTTCATTGACATTTCCCATATACAAATGGGCAAAAAGGGATTGATTTGTACCGATTTTTTCAAGTCTGAAACCATTTTCAGTTAATTTGAAGAGCGCTTCTGCCGAGCGACTTTGTCGTCTAGGTGCGGGAACAAACATATTGGCGCTAATAACGCCAACAGCGCTAAAATAAATTTCGCCATCTTGGAAATAAATACGAGAACTCTGCTCTAACTCAGTCTCATTTTCTTCATCGAATGCTTGACTAAAAGATTCTGATGGAATCTTGATGGGAGAATCTATCGGATGATAACAACTGAGAAATACGTCTGAACCAACAATATAACTAGGGTCTTGTGAGTAATGCTTTAATAAAAGTTCGCGTTTAGCTTCAGGAAGTTTTTTTAACCCAGTCTCTAAGTTTTCCTTAGTTAAATTTTCACCATCTATGCTTATATTGAGGCATCTACCAATATCACCACGTAGAGACTTTATGCCACCTTGCTCATCATGATTTGGACTAGTGACAAGGCCTTTTTTAAATCGCTCCTTAAATATTTCATTTTTGCTTTTGTGCAAATTATATGCACTTATGCCTTCAGGCGAGACACCAAACTTTAAAATGTGTTTATATTTACGGCTAAGCATTTCACTCACTCGTTACCCAAATAATTTGTCGGGCTATATATTAATCATTAGACAAGATATTATACTATTTTTGTACTTAAGGAAAACTTAAAGTCAAACCCATATAGAGTAGTAATTTATCTATTTGATAATACAGACAATCTTTGCCGCAGTGTCTCAAACAAAAATATCCCTGTCGCCACAGAAACATTTAAGCTCGAAACGGAACCCTGCATGGGGATATTCAAAAGCACATCACAATGTTCGCGAGTTAGGCGGCGCAATCCTGAACCTTCCGCCCCCAGAACCAAAGCAATAGATCCTTTTAAATCAACTTGATACAACGTTTGGGGAGCTTCTGCCGCCGCCCCATAAATCCAAATATTTCGCTCTTGCAAAAAACGTAATGTGCGCGCCAAATTCGTCACTTGGACAAAAGGGATAGTCTCAGCCGCGCCGGAGGCGACTTTGGCAACCGTTTGGGTCAAACCGACCGATTTATCTTTCGGCGCAATCACCAGGTGCACCCCTGCCGCATCAGCACTCCGTAAACACGCACCCAAATTGTGGGGATCTTGCACACCATCTAATACCAGTAAAAATGCCGGGCCTGAAATAGCATCCAATAAAGCGCCCAAATCAGCTTCAGTAAATACCCGTGCCTTTTGGCAATACGCAATCAACCCTTGATGATTTTCCTGATTCGCTAAACGATCCAACTCATGACGCGGCGCGTACTCCACTTTAATTTGATTTTGTTCAGCTAAATCAATGACAGCCTGAATTTTTTGATCATGCCGTTCTTTTAAAAGGATTAAACGCAGCACACGTTCCGGCTGAGTAGTCAGCAAAGCTTGCACCGCGTGCAAACCAAAAATGAGGGATTTTTCACTCATAACGATTTCTTCTTCGATTTTTTCTTATGCTTTTGCACTTGTTGATGTTTCGATTTTTTGTTTCGATTTTTTTGACTCACAGAAAGCATTTCTTCAGATAGCATAAAATCAATTTGACCTTGATCAAGATCAACACGTACGACTTTCACTTTAACAACATCACCTAAGCGAAAACGCATGCCGGTACGATCCCCATAAATTTCATGACGCAAGGGATCAAAGTGATAATAGTCACTGGGTAAAACACTAATGTGGACTAACCCTTCGATGTAAATATCCGTGAGCTCGACGAAAATTCCGAAACTCGTCACACTGGAAATGACGCCAGGAAATTCTTCGCCGACTTTATCCAACATGAATTCGCATTTCAACCAATTCACTGCTTCACGGGTCGCATCATCTGCACGACGTTCTGTCATCGAACAATGTTCGCCGTATTTTTGATAAATGGGTTCTATCTCGCCTGGCACAAATGATCCGCGCAATACGCGGCGGATGGAACGATGCACAATTAAATCAGGATAACGACGAATAGGCGAAGTGAAATGCGTATAAGCATCAAATGCCAAACCAAAATGGCCTTTATTTTCCGGATCATAAATCGCTTGACTCAGTGAGCGTAACAAAACGGTTTGAATAATATGTGCATCGGGACGACCCGTCACTGATTCGAGTAATTTAGCATAATCGCGCGGTGTCGGTTGTTCACGGCCTGGTAACTTCAACGCAAGTTCATTCAGAAACTTGCGCAAATCAAGTAATTTTTCCGCTGATGGACCTTCATGTACTCGATACAAACCCGGACATTCATTTTTCAGCAAAAAACGCGCCGCGCAAATATTCGCGCATAACATGCATTCTTCAATCAAACGGTGCGCATCGTTTCTTTGTAATGCAACAATGCGCTCAATTTTGCGATCCTCACCAAAAACAATTTTAGTTTCAGGCAAATCAAAATCAATGGAGCCCCGTTTTTTGCGGTTTGTATGTAGCACATTATACAGGGCAAATAAATCCTGAACATGCGGGAATACTTTTTCAAATTGTTTTTGTATTTTCTGGTCACCTAAGACAACCATGGCATTCACTTGGTTGTAAGTGAGACGTGCTGCAGAACGAAATACGGCTTCATGAAATTCATAGTGAGTAATTTTTCCAGCGGCACTGATCGCCATTTCACAAACGAGCGCCAGACGATCGACATTGGGATTCAATGAGCACAAACCATTTGAAAGTACTTCCGGCAGCATAGGAATCACACGACCCGGAAAATACACTGAATTGCCCCGGTTTAATGCTTCTTTATCCAGCGCTGAATTGAGTCGAACATAATGACCTACATCCGCAATAGCGACATACAATGTCCAACCTTTGGCGCGTGGTTTGCAATAAACCGCATCATCAAAATCTTTGGCGTCTTCACCATCTATCGTTACAAAAGGCAATTTACGTAAATCGACACGGTCTTTAATCGCATCTTTGGAGACTTCCGTTGTGAAATGAGCAGCTTCTTTTAACACTTCTTCAGGCCATTCATGGGGTAAGTCATGATTACGAATAGCCACATCAATTTCCATCCCGGGCGCCATGTGATCGCCCATAATTTCTTTGACGCATCCGACTGGACGTGTCGTGGGACCGGGTTGGGTCGTAATCATCACAACAACCATTTGTCCCGGTTTTGCACCATGGGTTTCATCCGATGGAATCAAAATATCTTGTGAAATCCGTGTATTGGTAGGCTGCAAAAAGAGTGAGCCCCCCTCATTTAACAAACGTCCGACGATTTCATGCGTATTATGTTCAATGACTTCAACAATAACACCTTCGCGACGACCCCGATGGTCGATATTAGCCACGCGTACCATGACTTTATCTTCATGAAAAACCATACGCATTTGGCGCCCATTCAGGAATAAATCATCGCTGCCATCATCCGGTATCACAAAACCAAAACCATCTTTATGGCCTACCACACGTCCCACAATGACATCCATTTTATCCAAAAGACCAAATGCACCGCGTCGATTTTGGATTAATTGGCCATCGCGTAACATGGCGGTTAGACGTCGTTTTAAAGCTTCTTTTTCGTGGG
Organism: uncultured Coxiellaceae bacterium; assembly: GCA_964427485.1. Classification (GTDB taxonomy): domain Bacteria; phylum Pseudomonadota; class Gammaproteobacteria; order DSM-16500; family DSM-16500; genus CAYRUP01. The sequence goes on along the minus strand of CAYRUP010000088.1, from coordinate 628 downwards.
TATTATTAAGATCTAATTCGGTTTGAATTTGGCGAAAAGTAGCAGGATGGCCGCGTTCGGCGAGAAATTCTAGGATAAATTCCCGGCTGGGAATCGGATGCTCGTATTTTTCTGCTTCCCGTTCAGCAAAGCGATCTTTTTGCGTTTTTTTCTTTCCCATTCCTCTTCCAATTTCAGTTCATTATCTACAATAAGATACTCCTAATATAAAAATTATTCCAGAATGACATGCGTTTCTCCTTCAGGTAAAGTAATAATAAAGGAGACAACACCATGACTCGGATACTCTGGATTACCGCTTTCTGTGTCTTTATCACTGCCTGTGCACTACAAACAAATCCCGCCGGTACGCAAGCAGGCATGTGCAAAGAGCTGAAACGGCGGATTATCTTTAATGGTGCAACCAGCAATGACACAGTCGCCGCTCATCAGCGTGCGGAGCTTGGGACGCTGAATCAAAGTTATCGGGATCAGGGGTGTGGTTGATTTTTTCTGCGGGGATGATGCGCCCTCGACACCCTCATCCCCGACCCTTCTCCCCGCCGCGCGGGGAAGGGGCGTTGGAGGTGTTAGCCCCCCTGCCCCGGAACCGGGGAGCGCGGGGGTGGGGGGGGTGAAGAAGTATTTT
>CAYRUP010000087.1:0-8048 GCA_964427485.1 uncultured Coxiellaceae bacterium | reverse complement strand
CTATTGATGTTCGCCATCCACTTCTGCAATTTCAATAATGGAAATATCGAATGTACCGCCACCTAAATCATAGACTGCAATTTTGCGATCGCCTTGTTTTTTGTCTAATCCGAAGGCCAATGCAGCAGCGGTAGGTTCATTAATAATACGTTTGACTTCAAGACCTGCAATTCGTCCAGCATCTTTGGTAGCTTGACGTTGTGAATCATTGAAATAAGCAGGCACCGTAATTACGGCTTCTGTGACGGGATGACCCAAGTAATCTTCTGCCGTCTTTTTCATTTTCATCAAGACTTGGGCGGAAATTTGTGGAGGAGCGAGTTTTTTGTTGCCCAATACTTCGACCCATGCATCGCCATTGTCTGCACGAATGATCTTATAGGGCACGATTTCTTGATCTTTACGAACCACTTCTTCGTCATAACGACGACCAATCAAACGTTTTGCTGCATACACGGTATTTGCGGGATTCGTTACAGCCTGACGCTTGGCTGGCTGGCCGACAATCACTTCATCATCGTTATCAAGATAAGCAACGACGGAAGGTGTCGTACGATCACCTTCTGCATTTTCGATAACGCGCACTTTGTCGCCTTCCATCACTGCGACACATGAGTTGGTAGTACCTAAATCAATACCAATAATTACATTTGCTGCCATGTTATTCTCCAAAAGGAAGTGTTGTTATTATATATAGGGTCGATTGTTTATATTTCAATGTCAAAAATTAATTCTTTGCAACAATGACTAAAGCGGGTCGAATTAGTCTATTATTCAATAAGTAACCTTTCTGCAGAACCGATAAAACCGTGCCTGGTTTCACATTGGGATCGGCTGACGTGGAAACTGCCTGATGTAATTCTGGATTAAATGCTTGTTGCTCCGGATTGACTTGTTCAATACCAAATTTCTTAAACGCCGCATAGAGCATTTTCAATGTGAGGTTCACACCATCCAATAAAGAATCGGTTCCCGCTGCTTCATCTGCATGAGCAAGTAGCGCACGCTCCAGACCATCGACAATGGGCAGAAGTTCAAGCACAAATTTTTCTAATGCGTATTTATGCGCACTCGCGACATCTCGCTCAGTACGACGTTGCAGATTATCCATCTCAGCTTGAATACGTAACATACGTTCCCAAGATTGAGTCCCTTTTTCTTCTGCTGCTGTTAATTTATCTTGTAATTCTTTATAAGACGGATGCTCAAGCAATCGTTCGTCTTCGACATCCATCGTATCTTCAATATCCATATTATCGACTGCTTCGTGTTGGTCAGTATGTAATTGTTGGTTTAAAGATGCGGTGCTACCCGGTTTATTTTTAGATGGCACATTTACCTCCGGTTTTAAAAAAAATCTTGTATAAATATATAGTGTCTCATCAGCTTTGATTCAAGGCAGCTGATAATAATTTTGCTGTGATATCCACCGCAGAAATAACGCGCTCATAAGGCATTCGGGTGGGCCCAATGACGCCCAAACTTCCCACGAGTTGTCCGTCCACTGCGTAAGATGCAGCGATAATACTGCAATCATCAAAAGCATGATAACCTGATTCTTTACCAATGAAAATTTGCATGCCATCCGCTTGTAATGCTTGATCGAGCAAATTAAGAATTTCTTGTTTTTGGGTAATCGCATCAAACAATACGCGCAGTTGCTCTAGATTCGATTCACGCGAACAACTCAACAAATTATTCTGCCCGGCAATCAGGCAATCTTTATTGTCTTGCGCACTCCCGAATGTTTTATCTGCTACTTCAATCGCTGTTTGTAGTGCTTCCGCCATACTATCGCGGTCCATGCGAATCGCCATGGATATTTCTTTACGAATGGTCAACAAATCCTTACCAATGTAATGGGTATTGATATAATTAGCCGCTTGCCCAAGCTCACTTGAACTATAAACACGATCCGTATAAATAATTCGGTTTTGCACTTCCCGATTATTCAATACCAAAATAACAAGCACGCGATTGGATGATAAAGGTAAAAACTCAACCTGGCGTAGCTCAATACGATTTCGCCGCGGTAAAGCAACCAACCCGGTTAACTGCGTTAAGCTGGAAAGTAATGTAGAAGCGGATTGGAGTAAATTAGACATTGTCATGTCCGGATTCAATTGATTCTTCAAATTATCTACATCAACCCCTTCCAATGGCTTGATCGACAATAAATTATTGACAAATAAACGATAACCTTGCGGCGTTGGGATTCTGCCAGCAGAAGTGTGCGGAGATGTTAAATAGCCCGCATCTTCCAAGTCCGCCAAAATATTTCGAATCGTGGCCGAGCTTAACCCTAACGCATATTCTTCAGCAATTGTCTTTGACCCAATTGGTGTACCATCCAAAATGTAACGCTCAACTAAAATTTTTAGTATCTGCTGGGCTCTTTGATTGACTGGTGTCTCGCTCATTACTCACCTATGATGTAACATAGAATATCCGCACAAAAGTATAGCAACATATTAGGGAAATAGCATGGGCACATCGTTTAAAAGTATCGGGATTATTGGGCGTGTAAGAAACCCGGGCATTAAAGAAACCTTAAGCTTACTCATTCGTTATTTAGAAAAGCTGAAACAAGAAATTTATATTGAACAGGAAACCGCTGAATCTTTAAATGAAACCAGCCAAATCGTGCTTCCACGCGAAAAATTGGGCCAATATTGTGATTTATTGATCGTAGTCGGTGGTGATGGTAGTTTACTTCATGCTGCGCATATTGCAGTGAATCAAGACTTGCCCGTGCTTGGTATCAATCGAGGCAGCCTTGGATTTCTAACTGACATTCTTCCTGCTGAACTTGATAAAATCCAAGCCATTTTAAATGGCCAATATGTGTTGGAAAAACGCTTTCTCTTAGCGACTTCCATTGAATTGCATGGCAATAATATTGGGCAGGATGATGCGCTTAACGAAGTCGCGATTATTCCAGACGCGATTCCTCATATGATCGAGTTTGAAATTTATATTGACGACCAGTTTGTTTGTAGTCAAAACTCAGATGGCTTGATCGTGGCAACACCCACGGGCTCCACGGCATATGCTTTATCGGGTGGCGGACCCATTTTGCATCCTCAATTGGATGCCATTGTCATGGTACCTATGTTCCCCCATTCGCTAAACAGCCGCCCGATTGTGGTGGAAGGTAATCGCCGCATCAACATTATCATCTCACCCAATAGCATAACTTCACCGCGCGTCAGTTGCGATGGACGTGCTTATATCAATACACCGGGCGGTTGTCACATCACTATTCGCAAAAAGCCGCAACAACTCCACTTGATTCATCCAACCGATTACAACTATTACGAAGCACTGCGCAGCAAACTACACTGGGGAAAAAAACTTATTTACACGGAATGACTTTATGTTAATGCAACTGAATATCAGCAATTTAATTACCATCCATGAATTAATTTTGGAATTTTTTCCTAATACGACTGTTATTACTGGCGAAACAGGGACCGGAAAATCCATTTTAATTGATGCAATTGAACTGGCGCTAGGCGCTCGCGCATCGGATCATATTGTGCGTCCGGGACAAGAAAAAGCGGATATTAGTCTCTGTTTTGATATCAGCACACAACCCGCCGCGCGTGCCTGGTTAAAAAACTATGATCTTGATCAAGGCACAGAAGAATGTATTATTCGTCGCACTGTCAGCAAAGAAGGCCGCTCCCGCAGTTATATCAATGGAATGCCTACTACTCTGCAACCGTTGCGGGAATTGAGTGAATTATTAATTGATATTCACGGTCAACATGAACATCAATCCCTGTTGAAACCTGAAAAACAACGAGAAATATTGGATGATTTCGCGACCCATTCCGACCTCATCAATAAAGTCAAAACACTCGCGCATGACTGGCATGCTTTACATGATGAAATAAAGACATTATATAAGCTGACAGAAAAACGCAATGAACGCAGTGAGTTTTTAACTTTTCAGTTACGCGAACTTAAAGATTTGCATATTACACCTGATGAATTTCAAACATTGGATTTGGAACACAAACAACTTGCGCACGCAGGCGAACTTTTACAAAATATGAATCTTGCGTTAAGCTGCTTGACTGAAAATGAAGAACAAAATGCGTTGCATTGTTTAAATCAAGCATTGCATGCACTGGAAATTGTGCAGCATGTTGATCCTAAAATAACAGCGTGGCTTGATAATTTAAAAACTGCCATCATCCAAATTAGCGACACTGAAAATGAATTGCATCGCTATCTCGACGCAGTCGAACTCGATCCAGAACGTCTGGATTGGGTTGAAGAACGCATCAGTCTGTTATTTAATTTAGCGCGCAAACATAAAATGTCTCCGAATGAATTATATGAATTTCAAGAAAAATTAGCAGCGGAATTGCACGAATTAGAAAACAGCGATGAACGTCTGAATGAGTTAACGGCGCGTCTAACAATGTTGGAACAAAACTATCAAGATGCTGCCAAAATTTTATCGCAAAGTCGAAAAAAAGCTGCCAAAAAACTTGAGCGTGAAATTACCGCGACCATTCATGAACTCGCCTTGCCGCACGCAGAATTTCAAATTGCACTAGAGCAAGATACCACGACAACATTTTCGCCAAATGGCTTAGACAAAATTATTTTTCAAATTAACACGAATGTCGGACAAACCATGCAACCCCTCGCAAAAATTGCCTCAGGCGGAGAGCTATCCCGCATTGGTCTTGCTATTCACATCGCAACAGCGGAACAGCATACGATTTCCACATTGATTTTTGATGAAGTCGATGTCGGCATTAGTGGAGCCACCGCAGAAATTGTCGGAAAATTATTGCGTCGATTGGGTAAAACTCATCAAGTACTCTGCATTACTCATTTACCCCAAGTAGCAGCACAGGGACATCAACATGTGCGAGTAGAAAAAATCAATCGGGAAAATGCAACTGAAACGCATATTCAAGCATTATCCGCCGATGAAAAAATTAATGAAATTGCGCGCATGTTGGGTGGTTTGGCTATTACGAAAAAAACCCTTGCGCATGCACGAGAAATGGTTGAGAGCATCGATTAATTTTTTTGGCAAACACCACAAATTCCGTAGATATTCAAACTATGATCGGTGATCGTATAGCCTGCTTCTTTTGCAACAAATTGTTGACGCTCCTCAATCACGGGATCAATGAATTCTTCTACCCGCCCGCATTTTACGCAAACCAAATGATCGTGATGTGAGCCATGATCTAATTCAAAAACAGAATGTCCTTCGGCAAAATTATGCCGCACCACCAGTCCTGCCTCTTCAAATTGGGTTAAGACACGGTAAACTGTCGCAAGACCAATATCTTCACTCGACTCTAACAAAACGCGGTATACATCTTCCGCGCTCATATGATGCAATGAAGCATTTTCAAGTATTTGCAGAATTTTGATGCGGGGCAAAGTGACTTTCAGCCCAGCTTTTTTCAAATCTGAATTATCCAAATCATCCTCCTTAGCAGGTTACAAAAACGTCTTAATCAGTTATCATGAGCCCCTTCCAAAACTTAAATAAATGGAAACAGTTATGATAAAGCTACTTTCACTTTTTGCCATGGTGTTCGCATTATCCGCTTGCGTACACAAGATGGATATCGAACAAGGTAACGTTATTACACCAGAGATGGCAAGCAAACTCCACAAAGGCATGACAGAAGAACAAGTTAAAGATGTGATGGGAAGCCCTATGTTAATGAACACCTTTAACGACCACCGCATTGATTATGTTTACACACTCAAATTAGGTCACGGCAAAATGAGTGAAAAATACATTACCCTGATATTCAGAAACAATCGCTTGCAAGACATCAGTGGTAATATGTACTCACAATACATGCGATAAATTCAATCTTTCTTTTTCAGAGCCCGTTTGCGGCGGGCTTCTTTCGGATCAATTAATAATGCTCGATAAATTTCGACGCGGTCACCTGCTTGAACCGGATCAGTCAATTTTTTAATTTTACTAAAAATCCCAATTTTTTGGGTCATTAAATCAATGTCTGGAAAAAGTTCTAATATCCCGGATCGATCAATCACCGTTTCAATTGTACTCCCCTCCTCGACTTCGACCGTGATAATACATTGCTGATTTGGATTCGCATAAGCGACTTCGATCATGATTTTTTTACCCTGTGCCATAAATATCTGCTGCCCGTTTACAAAATGCGTCCACTAAGGAATTCGCAATACGATTAAAAATCGGCTCAAATACGATATCGAACATATTTCCTGCGAGTTCAAACTCAAGATCTAAAGTGATCTTGCAACCATGTTCCCCATACGCATGAAATCCCCAGCGTCCTTCCAGATGACGAAACGGCCCTTTTACGAGTGTGATATCGATCCGTTCAGAGGGATATAAGAGATTACGTGTGATAAAACTTTTATGGATTCCAGACCAAGCGATATCCAAAGAAGCTTCAACTTCTGTCTCTGTTTGGCTGATCACTTTGCTGGAATGGCACCAAGGTAAGAAACGTGGATATTCTTCGATACTATTCACGAGTTCAAACATTTGCCGAGCTGTAAAAGCGACTAAAGCGCTGCGTTTAATTGTTGTCATTATTGAAACCTGTTTTAGAATTCTCTATTATTTTAAACTGACTGGTATTATACTCCGACCCATGAATCAGAAACAAAACACAAATCAAACGATCGCCGTAAATCGCAAGGCACAACACGAGTATCACATCGAAGAGCGTTTTGAAGCGGGCATCTTACTTCAAGGCTGGGAAGTCAAAAGCTTACGCGCCGGCAAAGCTCAACTCGACCAAAGTTATGTGATCGTTAAAAATAGCGAAGTATGGCTAATTGGCGGGCAAATTACCCCACTGCAAACCGTTTCCACACATATTATTCCAGATCCGCAGCGAACACGAAAATTATTATTGCATCAACGCGAAATTAGCAAATTGATTGGTAGTGTAGAACGTAAAGGTTATACTTTAATTCCACTTTCTTTGTACTGGAAGGGTAAGCACATTAAATTACAAATTGGTTTAGCCAAGGGTAAAAAAGCCCACGATAAGCGTGCGAGTGACAAAGATCGCGATTGGCAACGACAAAAACAACGTGCGATGAAGGATTTCTAATGTTAGATAATTTTGTACCGCATCATGTTGCTGTCACAGCAGATGATCTCGCTGGTAACGGTGAGATAGGTCGTTATATTTTTATGCCGGGTTCGGATGGTCGCGCAAAAGAAATTGCATCACATTTTTATAAAATGAAGGCTAAACCGCATCCGCGTGGGCATCACGTTTATTTAGGCACCTTGCAAGCGGATGGCCAAACGATTGATGTTGCAACTGTTTCCACTGGCATGGGTTGTTCCAGCATGGAAATTATTCTGCATGAATTATATCATTTAGGTGCAAAACGTTTCTTGCGCATTGGTACTGCGGGTACTTTGCAGCCTGATTTAGTTAAGGTTGGCGATATTATCAATGTGCAAGCTTCCGTCCGTGATGAAGGTACAACGCGCCACTATACTCCAATTGAGGTTCCTGCAGTTGCTTCATTGGAATATGTATCTTCTTGTTTATTGGCTGCGGAACATTTGAGATTGTTAAACTCGATTCGCACTGGCATTGTCCATTGCAAAGATTCGTTGTATGCACGCGAACTCGCTTCGGGTCCTCGCTCTCTTGAAAATCAAGCTTATTTAAATTTGCTTACAAAATCCGGGATTCTTGCGAGCGAAATGGAGACCGCGACGTTATTTATTCAAGCGCAGCTTTATAATTATCAGTTGCTGCAAAAAGGCGAAGGTCCTGCTTTTCGTGTTTTAGCTGGGGCTATTCTTGGTGTTATTGGTAATTTTGAACAATCGCCGGAAGCGGATGTTGCAATTCAGCATTCGATTGAAATAGCATTAGAAATGATAAAAATCCTTGCCGCGCAAGAAGCCATTGGATAGTATCCGTCATGGCACAACAACAATTTACCGCCTATAATTAATGTATAGGAAATCTTTTCCGGGGGCGACCTGGTTTCGACGTGGGTTGCGACGCTGGAGGGGCATGTCGAGGACG
>CAYRUP010000086.1:0-8052 GCA_964427485.1 uncultured Coxiellaceae bacterium | reverse complement strand
TATTAAATTATTTTTCTATTAATGCCCCAAAAAGGCACTGGATCCCGCTTGAAAAGCGTCGCGGGACGACGTTCTAACTGACTTTTTCGCTTAGCTTGACGCCTATGCCTGTAGGGGCAGACCTGTGTGTCTGCCTATGCTAATTTTGTGCTAATTTAGTATACTATATATATACAACTAAACCATTTTCGTACGAATCTAATAAAACGAGGTTAAGCATGCCAGGCAAACTCCTTGATTTTTTAGAACATTATATAGCTTTTCCCGAAATTGAAGTTAAGGTTCAGGTGCCTCATTCTCCAGCAGGCCTAGCTCTAGCTGCTCAAGAAAAAATTAGAAGAAAAGTCGTTACTGAAAGTAAAGATACTATTAAAGATTCTTTTAAGCTGGTCACAAACCCAGGTGAACAAGAAAGTAAGGAATTTTCCCCAAGCTTGATAGGAAGAGTCTTTAATGAATTTCCTTTAGAATTTTCAACCATGGGTTCGAAAGGTACTGTTCTTACTTTTCAGGCGATAGAGGCAAGTGTGTTAAATAATTGGTTAGAGAGACTGTTGGATTTTCTAAAGAACTCTAAGCTTACGTATGTTGAGGAATCAGTGTTACTGAAACAAAAAGGTGGTGCGGTAAAGGAGGTCAGTATCGGTAAAATCGAATTAGCCATTGATAAGGAAAGACGAATTACAGAAAAAATGACAACAGAACAAATGAATGCATTAACAACCTTAGTCGATGAGATGATTGTTAAGATATGTGACGAATTGTTAGATGAGAAGGGCAATTTAGATAAAAGAGCTATACACATACTTGGATTAAATCACATTGTCAAAGCATATGAAACATTGCCGTTAAAAAGTGAAGAAATTAAGATGCAAGTGCTTTTTTCTTGCTTCACGCAAATTATTTTAGGAAATCTAATCGAACCATTAAATATTAAAGCGGGAGAGGAATTAAAAAATGAACTTGTTTTGATGAAACAATTTGTGGAGAATCTAGGGGCTTTAACACTTTTAATTAAAAATTTACTGATGCAAGATAAAGTAGAAGAAGACAAAGAGGGTAATCAAGTATTAAAGACGCCATTTTCAGATCACTTCAAAGAGACAGTCAAAGAATCCATAAAAATGCGATTAACTAAAACAGCCCAACACTGTGCTATTGAATTAGCAAACTTAACGCCACAAAAAGCTACAGATCTCATGGATGCTGATTTTGAAAAAATGCAATTGATTGCTGAACAATTGAAATCAGCTCATCTGGAATCAACAAAAGAAACAACCGATTTAATTAAACATAAAATACAATTCTGGCTTGAAGTGTGTAATTTTTATCGTGAACAACTTGATGCAGGCGTTCAAAAGGAAAAATATTACGCTCTCATGAAGATAGTTTTTGCTTGGGTGACGAAACAAGCAATAAGCACTCAATTAACGTTAACAGGTGTTTATGGTGACATATACACTGCGTGCGAGAAGGCATCGAAGGAACTTCGAGACATTAAACCAGATACTAACCCCATCGCACCTAATGAACCTGTTATCCTAGAGAAAATAAAAAAATTACTCGATGCGGATACCAACTTATATATTATTCGAGAGCTTGATAAAATTGGTCGTCTAGAGATCATGAAACTAAAAGACATGATGTTACAACCAGAAAGTCTTTTACGTTCGACAGAAGAATTTTTACAAACATTTCTGAAGCAAATAGGAGATAGGGAAAAAGGTCTTGGTCTAGGAGCATATAAAGAAGCATTCACTCGAGCCGATTTTTTCCTGCGTGTTCGATCAGATATAAATATGCTGCGAAATGTATTTGAACAACTGCCTTCAGAATTACGCGAATATAAGATATTTGATTGTTTTAGTAAGGAGGGCAAACTCCCTCTCAAGAATTGTATTAAGAAGCTCAATGAACGGCTCAACATGATGAAATCGACTTCGGATTTTAAAAATTATATTGAATTGGCAATCATTCATCGCGGTATTGTGACATTTATTATAAATGAATTGTTTGTTGCCATGAATGCGTACCTCAAAGAAAAAATGATTTACATCAGAGCAAATGAAGAGATGCTTGCAGTGTGGCAAGATTATGAGAGATTCACACAAAAAATGAAGCATGAATTTGACTTGTTTAACGATCTAAATAAACCAATTGATGTTGAAAAGTGGAAAGAAACATTACAAGAGACATGCAAACAATATGTGGTATATCTCAAAGAATTTAGCAATATTTCCGAAGGACTGCAAAAACTTCAAGAACCGTCGGAAGGAGAAATACTTGTTCGAGAAGAGGTTTTAAAAATAAAATTAGATTATTTTTTTAGAGAATTTAAAAAGGTATTACCAGAAGAAGATCATAAAGTTCTTTTAGAAATTAAAAAATATATATCGAATAAAATGTCTCCGCTGGATTTTTTTCGAAGTCAATTTGATGAGATTTTAGGGAAATCTGCGAAAACAAAGCCAGAACAATATGAGCGAATTTTAAAAGCGTACAATGAAGCGCTAGAGCGTGCTAATTTCTTTTTACATGTTGAATCGAGCTTAAAAGGGTTAAAGATTGTTTTTAAGCAAATACCTGCTTTAAATAAAAATAATTTATCCGATTTAGAACAGCTAATACAGTCATCAGATGATTTTTCTAGTTTAGCAGAACAGGCATATCCTATTTTTACGAAAATAACGGATTCAATGTCCACCCTCGTCAACGAAGCTAAGCTTCCAGATAATCCGGCTATGCAGACTGCATTGAAAGAATATAATGAACTGATATCAAAAATGAAGAATGCATTAAATAAGCAGAGTAATTTTAATATTATAAATTGGCAGCTTGGATTTCGAGAAATATGCGAAAAATATATCGCCTACACTAAAGCTATTTTATCTGAAAAAATAAATGAAAAGATATTATCGGAATTAAAATTAGGATTTCAGCATGCAGAACTGATGCGTGTTGTTTCTGATCCTTCTCTCTTTAAAGAAGTTGTTTCAGCTTCCACAAAATCAACAGAGATATATACAGCACCCAGTATAGCGACTGTGCATGCTGAAAATTTAAAACGCTTGAAAATTGACTTTCCAAAAAGTTATAAATTTATAAAAACGATATTAGATGATTTTGATTCGAATCTTTCAACTAACATTGCAGAGGCAGTTGAGTTCTTGGAAAAACTACCGCCACAAGTGATAAAGGACATTTCAAAATATAGTACTTCTTCCCCAGAGGTCATGAGACAGGCGAAAATCCACCCGAAATTCCTGGAGATTGCTAGAGTAGCAAGGAATTCAGCGCCAGTGTCGGACATGGAATTTGCAAGTAAATATAAGGATGAAAAAAAAGTAGCGCCGCCTGAAGAAAAAGTAGCACCCACTGTATCCGCTACCGATTTGGCAGTGATATTAAATGAGTTAAAACACGAAGGTCAGCCTAAGGCATCTCTTATCAAGCAGATCAAATTTCGACTGAATGATGTCAAACTCGATCATGCTGAATTTATCGCTATGCTAGAGGCAGAAAAACAAGCGGTTGCATCAAAGACAATCTCAAAAATGCTGGCAGCCTGTATTGAAAAAGCGAAAAACAAATTTCACGTTCCTGCTGTCGATATTAAAAATAAGCATTTCTTAAGAGCGGTTGAATTACTGGCTTATGCTGATAGTGCTGTTCCCACAAGTCGGACATTTACTGCAATGTTATCTAAAACAAATGATGCACATGTGCCTTATTTAGTGTCTGTCGCAAAAATATTCGTGCAACAGAGTTTGGTCGGTGATTCTAGGCCGCTGACGAAAGAAAAACTGCAAAATCTAAAGGCGAACTTGAATATAATCAAAAATTTTCAAAATTTGAATTCAACTCTTTCTGAACGCATTGAAGAAATGAGCCGCGAAGTTGATAAAGCATTAGACAAGACTTTAAGCTTATCACCAGGAAAAAAGACAAGTTAAATTTTAATAGACAAATTGTGCATTTTCTAAGTATCATCGCAGCAAAATGATGATTCGGTGTTTTAGGGCGTGTCCTCATTCCCCGCTTTTTAAACATGACGAATAGAATGAGGACACGCCCTAGTTATGCAAAGACCTTCACTGGGAATTTTAGGTTCCACTCGAGGAACTGATTTAGAAGCTATTGTCTCTGGTATAAAACAACAAAAAATATCGGCCTTGATAAAAGTTGTAGTGAGCAATAAAGAAGATGCCTATATTTTACAACGCGCAAAAAAACATGATTTGCCCGCTCTATTTTTGAATCCAACAAATTTAACACGCGAAGCTTTTGATCAACAGATTTCTGAAGTAATGCATACTTATCAAGTTGATTACATCATTCTAATTGGCTACATGCGAATTTTATCAAATGAGTTTGTTGGCAAGTGGCGCAATCAAATTATCAATGTTCATCCTTCCTTGCTTCCTGATTTCGCGGGCGGAATGGATAAAGAAATATATCAACGCGTACTGGATTCCGGTGTAAAACAAACAGGATGTACAGTGCATCTCGTTACCGAACAATTAGATGGCGGACCGATTTTGGTCCAAAAAAAATGTGCGGTCTTACCGAATGATTCGGTAGAAACTTTAAAAAATCGTGTGCAAGCACTGGAAGGCGATGCCTTGGTTGAAGCAATTCAAATTGTCATGAGGACCTCAAATGAATCAAACTAAGACCACCGTTAAACGTGCCCTTATTTCTGTGTCAAACAAAGAAGGCATTGTCGATTTCGCACGTAGCTTGCATGAATTAAATATTGAAATTCTTTCAACCGGCGGTACCAGTCAATTATTACGTGAAGCCAATATTCCCGTGCGTGATGTTTCTGATGTCACCGCATTTCCAGAAATGATGGATGGTCGCGTGAAGACATTACATCCTGCTATTCATGGCGGCATTTTAGGTTTGCGAGACGAGCATGCAGAAGTTGCCAAAACGCATCAAATTGGCTGGATTGATCTTGTTATTGTGAATTTATATCCTTTTGCCGCTACCATACAAAAACCCGATGCAACGTTTGATGCAGCAATAGAAAATATTGATATTGGTGGTCCGACGATGATTCGTTCTGCCGCAAAAAATATGGGTTGGGTCGGTGTACTAGTTGATCCAGTTGATTATGTCACTGTGTTAACAGAGTTACGCGAAAATATGGGCTTGAGTTTTGCGACCCGTAAAAAAATGGCGACCAAAGCTTTTCTGCATACAGCGGATTATGATGCAATCATTCATCAATATTTATCGAAAGAAGAAACACTCGATATACATCTTTTTAAACATGTGGAATTACGCTATGGCGAAAATCCACACCAAACCGCTTCCGCTTATCGATTTAGAGAAAAAACAGGCATTCTGGGTGCCAAGCAATATCAAGGCAAAGAACTTTCTTATAATAATATTGCCGATGCAGATGCGGCTTTTGCTTGTGTGCGCGGATTTAAAGAACCCGCTTCTGTCATTGTAAAACATGCAAATCCGTGTGGTGTTGCGACAGCGGATACGATACTCACTGCGTTTCAACGTGCATTAAAAGCGGATTCATTGTCCGCATTTGGTGGAGTTATTGCGCTTAATCGACCTTGTACCGAAGCCGTTGCGGAAGCTCTCACACAAATTTTTTTCGAAGTCTTAATTGCGCCGGAATATTCGAAAGAAGCATTGGCTGTTTTCGCAAAAAAACCCAATTTGCGCGTACTGGAATTAAGTGTTTCTCAACCAGGAAATTCACGCGAAATGAAATTTATCGACGGCGGCGTGCTTGTGCAAGATAAAGATCTTAAAGTCATCACAGAACACGATTTGAAAGTGGTGACGGAGTTAAACCCCACTTTTGATGAAATTAAAACGATGTTATTTGCTTGGCAGGTGTTAAAACAAATCAAATCCAATGCGATTTTGCTTGCAAAAAATAATGCAACAGTGGGTGTCGGTGCTGGACAAGTCTCTCGAGTCGATGCAGTTGATATTGCAATCAAAAAAGCGGGCACAGAATTGGCGGGTTCTATTCTTGCTTCCGATGCTTTTTTCCCATTTCGTGATAGTATTGACCGCCTCGCTCATACGGGTATTCATGCTATTATTCAGCCGGGCGGCTCTATCCGTGATGAGGAAGTCATTGCTGCCTGTAATGAACATCATATAGCGATGGTATTTACTGGCACGCGGTGTTTTAAGCATTAAAAAAGGAGACTATAACCATGCCAAAAATTTTAGTCAGCATTCTCATGGGTTCAAAATCCGATTGGCCCATCATGGAACATGCTAGCCTTGTTCTCGATTCATTAAATATTGGTAACGAAGCGCGCGTCTTATCGGCTCATCGCACCCCAGACGCATTGTTTGATTATGTAAAAACGGCCGAAGAGCGTGGCATTGGTGTTATCATTGGCGGTGCGGGTGGTGCTGCGCATTTGCCCGGCGTAATTGCAGCCAAGACGTTGTTACCCGTGATTGGTGTGCCTATTCTTTCCCAAGCATTTAATGGGTTGGATTCCTTATTATCCATTGCCCAAATGCCAGGTGGAATTCCAGTTGCTACCATGGCAGTAGGAAAAGCCGGTGCGATCAATGCAGGTTTGTTTGCCGCGAGCATTTTAAGCTTACAAAATCCCGCATTTCGTGTTGCTATCCAAAATTATCGAGAACAACAGGCAAAAAAAATACTTGAAGAATCTCATTTAAAAGGGTGATCCATGTTTAAAGCCACATCATTACAGGATTTTGATCCTGCCGTTTGGAAGACGCTGGAAAACGAAAAGCAACGCCAAGAAGAACATATTGAACTAATCGCCTCCGAAAATTATGTGAGTCCTTTGGTCCTTCTCGCACAAGGTTCTGTTCTCACTAACAAGTACGCGGAAGGTTATCCTGATAAACGTTATTATGGCGGTTGTGAATTTGTTGATGTTGCTGAAAAATTAGCAATTGAACGAGTAAAAAAATTATTTGGCGCAGCCTATGCGAATGTACAGCCGCACTCGGGTTCACAAGCAAATTCGGCAGCTTACGCAGCGATGATCAATCCAGGCGATGTAGTATTGGGCATGAGTCTTGCGCATGGCGGACACTTAACGCATGGTTCTCCGGTGAATTTCTCGGGCAAACTTTATCAATTTTATTCCTATGGTTTGGATATGAAAACCGGCTTGATTGACTACAACCAAGTGGAAGAACTTGCAAAGCAACATAAGCCGAAATTAATTGTCTCGGGATTTTCTGCTTATTCGCGTATTGTCGATTGGCAGCGCTTGCGTGAAATTGCCGACAGCGTGGGGGCTTTTTTGCTAGCAGATATCGCCCATGTCGCGGGTTTAATTGCAGTCGATTTGTATCCTTCTCCTGTACAAATTGCAGATGTTACAACTTCGACTACGCACAAAACCTTGCGTGGGCCACGCGGTGGTTTAATTTTAGCGAAGTCGAATCCCGACTTAGAAAAAAAATTAAATTCAGCAGTTTTTCCCGGCGGACAAGGCGGCCCACTCATGCATGTGATTGCTGCAAAAGCCGTGGCATTTGAAGAAGCATTACAACCGGATTTTAAAAATTATCAACAACAAATTTTAGCTAATGCAAAAACCATGGTGAAAGAGATGATTGCGCGCGGCTACAACATTGTGAGCGGCGGTACCGACAATCATTTATTTTTGATCGATTTGATTGAAAAAAATATGACTGGCAAAGATACTGAAGCTGCATTAGGTCGTGCTTATATTACCGTCAATAAAAATGCTGTACCCAATGATCCGCAATCGCCATTTATTACCAGCGGCTTGCGTTTGGGAACCCCAGCCGTCACCACGCGTGGTTTTAAAGAAAAAGAATGCGAAATGCTCGCGCACTGGGTGTGTGATATTTTGGATGATATTCGTAATGAAAAAACAATTGCAAAAGTGCGGGAGCAGGTCATTTTGCTTTGCCGGAGGTTTCCGGTGTATGGGGTTGCATAATAGGGATCACCCTCATCCCCAACCCTTCTCCCGTAAACGGCATAGGCATCAAGCTAAGCGAAAAAGTTAGTTAGAACGTCGTCCCGCGACGCTTTTCAAGCGG
>CAYRUP010000085.1:0-8163 GCA_964427485.1 uncultured Coxiellaceae bacterium | reverse complement strand
AGCGAAGAATGCAGCAACATAAAATCAAAATCCTAGCAAAAGCCAACCAAGAAATGCGACCAGGCCCACTACCATCGCTAATGCATAATGATACATATAACCAGTCTGCATGCGGCGAGAGACACGCGCCAAACCACGAATCAATTTTCCTGAACCATTCACAAACAAACCATCAATAAAGAGCAAATCACACACCGTATATAAAAAATTTCCTAACTTACGGCTGCCGTGCACAAATACAATTTGGTTAAAATCATCAAAACCATATTTTTGCACCATGATTGCATACAACAATGAAAAACGTTTTTTCAAATTTTCAGCAAGACGCGGTACACCTAAATTAAATATCCATGCTGTCACAATACCAGCCAATGCCAACCAAAGTGGCAATGAACGTCCTGCTTCGAGTGCCATTTTTGCAGCACCATGAAAATCTTGTCCGAGTTTTTGCAATACATCATGCGCAGGCAACACAAAAATACTGTCGCCTAATAAATGGGGCGTTGCAAATAACATGGGACCCACTAAAATTCCACCGGCAATTACACTTGGCACAGCCAATGCGATTAATGGAATCAAGACGACCCAAGGTGATTCTTTTAATTGTTTTTTCGTTTCGGCATCGAAATGCGACTTGCCATGGAATGTTAAAAACAAAGCACGAAAAATATAAAGTGGCGTGATAAAAGCACCCGCCAAAACGCAGAAATACGCATAATGCGCGCCCGGTATCGTCGATAAATGCGTGGCTTCAATGATGGCATCTTTTGAATAAAATCCGGCAAACGGTGGAATCGCCGCCAACGCCAATGCGCCAATCGCAAATGTGAGATAAGTAATTGGCATATACGTTGCAAGCCCGCCCATTTTTCGCATGTCTTGTTCATGGTGCAAACCAATAATGACGGAACCTGCCGCCAAAAAGAGTAATGCCTTAAAGAAAGCATGCGTCACTAAATGAAAAATCGCTGCATCATAAGCCGATGCACCCAGCGCCACCGCCATATAA
The DNA here is from genome assembly GCA_964427485.1 of uncultured Coxiellaceae bacterium. Taxonomy (GTDB): domain Bacteria; phylum Pseudomonadota; class Gammaproteobacteria; order DSM-16500; family DSM-16500; genus CAYRUP01. Next base: position 7,154 of record CAYRUP010000085.1, on the reverse strand, counting down.
CCCAATTGGGATAAAGTTGAATAAGCAATCACGCGTTTAATATCATGATGAAATACAGCGAGTATCCCCATAAATAAACAGGTCGTCGCGCCGATCACAATCACAAAACTTAACGCGGTTGGTGAATATTCAAAGAGCGGCGAACAACGCGCTACCATGTAAATACCGGCAGTTACCATGGTCGCTGCATGGATGAGCGCAGAAATCGGAGTGGGACCTTCCATCGATTCAGGTAACCAAACATGCAATGGAACTTGCGCGGATTTCCCCATCGCGCCAATGAAAAGCAAAATACAAATCACGGTAATGGCAGAAGCATGTATCCCTGGAAGCACGCGGATGGTTTTATCGGCAATCGATGTCACATTCGTGAAAACATATTGATAATCGACTTGACCAAAATACATTAGGATAGCCGCTAAACCCAGAATAAAACCAATATCGCCAAGACGATTAGCTAGAAACGCTTTTAAACTCCCAAATACGGCAGATTCTCGCTTAAACCAAAAACCAATCAGCAAATAGGACACGAGACCAACACCTTCCCAACCAAAAAACATTAAGAGAAAATTATCGGCCAAAACCAATGTCAGCATTGCGAAGGTAAATAAGGAAACATAACTAAAAAAACGTTGATAACCGGGATCATCCGCCATGTAACCAATGGTGTAGATATGCACCATGAAGGAAACAAACGTGACAACAAACACCATCGTTGCACTCAAGCGATCAAGCAATAATGCGACATCAAAATGAAATGAACCTGAACTAATCCAAGTATAGACAATGCCATCTTGCGTTGGATAACCCAACAAAACGATAGCAGCAAATAAATAGCTCGCCAGCACAAATGCAATACCGACAAATGAAACCGTGACCCAATGCGTGGCTCGACGACCGATTTTTTTACCGAGCAATCCCGCAATTAGCGAACCGGCTAACGGTAATAGCATAATGATGAGTGCAATTGATAAAAAATGTTTCTCCACGTTTTATCCTTTTAATACATCCAGTTTATCAACTTCGATTGTGCCTGATTTTCTAAAGAGCACGACCATAATCGCCAGCCCAATTGCCGCTTCTGCAGCAGCAACGGTTAGAATGAAAAATACAAATACTTGGCCCGTATTGTTTTGAAGAAAATGCGAAAACGCAATAAAGTTGGTATTCACTGCGAGTAGCATCAACTCAATGGACATCAACATGACGATGATGTTTTTTCGATTCACAATAATTCCTGCAATGCCTAAACCAAATAGTATGGCGGCAAACATGAGAAATTGACTGAGTGATATTGTCATAAAAAAGCCTTCATTTTCATTTCTTCTCCGACCGCATCTTCACCAACCGCATTCGATCTTTTGGATTTACCGCAATTTGCGCATTCGTGTTTTGCGATTTTCGATCTTTGGGTTTACGGTGTGTTAACGCAATTGCAGCAACAATCGCTGTCAATAACAAAACGGCAGCCACTTCAAATGGATAAGCATAATTGGTATAAAGCACCGAACCAAGATCCGCTGTATTGCTGTAATCCGTTGCACTCGCAGCGGGAGCAGCAACTTCCGCAAGACCAAAATGATTCGGACCGACCGCCATCACACTTAATCCTATCATCACTAAAACTAACACGACTGCAAATGGTAAATACCGCACAAAGCCTTCGCGCAAATTAATAATTCCAGTGGAGAGCATCATGACTACAAACAAAAATAACGTCATGACTGCACCGACATACACTAAAACCAATACCAATGCTAAAAACTCTGCATTCAAAATTAACCAAATTCCCGCTGTCGCAAAAAATGTAAAAACCAGAAATAACACACCGTGCACTGGATTTTTTGCAGCGACAACCATCAATGCCGATAAAATAGCAACGGCTGAAAAAATATAAAAAATAAAATGGAGTGCTGTCATTGTTATGTCTCTACAAAATTACCGATATTTTGCATCTTCTGCCCGATCTGCCGCGATGAACGGCTCATATTTGTCGCCAATCGCCAGCAATTTATTTTTCGTTAAAATATTTTCGCCGCGGTTTTCGATGTGATAATCATTAAAGCGCGTCAAAATAATGGAATCCACCGGACACGATTCTTCACAAAATCCGCAGTAGACACATTTGAATAAATCAACTTCATATAAAGTTGTGCGCCGCGCGCCATCCAAACGAGGTTCTGCTTCAATGGTGATGGCTAACGCCGGACACACCGCTTCACACAATTTGCATGCGATACACCGTTCTTCTCCATTCGGATAACGCCGCAAAGCATGCAAGCCACGAAAACGTACCGAAGTGGGGGTTTTTTCTTCGGGATATTGAATCGTTACTTTTCGCGCGAAAAACAAGCGCCCGGTGAGTTTCAAACCCAGCAACAAATCCCATAAAGTAAAACTTTTAATGTATCGGGTTAAACGTCGCATATGCTATCTCGTTTCCGTAAACCACGGACTCAATTGAAAATGTATTGCTAGGGCCAATACCACGATCCACACAATGGTTACAGGTATTAACACTTTCCAGCCTAACCTCATTATTTGATCATAACGGTAACGTGGGAAAGTCGCTCTGAACCATAAATAACAAAAAATAAATATCGCTAATTTCATTAATAACCAGACAATACCCGGCACCCAAGCAAACGCATGTTCCAGAACCGGAAGACCTTGGAAGGGCGACAACCATCCGCCCATAAATAAAATCGTCGCGAGCGTTGAAATCAAAATCATATTGGCATATTCCGCCAGAAAAAATAAGGCGAATACTGTGCCTGAATATTCCACATGAAATCCCGCCACAATTTCCGATTCACCTTCCGCGACATCAAAGGGCGCTCGATTTGTTTCTGCCACCCCCGAGATCCAATAAACAATAAACAAAGGAAATAATGGCAACCAATACCAATGCCAAAAACCACCCGACTGCGCCGTGATAATCGTTTGAAAATTCAAGGATCCCGCCGCCATCATGACACCCACTAAAGCAAAACCCATGCCGATTTCATAAGAAATCGATTGTGCCGCAGCACGTAACGCGCCAAAGAGTGCGTATTTTGAATTCGATGCCCAACCCGCAATTAATACACCATAGACACCGAGTGATGACAGCGCAAAAACATATAAAACACCCGCATTAATATTCGCTAATACAAACGTTTTATCCAATGGAATGGCCGCCCAGCCAGCCAGCGCTGTCCCTATACTGATGACCGGCGCCGTCACAAACAGAAATCGATTCGATGCCGTTGGAATAATAATTTCTTTGTTTAATAATTTAAAAACATCCGCTATCGGTTGCAAAAGCCCAAGCGCACCGACTCGATTCGGACCGATACGAGCTTGCATGTAACCAATGACTTTGCGTTCAAGAAACGTCAAATATGCGACAGCAACCAACAACGCAACGACAATTACGATAATTTTTATAGCAATGATACTGATCAGTAATATTTGTTCCATCATGCTTTTTGAATCTCTATTGGGCCATACAATTGACTTAATTCATGGGTTGCTAAAATACCGCCAGGAACATACGCAGCATACAGTGGAACCCGTTTATCCACTAGAACAGGCAACAGCACACGCCCTTCACCTTGCGCCACGATCACTCTATCCATATCACATACCTTTAACTGTGCAGCCGTCTCAGGATGAAGACGCACTGCAACTAAATTACCTTCAATAATAGGTTGAGTGGCTTGTAAAGCTTTCGCACGCCGCTGCAAACTATCGCCCGCATAAAGCGGAATTTCCCCGATACGCGATAATTTCAGAAGGGAGACTGTGTCATCCTGAGCGCAGCGAAGGATCGCCAAGTTATAATTTAATGATCCTTCGCTGCGCTCAGGATGACAGCTAGGGGATGAAGTTAGTGCAGCTTTAAGCTCATCACTAATCTCATGCGCCGTCCGATAATCAAACCCTTCACAATGAAATAAATTCCCCAAAACCCGCAACACTTTCCAGGCCGGACGCGCCTCACCGAGCGGCATCACCACACCATTAAATTTTTGCCATTCCCCTACTACATTCACAAAAGTACCTGCTGTTTCAGTAAAAGGCGTAATGGGTAAAATCACTTTGGCATATTGTAATAACACAGGATTTTTATACATCGTTAAAGAAACAACGAATTCAGCTTGCAATAAAGCACTTTGCGCCAAAGGTGCATTCGCGCAATCAAATTCCGGTTCTACATTCAATAAAACGTAGGCTTTGCGCGGATTTTTCAGCATTTCATAGGCATTAAGTCCCACATGTTCGACCGGTTCCCCGAGAGGACGACGATGTGGAATTGCACCCGCCAACCAAGCGCCAGCAGCATTGCCACCTTCTGTTAAATAACTTACCTTCGCATTATATTCTTTTGCAATAGCTTGAACTAAGGCACGAAGTTTAGCAGCCTCTGGATGGTTAAACGCTTGAATACCCACCAGCACACACACTTTTTTACCTTCACGCAGTAAGTTAGCAATTGAATCATCTTCTGCGCTGGTTTTTAAAATACTTTCCAATGCCGAGGGAAAAAGATGCGGTGCCGCAATTTTTTTCGCTGCGAGATTAAAATTGAAACGGTAATCCATCATATTAACCGCAACAACACGCGCACCTTTGCGCGTTGCTTGACGCACACGCAAAGATGCGAGCGGTTGTTCTTTTTGAATATTGGAACCCACTAACAAAATCGTATCGCATTCCTCAATTTCAGCCAGTGTTCCATTTAAGCCGGGAAAAACAGGCATCGTTTGTTGATCGGAAAAATCCACCTGACGCAAACGATGATCGATGTTGGAAGATCCTAATTGCCGCATTAATTTTTGTAATAAATAAAATTCTTCTACCGTGGAATTGGGTGATGCGAGTGCGCCAAGATGCTCTGCACCCTTCATTTGGATAACATTTTGCAAACCGGCCACTGCCACTTCCAGCGCCGTTTGCCAATCCGTTTCTTGCCATTGATCGTCGACACGAATCATGGGTTTTTCCAGGCGATCGGGATGATTTAAACCTTCATAACTAAAACGATCGCGATCAGAAAGCCATGTTTGATTAAGCGCTGCATTTTCTCGCGGCACGACACGCATGACACTGCCATTTCGGGTATGCACATAAATATTTGAACCGATGCAATCATGTGGCGCAACAGAAGGATATTGATTTAATTCCCAAGCACGCGCAGTAAAACGAAATGGTTTCGACGTCAATGCACCCACAGGACAAAGATCAATGACATTGCCAGACACTTCGGAACGCATGGCTTCGCCTACGTAAGTCGCAATCTCCATATTTTCACCGCGATTAATTGCACCCAGCTCACGTAATCCAGCAATTTCATCACCGAAACGCACACAACGCGTGCATTGAATACAGCGCGTCATATCCGTTGCGATGAGAGGTCCTAAATTTTCGTCTTCCACTGAACGTTTGCCAAACGAATAAAAAGAATTTGCGGAACCAAATCCCATGCTTAAATCTTGCAATTCACACTCGCCGCCTTGATCGCAGATCGGGCAATCTAAGGGATGGTTAATCAGTAAAAATTCCATCACAGCTTTTTGCGCTGCGAGCGCTTTTGGTGAGCGCGTAAAAATTTTCATGCCGGGCATGATGGGTGTTGCGCAAGCGGGTAATGCTTTGGGGGATTTTTCCACTTCGACCAGACACATGCGGCAATTGGCTGCAATGGACAAATGTTTGTGATAGCAAAAACGCGGAATATAAATTCCCGCTTCATCCGCGACTTGGATGACCATGGTATTGGGTTTTGCTTTTAAAGGCTTGCCGTCGATTTCGATTTCAATGTCTGACATGCGTTAATACCTATTAATTTAAACCATGCATTTGCCGTGCTCTGCATGGTAAACAAATTCATCATAAAAATGTTTGAGAAATCCACCGACGGGCCAGGCTGCTGCTTCACCAAATGCACAAATGGTACGGCCTTCAATATTTTTTGCGACGCGGCGCAAATTCTCAATATCCGCAACGGTTCCTTCGCCATGTTCAATTCGGTGCACTAAACGATACAACCAACCTGTTCCTTCGCGGCAAGGCGTGCATTGACCGCAGGATTCTTCCATATAAAAATGCGAAATGCGTTGTAATGCTTTCACCATACAAACCGTTTCATCCATCACAATGACAGCGCCTGAGCCTAAACCTGAACCGGCTTTTTGTAAGGAATCAAAATCCATATCGAGAGACAACATAATTTCTGCGGGTAAAACAGGCATCGATGAACCGCCTGGAATAACCGCTTTTAATTTGTGACCTTGACGGACACCGCCTGCCATCGCTAATAAATCTTTAAATGGCGTGCCGAGTGGAACTTCATAATTTCCCGGTTTATTCACATGCCCTGTCACACTGAAAATTTTGCAACCGCCATTATTGGGTTTGCCTAAATTCAAAAACCATTCTGCGCCTTTTTCTAAAATGACAGGAACAGTCGCAAACGTTTCAACATTGTTGATGGTTGTGGGTTTCCCATACAAACCGCGTGCGGCAGGAAATGGCGGTTTGAAACGCGGCATCCCTTTTTTGCCTTCCAGGGATTCCATCAATGCCGTTTCTTCACCACAAATATAGGCGCCCGCGCCCAAGTGACTATATATTTCGACTTCAACACCCGAGCCCAAAATATTTTTACCCAATAAACCGGCACGACGCGCTTCTTCGAGTGCCGCTTCAAAACGTTCATAAGGTTCGTGAAATTCACCGCGCATGTAGTTATACACGACAGTGGCACCCATCGTGTAACTTGCAATGGCTAAGCCTTCAATCAATTGATGTGGATTGAAACGCAAAATGTCGCGGTCTTTGCACGTTCCAGGTTCGCCTTCATCGGCATTACACAATACATATTTTTGTCCTGGCAGATCATGCTTGATAAAACTCCATTTCAAGCCCGTGGGAAAACCTGCACCGCCGCGGCCGCGCAATGCAGATAATTTCAAGGCATCAATAATTTGTGCCGGTGGAATTTTTTCGCGCAAGATTTTTTTCCATTGTACGTAACCGCCAGCACTTTCATAAGTGCTTAACGTCCATGGCTTATCTAAATGTAATGTGCGGAAACAAATTTCATTTGCCACAACGGTTACTCCAACTCTTTTAAAATATCATCCACTTTTTCTGGTGTGAGATTTTCA
>CAYRUP010000084.1:0-8550 GCA_964427485.1 uncultured Coxiellaceae bacterium | reverse complement strand
ACCTGTTACCCTCGGCTTAGAAGGCCGATGCTCTATCCAAATGAGCTACAGGCGCTCATTAGAAATTCTAAAGCTTTTCGCTTACAAATTCTAATCGGGGTAGAGGGATTCGAACCCCCGACATCCTGCTCCCAAAGCAGGCGCGCTACCAGACTGCGCTATACCCCGTCGTCACAAATCATTAATGACGGGTGGCATAATACTCGGCGGTTACATCACAGTCAATTCCTAAGATACAAGAAAAATCATTTTCTTAGCAGATGATTATTCATTTGATTACTGTATAATTCTGACTTTATCAATTGGTACTCCTTCCATGGCAGCGCAATTAATTAATGGTAAAATGCTTGCTACACAAATTCGCGCGGAAATTGCCGCTGAAATTGCCGAACGCAAACAGCGCGGATTAAGACAGCCAGGACTGGCTGTCATTCTCGTTGGTGAAGATCCTGCTTCAGCGATTTATGTACGCAACAAGCAACAAGCTTGTGATGAAGTTGGAATAAAATCGATTCATCATCATTTACCAGCAACCATTTCTGAAAATGAGCTCATTGACCTCATTCACCAATTAAATAATGATTCCACTATTGATGGTATATTGCTGCAGCTGCCGCTCCCCCGCCACATTGATGATGACAAAGTATTGGAAGTCATTAATCCACACAAAGATGTCGATGGTTTTCATCCGTATAATCTGGGACGCTTGGCTCAACGCCGTCCTCTTTTGCGTCCTTGTACACCTTTGGGAATTATGTTGCTGCTTGATCATATTAATCAGCCTTATAAAAATCAGCACGCTGTTATTATCGGTGCTTCTAATATTGTTGGGCGGCCGATGGCATTAGAGTTTTTGCTTGCAGGCAGTACGATCACGGTTTGTCATCGCTTCACCCAGAATCTTCCTGATTTTGTGAAACAAGCCGATATTTTAGTTTCAGCGGTTGGTAAACCTGGAGTTATAAAAGGCGATTGGATCAAGCCTGGCGCGACTGTTGTCGATGTCGGCATTAATCGTTTAAGTGATGGCACAATCACCGGTGATATTGAATTTGAAAGCGCAAAAAAACGAGCCGCATGGATCACGCCTGTTCCAGGTGGGGTGGGTCCTATGACAGTTGCGATGTTATTGAAAAATACCTTAATGGCATGTAATCGTTGACATGCCCTTCTCCCTCAGTATACTCATCAAAGGAGGCTTGCCGTCAGGAGGATAGCAGCAGTGCAACAACAAAGTGCAAAACGATTTGCAGAAGCATTAAATAGAGGTCTAGATGAAATAGGGGCTCCTATTCATATCAGAGAACGTTCGGTTATTCTAAGCAAAATGCTACACATACCCAAACAGCAAGCATGGGCACTTCTAGAGGGACATATTTTTCCTGATAATGATTTACTACAACAAATAGCTTCTGAGCTGGAAATTGATTTAAATTTTTTGAATGAATAAAAGCTAGCCATATAAAACTAATCCGCAATATTTAACAAAATGTCGAAAATCAGTATCGCATGTTATAAGCGGGACTTTATAATCAATGCAACTTTGAGCAATAAGAGTATCTGCCAGCCTTGCTTTTAATTTTTTGGAAATCAATTTTGCTCGATTCAATCCTGCGCGAACCCAAAAGTCTTCTGTTGGTTTTAAAAGAGGAAGTTCTAAAATTTTTTCAATAAATTTTTTTGGCAAAAAGGAATCGCTAAGTATTTCGACTAAAACGGGTGCAGGTAAAACGAGTGAATGCGAAATTAAAATTTCATCCAGCTTGGCTGCTTGAACTGTTTCTTTTCCTTGAAAATAATCTATTAAAACGGATGTGTCTGCTGCAATCACTTTATCGATCCTTTCTTAATTCTTCAATATCAATAGAAAATTTTACTTTTCCACGCATTTTACGCAAATCTTCATAAGCATGGGCGCGAGCCAATTGACTCAAAGCTATTTTTAATGTTTCGGTAATACCTTTTCCTGTGACAGCTTGAGCTTCATTTAGCAGGCTGACAGGAATATGGGCTGTTATTTTTTGAGTTTGTTCACTATGCTGCATATTTACGGTCTCCTTTACGTATAGTATACCGTAAATGGCTACGTAAATCAATCCAGATCAGAGGGGGTAAAATTATATTCGATGATATTGCTGTGTCACATCAAGTCAATTTCCATTTTGAATTTATTTTGCAAAAGGTAAATGTGTACTGATCCGTCATATAATGAGCACTAATAAAAATTTTTAAATTTCGACATTTATTTCCATTTTGTAGCGTTGTATTAAGTGGTTGAACATACCCACCGTTATTCGTTTGCGAGTTGTGCCACATTTTTTTCTTGCCATTCGGTAATTTTTCTAATGCTTCATCGGATATTTTTTTAAAAATATCCCAATCTTGTGGCGTATAATATCTTACTGGCGAAGATTGCATAAATGTAAATTCGATGCTCCATGCAGGAAATGATAATGCCAATAAAATAACCGCTATCACAATTTTTTTCATATGAATGTCCTTTTGTTAAATTTTATATTCCATAATGGTTCTGTCTTTTTTAAAAAAATGCTGTTGAATTTCTTCCAGAGAACGCGCTTTTGTTTCTGGGAGGAAAAAATAGGCCACGAAAAAATACCCAACGGTAAAGAATGCAAAGAGCCAATAGGTTTGACCCATTCCCAAAAATTTGACTAACGATAAAAATAACGTAGCTAATAGTGTTGAAGCAAGTGAGTTAAAGAACAAACAAATCGCAATACCTTTTCCGCGTACTTGCGTGGGAAAAAGTTCAGAAATTGCAAGCCATACAACAACCCCAGGTCCAATAGCAAAAAACATAATATAAAAAAGTAAACCTATGAGTGACAAAATACCTGCATTCGGTGAATTAGGTATAAAGTAATTAATCGACCCTAAGAATATTTCTGAAAAAATGACACCTACAATACCAATCAATAAAAGTGGTCTTCTACCTAAGGTATCAATCAAGGTAATAGCAATAATGGTAAATAAAAAATTAAGCATCCCGATTCCAACCGAGCCTAACATAGAAACAAAATTCGAATTAATTCCCGCGTTTTTTAAAATCAAAGGCGCATACTGGAGAAATGAATTGATGCCGGTTAATTGATTAAAGATAGCAATGGCAATTGCGACTAAAGAAGGTAATAATAATTCAGGCGAAAACAAGGCACGCCATGTTTCATTGCGAACTTCTTGTAAACTATTTTGAATTTCTTGTAGATCCTGTTCGACTTCGGATTTTGACTGGCGAATTCGATAGAGAACTTCTTTGGCTTTTTCCAATTGATTTTTTGCTATTAACCAACGAGGGGTTTCTGGTAAAGCAAACATGCCAAAAAATAGAATGAGTGATGGAATTAAAAGAACGGCGAACATTCCCCGCCAATTTCCAGATGGCGTAAAAAATAAATCAATAAAATAGGCAACGACGATTCCGAACGTTAATAAGAGCTGAAAAAATGTGACGTATTTACCACGATCTTGACTAGGCACAATTTCCGCTACGTATAATGGTACGGCGACTGCAACCACACCAACACCGATACCTAATAATAATCGGGCAAATAGAAGTGCCACAAAACTATTCGCTAATAAAATCGATATCACACCTATTATAAAAATAACGCTTGATAATGAAATTAAAAAACGCCGACCCAATTGATCGCTGATAGGTCCAGCTAATAAAGTTCCAAGCAACCCTCCTCCCAACACTGCACCGACGATCAAACCTATTTCTGTATCGGTCATAGGAATCGAGTTATTGATGAAAAGCAATGCGCCTGAAATAACCCCCATATCATAACCATACAAAATACCACCGATACTCACCAGCGCAGCAATATAGGTGACAAATTTATTTCTTTTATTGGGTATATCCATTTTTATTATCTATTCCCTGTTTTGTATTTTATTGAGCAGCATATTTGCTGTAATAATTTCGGGACAATTGTTTGGCTGCATTGATGTCAGCGGCTGGCATGTTTTTTGCTAATTCATCACGCATTTTTAATGCGGAATCCCGAATTTGATTGTTGCTTGATGTGGATGCCAAATCAAACCAGGCATAAGCTATTTTGTTATCACGCGCCACTCCTTGAGCTTGTGTATACATTACACCTAACAATAATTGGGCATTATCCATACCTTGTTGTGCGGCTTGGGTATACCAATAAATGGCGGCTTTGGGGTCGCTTGGAATTCCTAAACCTTGCTGATAAAACAAACCCGTCATGTATTGTGCATTGGCTGATCCTTGTTTCGCAGCTTGAGTGAACCATGCTAATGCCTGACGTTCATCTTTAGGAACACCCAATGCATTGTGATATAAATATCCGAGAGCAAATTGTGCTTCAGAAAGATTTTGCACGGCTGCTTTACGGTACCATTCAATTGCCTGTGTCGCATCTTTAGGATAACCAACGCCATTAAAAGTCAGATAACCCGTAACATATTCAGCACGCGGCATTCCTTGGTCGGTGGCCTTTTTAAACCAGCTTAATGCGGTCGTTAAATTAGCCGCTGTGCCTATCCCATTAAAATACATGACACCCAGATTATATTGTCCTTCGACTAATCCGCCTTCTGCAGCACGTGTGTACCAATAAAACGCCTGATTTTTATTAACGGCTACGGATTGACCGAGACTATACATCAAACCCAGCATAAATTGGGCTTTAGTCAAACCTTGCTGCGCAGCTAAATTAAACCAACTAAAAGCCTTCGCGTAATCTTTCGTTACGCCCTCGCCTTTGTAATACATGAGACCCAAGTTATATTGCGCCTCTCGAAATCCTTGTGCCGCAGATTTACTATACCAGTCGAGTGCTAAGGCAGAGTCTTTATTCATGCCAAAACCATTCTGGCTTAAATATCCCAGCATGTATGCTGCTGCGGAATTATTTTTAGCTGCCTGCGTATATAAAGTGATGGCTTGCGTTAAACCTTGTTCTATGCCGATGCCATAATAATAGAGAGTTGCCAGTGCAAATTGAGCTTCTGGCAATCCTTGGGTTCCTGCTTTCATATACCATGCAGCAGCGATTTGTGGGTCTTTTTCTACGCCTAGCCCATGCTGGTAAAAATAAGCGAGTTGATATTCACTCGCTGGTAATCCATTCTCAGCAAAATGTTTATAGATTTCCAGTGCTTTGGGGTAGTCTTTATTTTGAAATGCCGCATCCGCTAGAGGTAATTGTTCTGTAGCAGCTTTATCGCGAAAATAATCTAATGGTTGATCTGCATAAACAGTGCTTGCTAAACCAATACCAACAAGTGTGAAAGAAAGCGTAATCCATTTCTTCATAATTCATTCCTTAAATTCGATACGGATGTTCGATAACACATGCGAAATAGCCGCAACCACAGTGTCAATTTGTTCCTTCGTAATCACTAACGGTGGTGCCAAACGGATAACAGTACCATGCGTTTCTTTGCTTAAGACGCCTTGTTGCAATAAACGCAAACAGATCTCTCGTGCAGAATAATAACGTGGATTGATCATCAAGCCAACTAATAATCCTCTGCCTCGTATCTCTAAAATAAGAGGCGATTTGATACTGGCGAGACATTGTTGTAGATAAGCCCCCATTTTTTCTGCTTGCGCGATTAAATTTTCTTCTGCTAAAACTTGCAGCGCTGCCACACCCACTGCTGCTGCCAGCGGATTGCCGCCAAAAGTACTACCGTGATCGCCTGGGGTGAAGACATCCATTACCTCTTTACGACTCAAAAATAAAGAAATAGGAAGTAAACCACCACCTAAAGCTTTACCCAAAAGAACCGCATCGGGGTGAATATTTTCATGTTCACATGCTAAAAATTTTCCCGTGCGACCCATGCCTGTTTGAATTTCATCGCAAATTAACAAAACATTATTTTCTTTGCAGATCTTAGCGCATTCCGCGAGATAACCTGCTGGCGGTACATTAATACCACCTTCGCCTTGGATGGGTTCAACCAGAAATGCAGCTGTGTTGGGTGTAATTGCTTTTCGTAATGCTTCTGCATCCCCATACGGTATTAATTTAAATCCTGCTGGGAAGGGGCCAAAACCATTTCGATATTGAGGTTCGGAAGACATGCCGACAATGGCAATCGTGCGTCCATGAAAATTTCCTTCGCACGCAATAATTTCTGCTTTCTCTGGCGGCACTTTTTTTACTGTGTATGCCCATTTGCGTGCTGCTTTTAATGCTGTTTCAACTGCTTCAGCTCCCGTGTTCATGGCGAGCGCTTTTTCCTGTTTTGCAGCTTCACAAGCTTTTTGCAAAAAATTTCCCAGCATATCGGTATAAAATGCACGAGACACAATTGTCAGCTTGTTTGCTTGTTCCGTGAGTGCTTTGACTAACTTTGGATGGCAATGTCCATGACTGACTGCGGAATAGGCGCTCATCATATCGATATAACGATTGCCCTGATTATCCCACACATACACTCCTTCGCCACGCGTCAAGACCACCGGCAAGGGTTCATAGTTATGCGCACCGAACGAACGTTCATGATCAATAATGGGATCCATACATAACCCTTTTTATTTTCTTGAAATAATATACCCATTACACCTCAAGATACGAATTTTTACAATCCATCTTACGGTGAACTTGTATCAGGAAACTTCGATTCAACTTGAAAAACAGACGAAAACTGATTAAGTTGAAGTGCTTTATTTTTCCTATAAACAATTTACTAATAAGGAACGTAAAAATGCAAGCTAGAGACTTACAAAAACTAGGCGATAAACTCCAAAAAAATAAGGATCTTAAGTCTGCCGAAATTGCTTATAACGATGCTATTCTTTTATATCAAAAAGAAAATAATATAAACGATCAGGTTGATTGTTATATGCAGCTTGGCAACATCAGAACAAGCCTACGTAAATATGCATTGGCTATTGAAGCTTATAAAAATGCCGCTGAGTTATATCAAAAAAGTAATAATAATCAGGCAATATTCAAGTGTTATATGGAAATTGGTCTTATCTATAAAGATTTTTTGGGTAACAATGACAAAGCTATTGCTTATTTTGAAACTGCCTTAGAATATTTTGAAAAAATAAAAATGGCTGCTTCCGAGGTTCGCAAATATCAGGTTCAAAAAGGATATCATACCTTCCTCTTCTACTACCGCTCTTTCGATCGATGCGGTGGTTACAATCCAAGAAAAGACGGTTTAGACACGAGCGATTTACACCTAGCAATATTGTGCTATTTTAATCTTGGCATGGCTTATCATAGGCAGAATAACTATGAGCGTGCATATGAGAATTTCAGTCTAATAGTAAAAGTCGATTCTTCTCCTGATGCAAAAATTAGGTTTGACAACCCGTTCAGAGCAGATTGTTATTTACACCTGGGCGATATTAATCAAATTTGGAATAGACATGAAGATGCTATTGTTAATTATGAAAAAGCTTGGTATAGAAATCATGACGAAAATTTAAACTTTCGCATTTTATATTCGATGGGTATATCACTACAAGCTTCAAATCAACATGCGTGCGCCATTGAACATTTCGAAAAATCTCGAGCATACATATTAACAAACTCAGCCGAGCAAGCAAAATGCTGTTATCAAATTGCCATTTCATACCAATCTTTAAATGAACATGATAATGCTATAAGATTCTTTGATCTTGTTGAAAGAGCACTAAATCATGTTAATCAGGCCGATTTTTATTACCAATATGCTATCTCTTATGCGTCTGTAGACAGACATAAATCAGCCATCGAATATTTTAATCTTGCTAAAGACAGCGTAAATATATCACCACAGAAGAAAGCACTTTGTCATTATCATATAGCAAACTCTCACAATACTTTAAACAATGCTCCATTGGCTCTTCAAAATTATGAGAAAGCTATTGCAAACTTAGCAGATAGTGCTATTGAAAAAGCGATTTCTTATTTCAGAAGTGGATTGATTTATCAAATTCAACAAAATAGGCAAGCAGCTATCGAGCATTATGATCAAGCTATTCGATTGTTTTCAGATAATGAGCCTCTCAAATTTAAGAGTTACCATAATCTTGTTTGTATTTATCATCATTTAAATAATATTGAAAAACTCATTGAGCATAGTACACAAGCTATCGCTCTTGCCCAAAGTGACCAGGATAAAGCACGCATGTTTTATGCCCGAGGGAATGCTTATCAAAAACAAGGCAATTCTGATGAAGCCATTCAAGATTATCAAAACGCTTTGCTTCTTGATCCTCAGATAGCGAGTTTGTTTGGAAAAAAACAATTACAAGAATTTTTTACAAAGCATCATGATTTTTATGAAACAAGATTGAAACATCTTTTATCTGAAGATGTACAAAAAGACTTATTAAAACCAAATCTCACAGAGGAAAAACCTAAAAAGAAAAAACATGATTTTTCTATTTTTAATCGACACAAAGAACTGGAATATCATAAAATACCAGAAAAACATAAAAAACCGGAACGAAATATATTGACTTCAATACTTAAAACTTTCTAATCATCGCAAAGCTTTGATGTCATCCTGAGCGCAGCGAAGGATCGCCTTATTATAATTTAGCGA
>CAYRUP010000083.1:0-8920 GCA_964427485.1 uncultured Coxiellaceae bacterium | reverse complement strand
CGTTTTATAAATACAATGGCTTCCGCCGCTTTTTCTTGGATGACCAAAATAATGGTCACATACCATTTCCAACTCTTGAAATCGCACAGATTGTGGGCTCAACCTCATCTTGCTAACAATTTCCTCAATGCGATTTTTCATCCCTGCTTCCTCTATTTTTTAGAATATTGTTATTATTATAGTATCAATATTGATACTATTTGTAAATAAGCTAGCCTGAATATTTTTAAAGCTAAAAATTTTCCTTATAAATTCAATTTATTGATGTGAAATCATTATCGTCTTATACTCTCCCGAATCCAAACTATTCGGAAATATATATGCCAGTAAATCCGCCATCTATAAAAAATGAATTCGGCCAACCAATAGGTCACCCGCTTGATCAATCGCAACCTGCAAAAATGCCACCTAAAACGAACATGGAAGGTACTTATTCCATTTTAGAGATTTTAAATCCAGATGTTCACGCGCCGCACTTGTTCGAGCTTTTTCTTCAGGAACCGAGTGGTTGGACTTATTTACCGTATGGCCCATTCGCAACCTATCATGATTTTCATGCCTGGCTTGTCAGCATGACTTCGGCGAATGATCCATTGCTTTACGCTATTATCAATAAAAAAAATGGGCTTCCGATCGGCATTTCCGGTTACTTAAGAATTAATCTCGAGAATGCAAGCATCGAAATAGGGCATGTGCATTTTTCCAATAGTTTAAAAAGAACGCCGATAGCAACGGAAGCAATGTACTTATTGATGTCTCGCGCTTTTGAAGAATTACACTATCGCCGCTATGAATGGAAGTGTGACTCATTAAACCAAGCTTCGCGTAATGCAGCGCTGCGACTTGGATTTAAATTCGAAGGTATTTTTCGACAGGACAGAATTTATAAAAAACGGAGTCGCGACACGGCTTGGTTCTCAATTATCGATAATGAATGGCCTGAATTAAAATCACGCTTCCAAAGATGGTTAAGCCCTGCTAATTTTGCTGCGGATGGTAATCAAATAGTGAGTTTGAGTTCTCTTCATCACAATCTTGGGGTGATTAGCGTTTAATTATTTAGGTGTTATCACCGATTTCATCTCAGCTTGTGGTTGCAGCTTAAGAATCTCTTCCACAATTTGACAAATATCTGTTTTTTTCACTCGAGACGTCCACAGTAAATTGCCGCCGCTCTCTTTGAAAGAAGAAATAGTTTGTGCTAACAATCTAGCTCGGGATGTATTTACACCTTGAGGGTCCGCTTTATTTTTTGCTTTAAATAATAAACAACAAGTTAACAAGGTGATATACGGCATTCTTGATTCTGGAACACCAATGGCATCGCATTTACCCTTGGTTTTTTCTCTTATATCCTTAATTACGCTAAGATACTTCTTCAATAAATCAGAAAAGGCAGGATTAGTGTCCGCTTCTTGTTTAAGGCATCTAAGTGAATCTTCCATACAACCAAGTTTTTGGGTCTTTTTAAGTTTATTCAACTTATTGAAAGCGTTATCTGACGCATCTGTTAAAAATTCTTCTATGAATTCGTATATATTGATTTTCTTTAGTTTCGGAATAATTTTATCGGTACGAATCTGCTTCTCTAAAAGATCATTTTGAGCTTCTTCCATGTAAGAAGCGGCTGCTAATGCAAGTGCGGCTAATCGAATTTCATTGGGGTTTACAAAAAGACCCGGGTCTATTTCCTTAAAAATTTTTAAATTATAACGTTGTTCCTCCACTACAAAATTATCACCAGATTTATATTCTACTGTAGGGCGTTGTTTCTTCGCTTCATCATCGTCATTATAATCTTCAATGTCTTTAAGAATACCTTGGAGTTCATTCTCATCCTTTTTTTCTGAAGATTGCTTGCTTGTTGAATTTTTACGTTGCATATTTTATTCCTTATTCCGCGCTAATTACTTGTTTAATTATAGACCATTCGCTCATTAAATGTTTCAAATATACAACTAATTCATTCTATTTAAATAAGCAGAGTCGCTGTTATATCAAAAAAAACAAGCCTTATATGTTAAAATATAATTTTGCAATTAATGAATCACTTAAGGAACACTAATGCAAAAAGCAGCAATAATTATCATTATTGCATTCCTTTATACCCTAACCGCACAATTAGGTTTTTCTTTAGCAGCACCCGGAACTCTTGTCTCTCCTGTTTGGCCACCTGCAGGTATTGCCTTAGCTGCCGTTTTAATTTATGGGAATATGGCTTTACTGGGTGTTTTTATCGGATGCTTACTTGCCAATGCACATATGTTTTTAGCTTCTGGTATTACATTCGTTTCCATTTTATATATGATAGTTCCTGCTACCGGCGGTGCTGTTCAAGCGTATCTCGGAAAATTAGTCTTAATAAAATTTACGGGCTCCTATAATATTTTTCAAAATACACGAAGTGTTCTGATTTTTATTTTAGTCAGTGCATTTAGTGTTTGCTTAATTAACGCGACAGTCAGTACTTTACTTTTATTACTGATTGGTAGAGTGCATTTTACCGATGTACCTTATCAATGGTTTACATGGTGGATCGCGGATGCAGTTGGTGTTGTTGCTGTCGCATCAACTATTCTCGCCTGGGTTGCATATTGGAAAAAAAATATTTCAGTCAGACAATTAGTGAAACTGGGTATCTTATGGTTAGCTATTTTACCCGTGGGATATATCACGATACAAAGCGACATAGAATTAACGTATGTTTATATTCCATTTGCTATTTGGGCAGCGTTTCAATTGGATATTCGATTTTCCTTGCTCACGGGTTTATTAATTTCAGCTATTTGTTTATATGATTCTGCACAGACAAGTTATCACATACTGAATTCAGCATCGATGAATATATCCATATCATTGATGCAATTATTTATTACTATTGTGTATTTAACTATTTTACTTATTCATGCCATTTTATCGGATCGCGAAAAAGTGTATGACAATTTACAATTATTAAATATTCAGTTAGAAAAACTCGTTCTGGATCGAACCAGTGATCTTCTAGATTCAAACAAACAACTTGAGATTCAAAAAAATAAAGCGATTGAAGCGTTTGAAGCGCTTAAACAATCGCACGCGCGATTAATGCAATCAGAAAAAATGGCATCATTAGGTATGTTAACCGCAGGTGTTGCCCATGAAATAAAACATCCACTGAATGCGACAACAGCCAATATGCAATCGATTCAAAAAATCATCGAACAATTTTCTAAACACATCCATCAATTACAGTTAGATAAAAATATACAAAACGATTTTCAGCAAATTATGGAAAGTATCAATTCATTGATTTCTGCTTCCCATGTGGGAATAAACCGTACCGCAGGTGTGATTGTAGATTTATGCAAATTCGCACGTTCCGATGAACCTGAAATGGTTATGACAGATGTGAATAAAAATATCGATTCGACGTTAAATTTATTAAGCTCAGAAATAAAAAGCAATATTACTGTTATTAAAGAATATGGTGATATTCCAAAATTACTTTGTCATCCAGGAAAAATAAATCAAGTCATTATGAATATCTTAGTCAATGCACTACACGCATTGCAAACAAGACGTGATAGTAAAATTATGATAAAAACAGAAAAAATTGACGATTCAATTATGATCAGTATCAAAGACAATGGCCCAGGTATGAAAAAAGAAGTACTTGATAAACTCTTTACGCCATTTATGACAACAAAGACAGGTGGCATGGGATCAGGCCTGGGTTTATTTATATCGAATAATATTATTAAAGAACATCGCGGTAAAATTAAAGTAACGAGCGAATTAGATAAAGGAACGGAATTTGTGATTACAGTGCCAATTCAAGAGGAGTGAGGTGACATGGCAAGTAAAGATAAAAAGACATTGCATTTTTTAGTGGTTGATGATGATAAATCAACAGCTGAATTGAGCCAAGGATTGTTAGAAAAAGCGGGCCATAAAGTCACTGTTTTTAACTCATCCAAAGAAGCATTAGAACAAGTATCCTCTCTTGCACCTGATTGCATCATCTCAGATTTGATGATGCCGGATTTTGATGGGCTCGATTTGTATCAACAGGTTCGAAAATTACAATTAGCAAAACAACCTACTTTTGTCATTTTAACGAGTAAAGTATTTGAATTCGATCGTCGACGTGCTTTTGAAATGGGGGTTGACGGCTATCTCAATAAACCAGCGCGTGAAGAAACCTTTGTCAGTGATCTTTTAGAAATTATAAATAAAGATATGATAGTTGAATTCTGGGGAGTCAGAGGTACTTTACCTGTTCCAGGTGAATACACAGTTCAATATGGCGGCAATACGAATTGTGTCACCTTAAGTTTATCTAAAAAACATTATTTTATTTTTGATGCAGGCTCTGGCATTAAACGATTATCAAATCATTTGATTAAACAAAAACGTTTTCCTCTTGCTGCAAAAATATTTATTTCACATCCACATTACGATCATATTAATGGCATTCCCTTTTTTGTTCCACTTTATATGAAAGGAAATGAATTTGA
Organism: uncultured Coxiellaceae bacterium; assembly: GCA_964427485.1. Classification (GTDB taxonomy): domain Bacteria; phylum Pseudomonadota; class Gammaproteobacteria; order DSM-16500; family DSM-16500; genus CAYRUP01. The sequence continues at coordinate 4,424 of CAYRUP010000083.1, read as the reverse complement.
ATTTTTAGGTTCACCTGCTGGTGATATGAATATAGAAAAAATTATTTCCGCACAAATGGATAGTATTTATTTTCCAATTACAGTAAAAGAATTTGCAGCAAAAATTAGTTTTCGCGATGTGGGAGAGGAAACGTTTAACATAGATGATGTTAAAATACAAACCATTGTCCTCAATCATCCGGGAAAATGTATTGGTTATCGAGTTGAATACAATAATAAAGTATTTTGTTATGTCACGGATCATGAATTATATTTAGAAAATCTACCTTATTATAATCAATTTGATGTTGATCGTATTATTCAATTCATTCGTGAAGCAGATATTCTGGTGATGGACTCAACTTATACCGATGCAGAATATGCAGCAAAAATTGGTTGGGGACATTCTTGTGTCAGTCGTGTCGCGACCATTGCTGATCAAGCAAACGTTAAATTACTCTGTCTTTATCATCATGATCCTGATCAATTCGATAAAGATATTACTTACAAAGTACAGGAAGGAACTGAAATATTAAAATCCCGCAATTCAAAAACGCGCTGTATTGCACCTAAAGAAGGTGAAAAAATTCTAGTTCAAAACAAATAACCCAATGACAGCAAATAGAGAACATTAAATCCTTCATTAGGATGAAATAAATTGGCGTTGGAATAATGTGCCAAGCGTAAATTCGCGTCAAAAGATTTAAATTCCATGCCTAAACCTAAATTAGTCTGTAATGACAAATTACTTCCTTGCGTATTGACGCCAAATTTTCGGCTTGAAAGTAAGGCAGGTCCCAAGGATCCGAGTAAATAAGCATGGTAATGATGACTGGGATATAAACGTACTGCTAATGATACCGCGCCGGTTGTTACATTCTGATTAAAAGGAGCAGTAGAATGCCACTGACCTAAAGCACCTGTGATCGACCAAAAAGCATAACGATTATGATTTATTGGAAGTAAATCTGCTGTGACTAAAACGCCTGAATTATGATACTTGATTTGATTGGGATCGTGAGAATATCCATAGCCTATTTGTATTGAGTGATTCCAGGCATAGGTATTTGCAGTAAAAAAACATAATAAAACCAAAACGCCTAACTTTCTTGCCATACTTCATCTCCTGACAAAGTAATTATCAAAATCAGTCTAATCCAATTTTATCCTAACTCATTGATTAAAATCAACCTCTCGGATGTTCAAGTACAAAACCTACACAAATGCTATAGTTAAGGTATAGAACTAGGAGGGTAGAAGTAATGGCTGCTTCTGGTAATCTTCAACCATCCGCAAATGCATATATACCATTCCGTGATCGACCTGACTTCCCAGGTTACGAAAAGTTTTCACGCGATATATTGGTACAGGATTTTACTTCGACACTCTACAATTTTGAACGGGAACAAGAACTCATCAGCAACAATAATAGATCACCCATTGAGCAAAAAGAATTGGATGAGATATTAGAAATTAGAAAAAAAAATGGAGATTACAATACGAGTAAAATGGAAATAGCTTCAGCTGTTGGAGAAATAGAAAAAATACAAAATGAAATGGCTGATACAATAATTCAAATGGATGAAAAATTAAAGTTAATGGATGAAGAGGGTGCCGATCAAACGAAATTGCTTCAAGAATTAGATGAATTAGAGAAATTACATGAAGGATTTGAAGAAGAATTAGAGCATCTTGATGTAAGGCGTGAAGCATTCGAAAATGAACGTGATAGATTAGATGCTGAGCGAACTGCAAGAATTGATAAACGCGTTGAATTGGCGAAGACATTTATTGAGTCATTTCCATTCCCATCATCCGATTATAAATATACACCTCAATTGATAGAAGGTCAGCCTACCGGCGACCCAAAAGAATTAACTGGCAGCGAGTTAAAAGAATTTCAGTTTCTTTATCAAATACAAGTAACGGAGTTAGCTGCAAAAAATACCCGATTTGCAGAGTTAGCAGGAAAATCTGCAGGACAATTAACGACTGATGAAAAAAATGAATTAATAGCATATCAACCCGAACTGCTCGTAAAAACGGAAAGAGCTAAAAGAGCGTTTGAATTTACCTGTGAAGGAAATCACAGAGTCAATTGGCCGATTGGATCTGAGAAACAATATTTTAATGCCGTTCAATTGCTGGCTGGAATTGATTTAAGTAAAAAAGTAGACGTTGTGACATTTGAGCAAGGAGCACTTTTACAGCAAAAACAAACAGAACCTATGCCTGGTCAAGTGGTGCGGGTGGGTAACTTTTTTGTAAATGCAGAAGCTCCAAAAACAACGGCATCGCAAGTCGGTATTGCAGCGATATCAGAAGCCTCTGTTAAACAGGCACTGGTGGGAAAAAGCTCGATAAAAACAGATTTTTCATTTTTAGTTAAAAAAGCCGTTAAAGGACTTCGATCTACGCCTAGAATAATTGGTGATACCTGGTCTATGCCAGGACGTGTTGTCAAAACAAAAGGGGGTGGAGAACAAATTTATGCTCCAGTCCCACTCAATGAGAAAAATGAAGTTTTTCAACGACTTTATGGTCTTGAATCAATTGACCATAAAATAAAAAGAATTGAGGCAAAAATTGCGGCGGGACAAGGCGATGTAAAAAGTTTAGAAGCAGAAAAAGCACAAATGTTGGAAGAAAGAAAAATAGCAAAAGAAAAAATTGAAAGGAATGTAATTGAAAGCATGAGTGATAAGTCAAAAAAAGCCACTCTTAAATTAGAGGGGCGTGAGGGGGATCTGACGAAGCGTATTTTACCTGTTGAAGGAGTTAAGACCAAATTGAAGAGGCTTGAATCTGAATTAAAGCCAGATAAATCAGAATATAAAAAATATGTGACTGCGTTGAAAGAGAGTGAAGCGGCGGTAAAAAAGAGCGAAGAAAAAGTGAAGCAGATTGAAACGAAACTGGTTGGCACACCTTCTGAAGGAAAGAGTAGTGTTGAGCGAGAATTAAAAGAGAGTAAACAAGAGTTAGAGAATAATAAACAAAATTTAAAAAATTTAAAAGAACATGAGTTATTTCCACTGCGACAATTAAAGAGACAAGAATCGCGATTACGATTAACAGAGGGTGGAGCGAGGCTTGCGATGGATAAACTAAAACTAGGAGATAAATTTAAGGAAGAAAAAAAAGCTGCAACACCCATTGCAGAGCAACCAAAAAAGCAAGCAAGCCCGGTGGTATCCGCTGTTGAAGAAAAAACTAAACCATTAACAACAATAGAAAAACTCAGTGAGCGCAATAAAGTATTAGTCAATCTTATCAAAGAAAAACAAACTTCAAACCAACAGAGTGCTCCTGAAGCTAAACCTACACTGACACAATTTAAAGAAGAACTTGAAAAAAATATCACTTCGATGGAAGTTGCACGCAAAGAAGAAAAAATGCAATCTTCGCCAAGATATAATCTTCGTTTACTCGCGCTCGATAATAAAGACAAGATAAACCCACATATTTTACAAGAGGCACGTGAACATAATTCTCCTATCTTAATCCGCCGAAGGGATGAAATAGCAATTCGTGACGCAAGATCGAGTACTTCTAAAAAACAAGTGCTTGGAAACGAGGTTAGTTTTGGTTTTGTCGGGTGGGAAGCTAAATATAGTGTTTATGGAAAAAAGGCTGACGGAACTTGGGGTGAGACTGAAATTAAACCTGGATCGATTACGGAGAAAACGTATTTAGATAAGTTGAATGTGGAAGACATTGACAAGAGGGGTTTTCTGCATTGGACAAAAGCAAATGCAAACAGAGTAAGAGTGCTGCCCAATGCGAGTAGTGATATCGTTTTAGCGCAGATGATAGAAAAAGGTCATGCAACACCCGTATCGCGTGAAGAAGAATTGATAAAACAATCTAAAATCGCTGCAAACACGGTATTTCCTGGAATGTATTCTGATCCTGCCAAAATAGCGGATGTTAGGACACCACCGAAATTTGAGAGACGTGACACTTATAATCCTATGCATCCAGCCGGGCAACCAACTCCGCCGCCACTCAGCCATGCTGCTTCTGTGAGAAAGTTGTTTAGCTTTGGCCGTAAGCAGAGCGAAGCGGTCATTAAAAACACGTCAGAAGCACCTTCACCAAAAAACCGAAGTTCTATTGTAACGTCTGAGCGTATAGGGGTTAAAGATCCGTTAAAGAGTGTGATGAGCGAAGTAGCGATTAAGACTCTCGATAATCAGCAAGCAGAAGCGCGGGAAAAAAAAGATCCACAAATTCCAACATCAGTTCGTAATAAACGTTAATTTGCGTGTACCCTCATCCCCAACCCTTCTCCCGACGCAGTATGCGTTGGGAGAAGGGCAGGGGATGAGGGTGTGATTTGTCTCCTGACCGTCAAAAATTTGACTATTGAGTAAATTCTGTTATGTTCTTTCTTTTTAATCTCAGTACACGACAAAAAACAAAACCGTCGTCCCGGCGTGCTT
>CAYRUP010000082.1:0-8943 GCA_964427485.1 uncultured Coxiellaceae bacterium | reverse complement strand
ACGAAAAACTATGTCGAGGATGAGGATGTTAACCATCAACCTGATCAACCGCCTGCGGCGCCATGGTACGAATAGATAATACGCCGCGTGGCTCTGGTGTCTGCATAGTGCATACTCTCAAAAAAAAAGGCAGATATGATCAAATTTATCTGCCCTTATTGTTTTTTTTTATAAGTTAAATCATTTCAACTTCTTTCATACTTAATCGAATACGACCTTGCTTATCAACTTCTAAAACTTTGACTTTAACTACTTGGCCTTCGGCTAATTTGTCAGTGACTTTTTCAACGCGTTCTTTAGCAATTTGCGATATATGCACAAGACCTTGCTTGCCTGGTAAAATGGCAACAAACGCACCGAAATCAGCTAGCTTCACAACCGTCCCTTCATAGATTTCACCTACCTGAACGTCTGCCGTCAACCGTTCAATACGACGTATTGCTTCTTCACATGCGGCTAAATCAGCTGATGCTACACGCACTTCACCATCATCGCTAATATCAACCACGGTGCCGGTTTCTTCAGTAATAGAACGAATGGTCACACCACCTTTACCAATCACATCACGAATTTTGTCAGTTGGAATACGCATGCTTAAAATGCGGGGCGCATAAGCAGACATTTCAGTGCGCGCACCCTGCATCGTTCTATTCATGATTTCTAAAATATGCAGACGTCCTTCATTCGCTTGCTCCAATGCATGGCGCATAATTTCTTCAGTGATACCATTGATTTTGATATCCATTTGCAATGCGGTGACACCTTGAGCAGTACCCGCTACTTTAAAGTCCATATCACCTAAATGATCTTCATCACCTAAAATATCCGATAAAACCGCAAAGCGCTCGCCTTCTTTGACCAGACCCATCGCAATACCCGCTACGTGAGCACGTGTAGGTACTCCCGCGTCCATTAAAGCTAAGCTGCTACCACAAACGGTTGCCATGGAACTTGAACCATTTGATTCAGTAATTTCAGATACGACACGAATAACGTAAGGAAATTCTTTTGGCAACACCGCATTCACGCCGCGTCGCGCCAAATTACCATGGCCAATTTCACGACGCTTTGGACTGCCCACAAATCCCACTTCGCCCACAGAGTAGGGAGGAAAATTGTAATGCAGCATAAAACTATCTTTGTGCTCACCTTCCAGCGCATCAATGGTTTGCGCATCGCGCTCTGTACCTAACGTTGCAACAACCAGTGCCTGTGTTTCGCCACGAGTGAATAAAGCAGAACCATGTGTTCTTGGCAGCACACCGACTTGGATAGTGATAGGACGTACTGTTTTGGTATCACGGCCATCGATACGTGACTTGCCTGCTAAGATTTGGCTGCGAACCACTTTGCTTTCCAGGTTTTTGAAGACGTATTTGACATCGTCCATCAATAGCTCATCTTCTTTACCTGCATTTTCAAGCAGCATCGTTTCAAATACGCGCTCGCGTAAATCAGCAATTGCATTCTGACGCTCTTGCTTATCACGAATTTGATAAGCGGCAGCAACTTCTGCTTCAATCAGTTCAGCAACGCGTTTTTCAATTTGAGCATTGATTTGGGTAGGTTCCCAATCCCAGGCTGGTTTACCTGCCTCTTTCGCCAATTCTTTTATCGCTTCTATCGCTGTTTGCATATGTTCATGTGCAAACATCACAGCACCTAACATCACGGATTCCGATAATTCTTTCGCTTCTGATTCAACCATTAAAACTGCTTTTTCTGTTCCAGCCACAACCATATCCAACTCGGATGTTTCTAATTGAGTGTAGGTTGGGTTCAGTAAATAAGATCCATTCACATAACCCACGCGCGCTGCGCCCAAAGGTCCAAGGAATGGCATGCCAGAAATGGCTAAAGCAGCTGAAGTACCTAGCATCGCTGGAATATCTGGATTAATTTCAGTATTCATAGAGAGAACGGTTGCAATAACTTGAACTTCGTTATTGAACCCTTTGGGAAACAACGGTCTAATTGGTCTATCAATTAAGCGGGAGGTTAATGTTTCTTTCTCACTGGGTTTACCTTCGCGTTTGAAATAGCCGCCGGGAATACGGCCGGCTGCGTAGGTACGTTCTTGATAGTTCACAGTCAGAGGGAAAAAATCACGACTTTCACCCCCTTCTTCCAAACCCACCACGGTAACCAGTACCACAGTATCATCCATACTGACTACTACAGCGCCTGTAGCTTGTCGTGCTACCACACCTGTTTCAAGGGTAACGGTGTGATCGCCATAACGAAACGTTTTTTTAACTGCTGCCACGGAATTTATCCTATATAAAAAAATTAAAAAATCGCAAGTTGGACTTAACACGTTCTCTGAAACCCAACAATGGATTGGTGGGCTTTACAGAAAGCATCGAGATCCGACTTGCGTCTTGAGAAACATTGCTTGTTCTATATTTAAGAACAAGCAACGCGTTATTTAGCCGCGAATATCCAATTTTTCAATAAGTTGACGATAACCAACTGGATTTACACGCTTTAAATAAGTCATTAACCTACGTCTTTGGCTAACTAATTTTGTTAAGCCATAACGGGTATGATAATCGTGTGGGTTTGCTTTCATGTGCTGCGTTAAATATTCAATACGCGCAGTCAATAAAGAAATCTGTACGTCAGTTGAGCCTGTGTCACACTCAGCGCGCTGATGTGTTTTAATAATCTGTGCTGTTTCGGCAGTGGTTAATGCCATGTATAAAACTCCCAATTTACTATTATTCAAAAAAACTAAGTGGCGTATTGTAACGGGGGAATGGGATTTGGACAAGGATTTGTTGTAAGCACCCTCATCCCCGGCCCTTCTCCCGTTTATGGGAGAAGGGAGCCTTTTACACTACCTTGGCCATGCGCTTCGGCTGACTAATCAAACGCCGCGGCGCAACCCGGCCATCTTCTAATATTTCGCCAATTCCCATAAATTGCCCCGCATCAGAAAAAATTCTCACCCAGCCTTCTGTTGGCAAGTAAGGCGCCATCACGGGCTGTCCCATGCGCAGATAAAAAGTTGCAGATGAAGAAAGCTTCACGGCCGGGAGATGTTGCACTGAGGTATCAATCGGTAATAAACATTGTGTCAATGAGTCAAAACCATACTGCTTATGCATTTCTTCAAGTTCAGTGAGGGTATACATTTTATTTTGCTGATAAGGCGATACCGCCGAACGACGAAGACCGCTGACATGCGCTCCACAACCTAATAACTCGCCCATATCTTCTACTAATGTACGAACATAAGTCCCCTTACTGCAGTGCACCTCAAAATGGAAGGAATCACTCTTTGTAACAGCGCCTAATTTTAGCGAGTAAATATTCACAGCCCGTGGCTTACGCTCCACTTCTAATCCTTTGCGTGCCAATTCATACAATGGTTTGCCTTGATGTTTAATTGCCGAAAACATGGGAGGAATTTGTTGAATCACTCCCATAAATTGCTGCATCACTTCTTCAATTCGTTTGACTGTGATATCGACAACAGGCTTGATTGCAATCGCTTCGCCTTCCGCATCACCCGTCGTGGTTTTAATTCCCAGTTTTACTTCGACTTGATAATACTTATCGGAATCCAACAAAAATTGCGATACTTTAGTCGCTTCGCCAAAACAAATGGGTAACATTCCTGTCGCCAGTGGATCTAAGCTCCCAGTGTGACCCGCTTTTTTTGCGTTGAACAAACGCTTAATGCGTTGCAAAGCCCCATTTGAGGTCATCGTTAAGGGTTTGTCGAGTAATAAAATACCATCGATATTTTTTAGAATCGGTTTCATAGTTTAATTATTATTTTTTTAATGCATTGTTAATCAAGGATGAAATACGACTGCCACGAACACTCGAATCATCGTAAATAAATTTCAATTCGGGTGTGACACGAAGTTCCACTGCGTTTGCTAGCGAATAACGCAAGTATTTGGCTGCGTTATTCAAAGCAGCCAATGTTTCGACTGCTTTATCTTCTTCCAATACACTAACATAGACTTTTGCAAACGCTAAATCATGCGACACATTAACACCTGTAACGGTGGTCATGCCAAAGCGTAAATCTTTGGCTTCGCGTTGAATAATTTCCGCGAGTGTCGTTTGTATCAAATCGTTGATGCGCTGTTCGCGTTTGAAACCTTTGCTCATGTGAGTGCTCTTTTCACTTCAATTTTTTCAAAAACTTCGATTTGATCATTCGGCTTGATATCATTGTAGCTCTTCACGCCAATACCGCACTCCATGCCGCTGCGGACTTCGTTAATATCATCTTTAAAGCGACGCAATGATTCAAGCGCACCTTCAAAAACAACAATATTGTCCCGCAACACACGAATCGGATTATTGCGGCGCACCACACCTTCTAACACCATACAACCTGCGATAGCGCCCATCTTGGATGAACGGAAGACTTCACGTACTTGGGCTAAACCAACAATTTTTTCTTGAATTTCTGGCGCCATAAATCCACTGATCGCACGTTTTACTTCATTAATGACATCGTAAATGATGCTGTGATAATGCAAATCAACACCTTCCGCTTCAATTAATTTGCGCGCTTCGTTATTGGCACGGACATTGAAACCAATAATGATTGCATTCGATGCAAGCGCTAAATTCACATCGGATTCATTGATGCCGCCGACAGCGCTTGAAACAATTTTAACTTTAACTTCTGAGGTGGATAATTCACCTAAAGCTTGTGATAAAGCTTCTGCTGAACCTTGCACGTCTGCTTTCAACACAATATTCAAAGTGCATTCGTTCTTTTCGTCGCCCATGCGCTGCAAAATATTTTCTAATTTTGCTGCGTTTTGCTTCGCCAACTTCACTTCGCGGAATTTACCTTGTCGGAACAAGGCTACTTCGCGTGCACGTCGTTCATCTTCAATGACGACAAATTCATCACCAGCATTAGGTGTGCTGGATAAACCCAGTATTTCAACTGGTATAGAAGGTCCTGCGCTATCAACCTGTTTGCTTGCTTCATTAAACAAAGCGCGCACACGGCCATATTCAAATCCAGCTAAAACCAAATCGCCTTTTCGCAGTGTGCCTTGCTGCACGAGTACGCTTGCAACTGCACCGCGACCCTTATCCAAGCGTGATTCAATAACCACCCCTTTCGCTGGGCAATCCACAACGGCCTTGAGCTCAAGCACTTCAGCCTGCACTAAAATAGAGTCGAGTAATTGATCGATGTTTTGGCCTAATTTTGCAGAAATGGGTACGAACATCGTATCGCCGCCCCATTCTTCTGGAATGAGATTGTGTTTGGATAAATCGTTTCTGACGCGATCCAAATCGGCTTCCGGCTTATCAATTTTGTTTACTGCAACGATAATCGGAACTTCTGCTGCTTTAGCATGGTTGATCGCTTCAACGGTTTGCGGCATCACACCATCATCGGCTGCAACAACGAGAATAACGATATCCGTTAATTTCGCGCCGCGCGCACGCATTGCGGTAAACGCAGCATGACCTGGTGTATCTAAAAAGGTAATCACACCTTTGGGTGTTTCAACATGATACGCGCCAATATGTTGGGTAATTCCGCCTGCTTCAAGGGCTGTTACTTTGGTACGACGAATGTAGTCAAGCAATGAAGTTTTACCATGATCAACGTGACCCATAATTGTCACTACAGGCGCGCGCGAAGATAATTCGCCATGCACTGCTGTATCTTTCGTTAAGGATTCTTCTAGCGCATAGGAGCTAATGAGCTTCGGCTTATGACCCATTTCTTCAACAACGAGGGATGCTGTTTCTTGGTCAATAACTTGGTTGATGGTCGCCATCGCGCCCATTTTCATCATCGCTTTAATGACTTCAGCCGCTTTGACTGTCATTTTTTGCGCCAGATCAGCTACTGTAATCGTTTCAGGAATATTGACTTCGTGAATAATGGGTGCGGTTGGGCGAGTAAATGCTTGAACATGCATTTGCTGCTTGCGTGCTTTGCCAAACTTTCGACGTCGGCGTTCGGTAATTTCTAAATCACCTTCATCATTACGTAATAAATCAAGCGGCGCCGCGCCTTTTCCTATTAAAGCATCATATTTATTAGCGTCATTTCTTCCTGCGCCACGGCCTTTCTTTTTCTTTTTGGGACGGTCGTTTTCTTCGCTTTCTGGACGGAGAGCAACGTGAGGACGTTTTTCTTTGGAACGCTTGGCATCGGATAATGCTTTTTCAGTGACAGTTTCAACAGGTTGCGCTGGTTCTTCGACTAGGATGATTTCAACGGCAGCAACTGAAGACTCAACTGGTTCTACAATTCCGTTAACTTCCGTTGCTGGAATATCTTGTGTAGATAGAGCATCAAGAGAAATTTCTGCCTTATCAAGCTCCATGTCTGTGGCTGCATTTTTCGCTAATTCTTCCGCTGGACGCTTAATATAAGTGCGTTTTTTACGTACTTGAACGCTAATCGTTTTGTTGGCGCCTTGCGATCCGGAGACTTTAATTTCGCTGGTTTTAGCGCGACGTAGAATAATTTTTTCGGGCGCAGCATCTTTTTTCGCACCATGATGCTGCTGCAAATACTTTAAGAGCTTTTGCTTTTCTTCTTCGGATACAACCGCATCAGCGCCAGAAACTTTAACGCCTGCATCTAAAAACTGCATGACTAACCGTTCTAACGGAAAACCGATATCGATTGCCAATTGCCTCACTGAGACACCTTGCGTTTTCACCGTTGTTACCGAACCTTTCTTTTCCGCTATAGCAGATACCTGGCTTTTTGGCATCGCGCCTCTCCTCAGTCAACATGATTTGCTTCATCAAACCATGGTTTACGGGCTGTCATAATTAATGCGGCAGCTTTTTCTTCATTTATTTCACCAATCTCAAGCAAATCATCAACAGACTGCTCCGCAAGATCTTCGCGCGTGATGATACCATGATTGGCGAGCACATACGCGAGGTGACGATCCATTCCGTCCATTTCCAGCAAATCCTCTGCTGGCTCCGTCATCTCTAATTCTTGTTCTTCAGCAATCGCCTTGGTTAATAAAACGGCCTTCGCGCGCTCACGCAATGCTTCAACCAACTCTTCATCAAAACCATCAATTTCCAGCATTTCCTGCAGTGGAACATAAGCGATTTCTTCTAATGAAGTGAAGCCTTCTTCTGTTAAGACTTGTGCGATATCTTCATCCACGCCCAGTTTATCGGTAAATAAGTGTAAGACACTTTCTTCTTCAGCGGCTGATTTTGCTTTTGCCTGGTCTTCTGTCATGACATTCAAGCGCCAACCCGTCAACTCTGCTGCTAATCTGACATTTTGCCCATTACGACCAATCGCTTGTGACAATTGTTCTTCTCTTACCGCGATATCCATCGTATGACTATCTTCATCCACTACAATGGATGCGACTTCTGCAGGTGACATGGCATTGATAACTAACTGTGCTGGATTATCGTCCCAAAGTATAATATCAACACGCTCACCGCCCAATTCACTTGACACAGCTTGCACACGAGCACCACGCATACCGACACACGCGCCGATTGGATCAATACGGCCATCATTGGTTTTGACTGCGATCTTCGCTCGTGAACCCGGATCGCGGGCTGCGCCTTTGATTTCAATCAATTCTTCGCCGATTTCAGGCACTTCAATTTTGAACAATTCTACCAACATTTCTGGTCTTGTTCGACTGACTGCCATTTGCGGGCCTTTCGAGTCGGAACGAATTTCATATAAGTAAGCGCGTAGACGATCATTTACACGCACGGCTTCATGTGGAATCATTTCAGCGCGAGGTAGAATGGCTTCTGCGTTATTGCCCAAATCCAGCAACACAAAATCACGCGTCACTTTCTTAACAACGCCGTTGACCAACGTTCCCATGCGTTCTTTAAATGCGCTGATCAATTGGGCGCGTTCGGCTTCCAATACTTTTTGGACAATCACTTGTTTTGCTTTTTGGGCCGCAATACGGCCAAACTCGACGGATTCCATGGGTTCTTCAATGTAACCACCCAGAACGATTGCGGGATCCCGTTCGCGCGCCGCAGTCAATGTTAAACGGGTAACACCGTCATCGCCTTCTTCATCATCCTGAGAATCTTCTATCACCAACCAGCGTCGGGTTGTCTGATAATCGCCAGTTTTTCTGTTAATAATGACTTTGACGTCAATATCTTCGCCCGCGCGCTTTTTAGTTGCCATTTCCAATGCGGCTTCAATAGCCTGGAAAATGACATCGGCGTCTACGCCTTTTTCATTCGATACTGCGTCAACAACTAACAAAATTTCTTTGTTCATAGCGTCAGCCTCACTCGAGATTCACGTGAGTTCCGGTAAAATCCACATCCCAGAACAGATTAATTAATCGCTTGCCGGGTCCGCAATGATTTTCGCTTTTTCTATGCCTGAAAAAGGTAAAATCACTTCTTCGGCATCAACTAAGAGATGAATATCTGCTTCATCTACCCGCTGCAAAATCCCTACAAAATGCCGCCGATTATTGATGGGACTATGCATGCGCACTTTAATGCGATTGCCTATAAACTTGCGGTATTGCACAAGCTCAAACAAAGGGCGGTTTAATCCGGGAGATGAAATCTCCAGATTATAAAACCCTTGTATGGGATCATCCACATCAAGCATTGCGCTAACTTGATGGCTTACATTGGAGCAATCATCCAGCGTGATACCTTGTTCTCTATCAATGTAAATTCGCAACACCGAACCACGTCCTTGCCGCAGCAGCTCAGAACCCACAAATTCATATCCCATCGCGGTTACTAAGGATGCTAAACGATCTCGCAATGTGATTTCAATATCGCTCATCGACTTTACCCATATAAAAAATGGGCTTTACGCCCATTATTCCCGCTTTCGCCGCGGTGACATCCGAAAAATAAAAAACCCCATGAGGGGTTTTATTATTTTCAATTTGTTTGGTAGCGGGGGCTGGATTTGAACCAACGACCTTCGGGTTATGAGCCCGACGA
>CAYRUP010000081.1:0-8994 GCA_964427485.1 uncultured Coxiellaceae bacterium | reverse complement strand
AGCCATGGCACTTTCGGGTAAATGAACCCCAAATTTTTTTTCAATGCGGTGAAACAATTCGACTTTGCCCAGGCTATCGATGCCCAATTCACGTTCTAATGAGACATTGAGCGTGATGGCTTGCAGGGCGCGCTCAGCCTGGAGTTCAGATAAAAAATCACGAGTGATTGCTTGCAATTGTTGTTCTATATCGTGTTTTCTCATGATATCAACCATTCTTTAGCCAATCATTTTATAGTATCAGAAAATAATTAAAACCCAACGCTTTTTCTTGAAGGCTTCTTTTCATTTGTGCACAATGTAGTTATGACAAAAAAATTATCTGCTTTTTTTATTATTGTTTTTTTATTTTCGCCTCTCGCTGTATGGGCTGATTCTGCTTTAACGGGTGCGGAATTGCTGGAGAATTGTCAAGTCGTGCTGGATATTCATGATAAAAACATGGGTCGAGTTCAGACAGAAAATGAATATCTCCAAGGAACCCGCGCTGGAAAATGTGAAGGCTATTTGCGGGGGGTGAATGAGGCTCGGCTAGTGGAGCATAAATTAGCTTGTTCGTTTGATACGAATGATAAATTGTTTATTGTCGCGGCTGTTGTCAAATATTTAAAAGATAATTCCAATGAGCTTTCTTTGCCTGCTTCGGTGTTGGTGGGTCGGGTTTATGCTCGGTATTTTCATTGTTGAGTTGGATACACCCTCATCCCCAGCCCTTCTCCCAACTGTGTTGGGAGAAGGGAGCAAAATAGTAAACTCCCTTCCCCCAGCGCAAGCTGGGAGAAGGGCAGGGGATGAGGGTATAAACAATAACAATTACTCTGACCCCTGCTTATAATACTTCACCCCAATCTTAATCCTTTCCCGATTATTTTGTTCCCGCCAACGATTCGTATCACGTAATGAATAAGCACAACCGCAATATTCTTGCTGATAAAATTCTTCACGCTTGGAAATTTCAATCATTCGTTGTGAGCCGCCGTTTTTGCGCCAATTGTATGTCCAATAGTGCATGTCTGGATAATGCGAAGCGGCTTTTACTCCAGACGCATTAATTTGTTCCATGTTTTTCCAGCGCGAAATGCCTAACGAACTACTAAAAATTTGAAACCCATGTTCATGAGCATAAAGCGCTGTTCGCTCAAAACGCATATCAAAACACATCGTGCAGCGAATCCCTCTTTCCGGCTCCATCTCCATTCCTTTGGCGCGGCGAAACCATTCATCACGATCATAATCGCCATCCACAAAAGGCACCTGATGTTTTTCAGCAAAACGAATATTTTCATTTTTTCGCAATTCGTATTCTTTCAACGGATGAATATTCGGATTGTAGAAAAAAATAGTGTAATCAATGCCGCACTGCAATAAATTTTCCATCACTTCGCCTGAGCAGGGCGCGCAACAGGAATGTAATAATAATTTTTTTCTTTCGTGAATGAGTAAAGTCGCAATGCCATCTTCAGCTTGATTAATTGTCATATAGAACCTCAGTAACCCAATAGAAGGAATGCTATAAAAGCAGTGAGGATTCGTCAACCCTCTTTATCTCACTGATTAATTGGATATTTCTATTCCACGACAGCACTTTACGCGCAAAATATAGCCAAATGCTATAATAAAAAAGGAGAGGTGTGGACACTGGAGGTAGGTGATGACAGCTTCTGGCAATCAAGGTAAAAAACCTGAAGATTCCTATAAACCCTTTCGCGAGCGAGAAGACTTTCCGGGTTACGAAGAATTTTTGCAGCGCAAAGCAGTACAGGATCTCACTTCGCCATTTTATAAATTTGAGCGAGAACAAGAGCTCTTGGGGATTCAAAAAAATGGGCCACTGTCAGATGCGGAAAAAAAAGATCTAGATGAAATCGCAAGAATTAGAAAATTTAATGTAGATTACGAAAAAAAATATGGGAAAAATGAAGAGAGAGAAAAAAAAGAAAATGACTTGAAAATGGCTGCACTCTCCGAGGAAATTATAAAAATAGAAGGAGAAATGAAGACGGTGACAGACACAATGCGGGATCTGTTAACGACTGCAGAAACAAAGGGTATCGAGGTAACTCAGGATGATGAGATAACCGATCTCATGTCGAAAGGACATGACATTCTTGTAGCGCATGGACAAGTGTTAAAAAAACTTCAGGCTGATCTTCTGGTTTGTGAAACAAAACAGGCTGACTTCGATCAGAGAGGCGACATAATAAAAGATCAACTTGCCATGGTTGATGTATTTGTGGAAGATTTTCCCGTCCCAGTACCATCAACCATAACTGATAACAATGAAAAAGCAGAATTTGAATTTCTTTATAAATTACAAGTCATGCAGTTAATTCTGACGGATGCTAGATTTAAAGAGTTAGTTGCAAAAGATGTAACGCCCGAAGAAAAAGCTGAATTAGAAGAATATCAATCAACGACACTTCTCGAACGAACTAAAAAAGCCAAAATAGCATTTGAATTTACTTGCGAAGGAAATCACAAATCAAAATGGCCCGTAGAACCGGATAAGCAGTATTTTAATGCAGTGCAATTGCTTGCCGGAATCAACTTAGACGAAGAAGTCAAATTGCAGAAATTCCCACCCGGATCGTATCTTCTGCAAACACAAGAAGAAGGTTTTCAAGGTAAACAAGTCTATCTAGGTAACTTTTTTGTAGATCCAGATAGCAAAGACACTCCAGCACAAAAAGGTATCGCATCTATCACAAAAGGATCACTTGTTAGTCAATTTTATGGCGCAAGTGCGGGTAAAGTAACATACGCATATAAAATTACGGAACAAGGTGGTGAACTGATAGGTCTGAAAAGCACTGCCAGTCCGGTTATTGATACATGGTCTATTCCAGGTGATGAGTCTAAGTCTATGCCAGGTGTTCCTCTTAAACAAAGTGGCGGTGGAGCACAGATATATATCCCCGTGCCAATGAGTGAAAGAAAGCAGACTTTTGAATCGGTTCCAGTGAATGATGTCCTAAGAGAAAAAATAAAAATTGCTAATGAGGACATTCGGATTGCGACTGAGCGAAGAGATCATCCAGATGAAATAAATGAAAAAATAAAACACAAAAATGCATTGAATAAACAATTGTTAGAGCAATTTGCGCAGCAGATGCGAGGTGCTATAAAATCCACAAGTACGATGGAAACTCGTAAAACCAAACAATTTGCGTTAGTTACTGCTGATATAGAAAAAAATGAGACGAAACAAAATGAGGTAAAACAACAATTGAGTGAGGTTGAAACGGAGTTAAAAAATAAGCCGGATGAAAAATTAGAAGAAAGAAGAATCAATTTAACAGAGGAAATAGCTAAATTAGAAAAAGAAAGAACTCAATTAATCGCTAGAAAAACTGAAATGGTAGCAAAATATTTTGCTGGCGATAAAGCAAAAATTGGAGGTCTCAAATTAGCAAGAGCAGTCTCAACTCGGTTATTAAAGAGAGCAGAAACTGAACTGCAGAAGGAAGAACCTGAATTTAAAAATATTTCAGGATTACAAGAAGCCGCAGAGATAAAAGCATCGGCCGCAGCATCTGAAACAAAAGCCTCGGTTGCACCAGAAACAAGACCCTCGGTAACAGAAGAAAAAGAATTATTAACAATAGAGCGTCTTTCAAGTCAGAATTTTTCATTACAGCAAGAAATAAAACTAGCAAAGGAAAAAGATCCACAGAGTGATGTCACTAAATTACAAGAACAACTTAAAGCAAATGTAGAAGCCATAGCGAAATTGATCGAGAAGAATGATAAGGAATATCAACAAGCAGCTCAACAAGCAGCAAGCAAAAAGACTGTGCATAATGATGTTATGTTGGTAGCACTACTGCCTGGCGGTAAAGTGCTTGTAACGATGGAAGAAAGAGCAAGAGCAAAAAATGCCGTTATAATTTCACGTGAAATGACTCCCCAAAAATTTGAAACAATAGAGGGTTTTAAGGTGGTAGATGCTAAATTTAAAAAGTATGCGCCGAATAAAGAGGGAGAATGGGTTTGGACTGACATTAATCGTACGGATGCTTATAAAGCTCAGCTTGATAATTCAGAAATATTTAAATTTCCACAGAGGAATAAGGTGACCACAGTACACAGTTATATGATTAACAACGCAATGATTCCAGGTGAATTTGCTGATATCGCAGCAATTAAAAAAGACGATAAGGTTCATGACTCGTTAGTCCAACAAAAAGAATTATTGGACCTTCATAAAAATTGGTTACAATTTGTTACAAAATCTGCAAACTCACAACTTCCTCCTGACAACCAAATTAAAATCAAACCGGATGTCGTACAACCACCACCATTGGAAAGACCTTCTCTTAAAGAACCTATTACAAAACATCCGACTCCCATGCAACCTGAATTACCACGGCAATCTACTACTTCCAATGTGTTAGGTACACTGGGTAGACTGAGTAGAAGTGTTAGTAGTGTTCTGAATGTGAAAAAAGAAGGCGATGCCCCGAAACCTCCACTGTTGCGTAGAGTGACAAGTGTTTTTAAAAAACCTGAGGATGCGTATAGCGATGCCCAAAAATCTGCAGCAAATAAAGTTGCGGATAAAGAGAATATTGCTCCAAAGAAGGAGAATGTTAATAAGCGAGAAGGACCAAAAAATCGTTGAAGCTTTCAATATAAATCTTTAAAAAAACAGAAAGTTATAAAAATGTACTATTATTAATCAATGTGTATTATACTTAAGTTATAGCTCAAGAGAGGCTTCGTTTATGCCAAGTCCTGAAGATAAAGGTAAACCAGGTTTTATAAAAAAAACACCGGAGCTTAATGAATTACGAAGTGGGCTCTTGTTTTATAATGCAAAAAAAAACCTCGATATGTCCATAGTCTCTACACCCGCTGTTTTTACCGTAAAAAATAATAATGTCTTACCATCTTATGAAAAAATACCTTCTTCTTTACCAGAAACATCTAAAACAAAAAACGTAATGACTAGGGAGAAAATTGCTGTTAAAGCATTCTGGTATCCTATGAAAGGGTTAATGGAATCATTAAAAAAAGTACCAGGCAGTCACAGCACGATTGACTGGGTGGGAGGATTGGGTGTCATACCTTTGGTTAATATGACGCAAATTGCTATCACGACATTGCTTGAATTTGGAATTCGCACATTGGGTGCCGCGTTTGTGCAACCATTAAGAATAGTTAATGGTTTGATTAATGATTCAGATATGAATTCAACAGCCAAAACTTTCTGGAAAGGAGTTGCATTTGCGGTAAATTCACCGCTTTGGTGTATAGGACAAACCTTCTCACTCGCAGCAGATGCGATCGCTTACACGAAACAATTAATTGATTCAGGAATTCGTTTAATCAATCCACTTTGGTGGGGGGCTAAGATAATTAACAAGATAAAAGGAAAAGAGGTATTTGACAGTGATCCTTCTTTCAAATCCGTTACGTCTACTTTTGTTTCATCTATTATTAAATTGCTACCAGCAGCTGCAATCATTACCGCAGGTGTTTTAACGGCGGGAGTTTCTATACCCATTCTGCAAGGTTTGGCGGGTCCGATACAAGCAGGACTCTCTACCGCGCTTAATACTGTTATTGCTAGCGTAGGAGGTGGAGTTGCAGGTATTACACTCGCGAGTTTAACAGCAGTTCTTGCTAGTGGAGCAATTGCAGCAATTTCTAAAACGTTTTCGGGTCTTGTGAATGGAGTCACTCGTGAATTGACTACTAAAGAAGAGAAAAACGAAGAGAAAAAGATTATAACGAATTTTAGGCCTAAGAAAAAAACACCCTCTGCTGATACAACTCATATCCTGAAAGGACTGACTTCTGAAATGGAACTTGCCCCACCAATACTTGATAGCAAGCCGTCGGCTGAATCAAGAGAGGGAAGTGTGCATTCTGATGAGGGAGAAGTATCAAGAAAAAGAGAAGGAAGCTTGAGCTCTGAACGAAAAGAACCAGAACCACCAAAACCACCAGAACCAAGCAGCGCACCTACTCGACGTAGTACATAGAAATTATTCGAGTTGCAATTTATAATTCCAGCCTAAGCAGCAAAGTTTGATATAAGGAATATATCAGTGAATTTTATAGAACCTGCCGTTTTTATTTTATGTTTTGCTATTCTTTCTGTTCCTGTTGCTACTCGATTTCATTTGCCTTTGGAAATTTTTTTAGTGATAGGAAGCTGCATTCTGAGTCTCAATCCATGGCTGCCTACTTTTCAACTCAATCCACAGGTAATCTTCAATCTTTTTTTGCCGCCTATTTTATTTTATGCCGCTTATTTTACTTCATGGCGCGATTTTAAATTTAATTTTAGACCGATCAGTTTACTTGCTTTCGGTCTCGTTATTTTTACCATGTTTGTCGTTGCGCTGATGACTAAATTACTTTTTGCAGATTTTACATGGGCGGAATGTTTTTTGTTAGGTGCGATTATTTCTCCAACGGATGCAACATCAGCAACAAGTCTCATTAAAAAACTCGGCGCACCTCGCCGCTTAATTTCTATTTTAGAAGGCGAAAGCATGGTAAATGATGCAACAGCCTTAATCTTATTTCGTTTTTCTTTAGCGATCATTTTAGGTAATTCATTTTCATTAACAGAGATCGCAACCCATTTTGTTTTAGTTGCAACAGGGGGTGCTATAGTCGGATTGTGTATAGGAATGATTTCAATTTATTTAGTGCAGAAAATAAATTCTGCTCCTGCAGAAACGACATTTTCATTTATTACGGCTTTTACTTGCTATTTTCTAAGTGAAAGAATTGGCGTATCTGGAATAATCGCAATTGTTGTAGCGGGTATTTATTGCGGAATACGTTTTCCCGAAGTTGCTTCTTCTTTTACACGGATTAACGCAAAAGCAAGTTGGAACACATTAATTTTTATCATAAATGGTTTTGTGTTTACTTTAATTGGTCTCGAATTACCATTAATCCTGAAAAATTTACACGCCGATTCATTTGCTCATTTGATTTCTTATGGATTAATCATCAGTTTTGTTGTTATATTAGCTCGCCTCGTCTTTGTTTATCCTATGGCTTATTTGCCACGCTTATTTTTCCCTTCCATTTTGCGCAAGGATCCGATGCCATCGTGGAAAATACTTTTTGTAGTAGGTTGGTCTGGGATGAGGGGCATCGTGTCTCTTGCGGCTGCATTATCACTGCCGTTTTTACTTGCGCCAGGAATTGCTTTTCCTCATCGCGATTTAATTCTTTTCATAACGTATTGTGTGATCGTTGTTACCTTAATTGTTCCAACGTTATCACTGCCCATTATTTTAAATTTTTTCCATTTTCCTGAAGAAGATGAAATGAAACAGGAAGCAATTGCGCGCGTACGTGCATCGCAAAATTCTATTTTTGATATTCAAAAACTGACAACAAGAGAAAACATTCCTGCTGAGATTGTTAATGATTTTCAAAAACAGCTTGATCGCAGACTCAAAATAATCAATACACAAATGAATAAAAATCCCTATTCTACTTTGACGGATGACTATATGGCTTTAAAAAAAGTCATGCTGGTTGCAATTGCAAGCGAACGCAAAACGCTCTTAGAATTAAGAAAATCGGGTGAAATTCACGATGAAGTATTTCATCGTCTCTCGGACGAGCTTGATCTGGAAGAAATGCGAGCTAAAACGTTACGAATTTAGGTTATAAGTAACTGAAAATTCAATATTTATTTTCTTAATATTATCTTAATATTATCTTAATTTAAATCTTGTATCATTCAAACCAAACTTTTGCAAAATAAAAAACGAGGTTTAGTATGTCACATGTACGTCTACAATGTTTCGAAGAAGAAAAACTTCCCCCCTCTTTATCCACACTTTTTATGGTAAAAGAATTATTAAAAATTAATAATACATTTTTAAATGAAGATGAACTCGCAAAATTAGCATCAATTAAAGAAAAAAATGGTTACCATCATAGAAGCGAATTTGGCCTAAACTATAGCGTTGTTGTTGACGGAAAAAATACTTATGCGGTTTTCCGTAATGTAAAAGCGGACAAACCAGCCATTCTCGGATCAGGAGGTACGTCAACAAGTAAACTTCTGCTAAATCATTCTTCCGATGCCGGTGAATTGATTGTAATGAAAACACTTAAGCCAACAGCGCAATCTCAAGTACCTGGTTATGAACGTGCATTTAAAATTGAGGCAGAGATTTTGGAAAAACTGGGGAGAGCCAGGGCAAAACCGATTGAAAGTATCAATAGAAAGAAGTCGGATTTTAAAAAACTTAGAATTTTTATGAAACTCGAAGAAGGTGTAAAGCTTTCTACACTTATTGATAGCAAAAAATTGCCTAAAGATCCTGAAAAATTACTCCAGATCGCAAAAAATTTCTTGAAAGAACTTGAGATCCTTCATAAGTTGGGATACGTACATCGCGATATTAAAACAGACAATGTGTTTGTCAATCCTGCAACAAACGAAGTGATTTTACATGATTTTGGTTCTGCGGGTCGATTGGCTGAAGGAACCGATTTTACTTATGATGCCACAATTTCTTCTACTCCAATCAATTCAGCGCCTGAAAACAAGCGAGAGAATTATTCAACGCGTGCAGATATTTATTCCGCTGGCCTCGTCTTAATGGAATTGCTTTTTGGTGAAAAAAAGACATATAAGGCATCTAAGGAAAGTGTAGTAAGTTATGATGAATTATATGAACTTTATGAATCAGACACGGGAGATGCATGGCAAATATGCGAGAAAGAAACGGATGGCGCAACTTGCCATTACGAATTGAGTCAGGAAGTTTATAGCATTGTAGAGAAGATGATTTCTGAAAATCCAAAAAATCGTACCACATTAAAGGAAGTGTCTGATGTAATTTCAAAACATCTTGCGCCGGAGCTAACAACATCTTCTTTGCTCACAAAGAAGTAAATGCTCCCTTCTCCCAGAATGGAATGGGAGAAGGGCAGTTTTTCGTAGGGTGGATTAGTGTATAGATGGGGACATGGTAAACAGTTGTATGGGGACATAGTATACACTGT
>CAYRUP010000080.1:0-9124 GCA_964427485.1 uncultured Coxiellaceae bacterium | reverse complement strand
TGAAGTAGAATCGCGTACTGTTTCAGTAAGGACCCAACAGGGTACAGATTTGGGTAGCGTGTCATTAGACCGACTGCTCAGTCTGTTAAATGAAGCAATATCGCGACGGGGTCGAACTGACGTACCCTCTGCATCGGCTATGCCAATGTAGAACCGGACGTTGTCCCGTAGACTTAAAAATTTATCCCGGTTACCCGGGATCCGACAAAAATGACTGGAGGAAACGAGAATTAGCGCAGAAAAGAAACCTCGGATTAATGAGGAGATCAGAGTCCCAGAAGTCCGTTTAATTGATGCTGAAGGTAATCAATTAGGTGTTGTTTCATCCCGCGAAGCGCGGCGTATTAGCGAAGAGGCTGGTCTTGACTTGGTTGAGATATCACCTGATGCTAAACCGCCGGTATGCCGAGTTATGAATTTCGGTAAATTCACTTATCAGCAAAGTAAGCGTAAAGCAGCTGCGAAAAAGAAACAAAAGCAGGTTCACCTCAAAGAAATTAAACTTCGCCCCGCAACAGAAGAAGCGGATTATCAAGTTAAGTTACGGAATATTATCCGTTTCTTGGCAGATGGTGATAAGGCTAAGGTCACGATTCGATTCCGTGGACGTGAAATGACGCATCCTGAATTGGGTATGCAGCTCATGGAACGTATTATTGCGGACTTGGTTGATCACGGTATTGTCGAGCAACGTCCGAAACTGGAAGGCCGACAAATGGTGATGGTGATTGGTCCGAAGAAGTAACGCGCTGATTTTTATTTCTGACTTTGCATTACTCATCGCAACTGGTTTTTGGTGAGATGAATTAGTTGCGATGAGTATTGTGTGTGTAAAACTGGAGTAATTATGCCTAAATTAAAAACCAACCGTGGCGCGGCTAAACGTTTTCGCGCGACAGCGAATGGCTACAAGTGCCGCCGTACCAATCGCAACCATATTTTGACGAAGAAGTCGACCAAGCGTAAACGCCATTTACGTACGATTGGTCGGATTGATGCATCCGATATGCGTTCAGTAGCGCGTATGCTGAATGACCAATAATCGGAGTTTGAGGAGATAAGAGTATGCCAAGAGTAAAAAGAGGTGTCACAGCACGTGCAAAGCACAAAAAAGTGCTGGCTAAAGCGAAAGGCTATTACGGTGCACGTAGCCGCGTATTCCGTGTCGCGAAACAAGCAGTAACCAAAGCAGAACAATATGCTTATCGTGATCGTCGTCAGAAAAAGCGTGTTTTCAGAGCGCTTTGGATTGTTCGTATCAATGCTGCCGCGCGCGAACATGGTCTGTCTTATAGCGTGTTCATGAATTGCTTGAAAAAGTTAGAAATTCAAGTTGATCGTAAAGTATTAGCTGATATCGCAGTGCATGATCGTGCGGCATTTGCTGCGCTGGCTAACCAAGCGAAACAAAGTTTAGCCGCGTAAATCCGTAGGGGCACGGCGCGCGCCGTGCCTACAGAGCTTTGATGTCATCCTGAGCCCTCACCAGGGTAAACTCCGCGAAGGATCGCTTTATTATAATTTAGTGATCCTTCGCTGCACTCAGGATGACAAATGTTTCTTAGCTTGACGCCATGGCCCACAAACGTTCGTGACTAGTTATTTGGAAAAAATTCTATGACCGACTTGGAAGCTATCTTAGAACAAGCCACACAAGAAATTCATACCACTCACGATTTAAAAAATCTCGATCATTATCGCGTGTTTTATCTAGGTAAAAAAGGAAAATTGACCGAGTGTCTAAAAAGCCTAGGCCAATTACCATCCGAAGAACGTCCATTAGCAGGCCAGCGCGTCAATGCGATCAAAGAGCAAATTCAAGCATTGATTGAAGAGCGTTCTAATTTGTTGAACCAACAACAGGTTGCCAATGCGCTCGCCGCAGAATCGATTGATGTGACATTACCGGGGCGACAACAAAATTTTGGTACGATCCATCCTGTGACTAAAACACGAGAACGTATTGAAGCACTTTTCGCACAAATGGGTTTCATGACAGTCGATGGACCCGAAATTGAAGATGACTATCATAATTTCGAAGCCCTCAATATTCCAGCGATGCACCCAGCGCGTGCGATGCAGGATACCTTTTATTTCCCAGATAATACGGTGTTGCGTACGCAAACATCCTCCGTACAAATACGAGTGATGGAGAATACCCAACCACCATTACGCATTATTGCCATGGGGCGTGTTTATCGACGTGATTTTGATATTACCCATACGCCTATGTTTCATCAGATTGAAGGTTTGATGGTCGATGAAAATGTGAGTTTTGCTGACTTGAAAGGTATTTTGCAACAATTTTTACAAGAATTTTTTGAAGCAAATGTGCCCGTGCGTTTTCGCGCGTCCTATTTCCCATTTACTGAACCTTCTGCTGAAGTTGATATCGGCTGTCAAAATTGTCATGGCAGCGGTTGTCGTATTTGTAAAAATACGGGCTGGGTAGAAGTATTAGGCTGTGGGATGGTTCATCCCAATGTATTTCGTTTTGTCGGAATTGATAGTGAGCGCTACACAGGTTGGGCATTTGGAGCAGGCTTGGATCGTTTGACAATGTTACGTTATGGTATTACTGATTTACGTGCCCTATTCGAAAATGATTTACGTTTTTTAAGACAATTCTAAGAGATTCCAATATGAAAATAAGCGAACTCTGGCTGCGTGAATGGGTTAATCCTGCGTTAACGCGCGAAGATTTATGCGAATCATTAACCATGGCCGGTTTAGAAATTGAAGAAGTGTCACCCGTCGCAGAAAAATTTTCAGGCGTGGTTGTTGGCAAAGTCTTAAGTGTAGAAAAACATCCCGAAGCCGATCGCTTGCATGTTTGCCAAGTAGAAACGGGTGGTGCCGAACCCATTACAATTGTGTGCGGTGCAAACAATGTCACCGCCGGAATGAAAACAGCAGTGGCACTCGAAGGTGCTGTACTATCAAATAAAATGAAAATCACCGCGAGCAAATTGCGTGGTGTGCTTTCACATGGCATGTTATGTTCTGCGCGAGAATTAGGGCTTACAGAAGAAAGTGAAGGATTAATCCTCTTATCGCCGGATGCGCGCGTGGGTGATAATGTCTGGGATTATTTAAATCTAACCGATCATGTGCTGGATATTTCAATTACACCGAATCGAGGTGATTGCTTAAGTATTTCGGGACTTGCGCAAGATACCGCTGCTATTACACAAACACAACAGACTATTCCCCATTTTCCTAAAATAGACGCAAAAATTAAAGATATTTTACCCATTGTTCTTCGTGCGGCGAATGAGTGCCCGCATTATGTAGGTCGCATTATTCGAGGTGTGACTGCGGATGCTGCCACACCTAACTGGATGCAAGAACGCTTACGTCGCAGTGGGATTCGTTGTATTAGTCCAGTGGTTGATGTGATGAATTATGTCATGCTGGAATTAGGCCAGCCTATGCATTCATTTGATTTAGCAAAAATTTCTGGCGGTATCGAAGTGCGTTTGTCCGCTCAGGGTGAAAGTCTGGAATTATTAGATGGTCAAACAATTACACTCGATTCGACAACATTAATTATCGCAGATGAGCGAAAACCATTAGCGATTGCAGGAGTCATGGGGGGAATGGAGTCAGGTGTGACATTGCTGACTCAGGATATATTTCTCGAAAGTGCATTTTTCCAACCAACTAGCGTTGCACGCATGGGACGTCAGTATAAATTAAATTCCGAATCATCGTATCGATTTGAACGAGGTGTCGATCCAACGCTACAAGTACGGGCAATCGAACGCGCAACTCAACTTATACTGGAAATTGCAGGTGGTGAAGCCGGCCCTGTTATCGATATTGCCGATACGAATTATTTACCACAGACAAAAAAAGTAGCGTTGCGTTTTCTCCGCATCAAAAAATTACTGGGTTTGGAAATCACCGACCAAAATGTCACAACCATTTTGCAATCATTGGGTTTTTCAACCGAAAAAACATCTCAAGGTTGGAATGTGACTGTACCTGCGCGACGTTTTGATATCACAACGGAAGTTGATTTGATTGAGGAAATCATCCGTATTTATGGTTATCAAAAAGTTCCCCAACATACCGCTGCTTTTTCTGCGATGCAAATACATCCGCGTTCAGAACGAATGCTCACTTTGTCTATGCTGCGCCAAGCGTTACGCGATATGAGTTATCATGAAGTTGTGACTTATAGCTTCATTGACAAAAAAATGCAAAAGTTGTTTGATCCAGTTGGAGAATACAAAGAACTCCTCAATCCGATTACCGCTGAAATGTCGATAATGCGGACTTCACTATGGCCAGGTTTGATCAACACGTTTCTATACAATCACAACCGCCAGCAATCTCGAGTACGAATTTTTGAATCCGGGTTGCGTTTTGTGATAAAAGACGGGACATTAATTCAAGAGAGAATGTTAAGTGGTTTGATTTCAGGTGGTGTAGTTCCCGAGCAATGGGGCATACCTAAACGTGAAGCTGATTTTTTTGATCTGAAAGGCGATTTAGAGAATATATTAAAATTAACATTGTCAGCCGATCAGTTTGAATTTAAAACAGGATCGCATCCCGCATTACATCCTGGTCAAACGGCTGAGCTTTATCGGGAGGGTGAATATGCGGGTATTTTGGGAGTCATACATCCCTCCATTATGCAAAAGTTGAATATCGAGAGTAAAATCGTCGTATTTGAATTATTTTTAGACAAAATAGAACCTGCCGGACTGCCACGTTTTACTGAGATATCTAAATTCCCAGAAATACGTCGCGATTTAGCAATTTTAGTGAATCAGACTGTACCAGTTCAGAGAATTCAGGATACAATAAGGAATGTGGCTGGTGAATTGTTGCAAAACATTGATGTATTTGATGTTTATCAGGGAAAGGGCATTACAGCCGGACATAAAAGTGTGGCGTTAGCATTGACTTTACAGCATGCTACCCGCACGTTAATAGACGAAGAAGTTGCCGATTTAATTGGGCGTATCGTCGTTACACTGAAAGAAAAGTTCGCTGCTGAACTAAGGGGCTAAGTATGGCACTAACGAAGGCAGATATCGCGGAACACTTATTTAACGGAATTGGTCTTACCAAACGCGAAGCAAAAGAAATCGTTGAAATTTATTTTCAACAAATTTGTAAAGCGCTGGAAAGTGCGCAACAAGTTAAGCTTTCCGGATTTGGTAATTTTGAATTGAATGATAAAAATGAACGTCCCGGTAGAAATCCTAAAACAGGTGAGTCTATCCCTGTTTCGGCTCGACGGGTTGTCACATTTCGAAGTGGCCAAAAGTTAAGAGCGCGTGTTGAGGTATATACAGGGAATGAAGTTCAAAACACTCGGTCACAGGGTTCCGAAACAACGTAAGCAAAATACCCCGCCTACGTTGCCAGTGATTCCTGATAAACGCTACTTCACTATTGGTGAAGTGGCGCATTTGTGCGCTGTGATGACGCATGTATTGCGTTACTGGGAAACAGAATTCCCCCAGTTAAAACCAGCAAAGCGACGCGGGAACCGGCGATACTATTTATACAGTGATGTTATGATAGTGCGCCAAATAAGAAAATTATTGTATGAAGATGGATTTACGATTGACGGTGCAAGAACTCAGCTACAATCCAATCCCTCTGAAGTCGGCAAAACAGTGAAAACTGAAGTAGAAGTAAAAAAATTGATTGCAGACTTAGAAGGAATTCTGCAAGAATTGCAAACCCAAGAAATCACGCAATAAAAAATTAAGCGGGGCGTAGCGCAGCCTGGTAGCGCACTTGTCTGGGGGGCAAGTGGTCGCCGGTTCAAATCCGGCCGTCCCGATCAAATTGCAGAGTACAAGGAATAGTGACCGTGGAAAAAATATGGTTGAAAAATTATCCGGAAGGAATGCCTGCAGAAATTAATCCAGATGTATACAAATCTCTTGTTGAAGTTTTTGAAGAATGTTGCACGAAATTCAAAGATCTACCTGCTTTCTATAATTTAGGCGTTACTTTAACCTACCAAGACCTCGAAGTGCTTTCCAAAGCAATGGCTGCTTATTTCCAGCATGGCTTAAATCTTAAAAAAGGCGATCGAGTTGCTATTATGTTACCGAACGTTCTTCAATACCCTGTCGTGATGTTTGGTGCATTACGAGCGGGTTTAATAGTAGTGAATGTCAATCCTCTCTATAAACCACCTGAATTAATTCATCAGCTAAAAGATTCTGGCACGGAAACAATCGTCGTTCTTGCAAGTTTCGCAAATACAGTGAAAGTAGCACTCGCGGAAACACCGCTTAAAAATGTGATTGTCACAAATATGGGAGATTTATTTCCTCAACCGAAAGCATTTTTAGTTAATTTTTTTCTGAAATATATTAAGAAAAAAGTACCCAATGTCCATATTCCTGGTGTGATTCGTTTTAAGGATGCATTAGCCAAAGGAAAAAAACTTCACTTCAAACCCGTTGAATTAAATAATCAAGACATCGCTTTCTTGCAATATACAGGTGGTACTACGGGTATAGCAAAAGGCGCGATGTTAACGCACCGCAATTTAATCGCAAACGTAGTGCAAGCAGAAGCTTGGTTTAGTCCGATTTTTGAGTGGGGAAAAGAAATTATTATCACTGCATTACCGCTTTATCATATTTTTTCACTTACAGCGAATTGTTTGTTTTTGATGAGGCTGGGCGGATTAAATGTGTTAATCACGAATCCACGTGATCTGCCGCAAATGATTTCTGAAATGTCCAAATTTAAATTTACGGTGATCACCGGCGTCAATACTTTGTTTAATGGATTACTAAAAGGTCCCAAATTTGCTGAATTGGATTTTAGCGGATTGAAACTCTGTTTGGGTGGTGGTATGGCTGTGCAGCGTGCAGTTGCTGATAAATGGCATTCCATCACAGGTGTTCCAATATTAGAAGCTTATGGTTTGACAGAAACATCACCCTGCATAACAATTAATCCACCTGAATTGCAAGAATATAATGGAACCGTAGGATTACCCGTTCCTTCTACAGATATTTGTATTTTAGACGATGAAGGCCATGAAGTTCCTCTGGATCAACCCGGCGAAATAGCAATAAAAGGGCCTCAAGTCATGTATGGTTATTGGCGCAATCCTTCCGAGACACAAAAAGTCTTTACCAAAGATGGCTGGTTGCTGACAGGTGATGTGGCTTCTGTGAATGAAGAAGGTTATGTGCATATTCGCGAGCGTAAAAAAGACATGATTTTGGTCTCCGGCTTCAATGTTTATCCAAATGAAATCGAAGATGTGCTTGTAAGGCTGCAGGGCGTGCGTGAAGCTGCTGTGATTGGTGTCCCAGATGAAGGCTCAGGCGAAGTTGTCAAAGCATTTATTGTGAAAGATGATCCTAATCTCACTGTCAGTGATGTTTTGCGCTATTGCCATAAAAACTTGACTGGCTATAAGATTCCAAAGTATGTAGAGTTCGCAAAAGAGCTGCCAAAATCCAATGTAGGCAAAATTTTGCGTCGTGCATTGCGCAAAAATGGTGTTGAATAAGGGCGCGCCGTGCCCGTGTAGGATGTATCAATTGAATTTTTTTGCCACCACACCCAAAGGATTGGAATTATTACTTGCTGAGGAATTACGCCAATTAGGGGCAACCGATGCCGCTGAAAAATTAGCGGGCGTCACCTTTTCTGGCGATTTGGCGCTCGCCTATAAAGCCTGTTTGTGGTCCCGTTTGGCGAACCGAATATTATTGCGCTTAACAGAAATCCCCGCCGAAACCCCAGAAGAACTCTATGCAGGTGTGCAAACGATTGCTTGGGATGAACATCTTTCGCCCTCTGGCACCTTAAGCGTCAACTTTGTCAGCTCCCATTCTAATATCACGCATTCCTTGTTTGGCGCACAAAAAGTAAAAGATGCGATCGTTGATCAATTTCGAGAAAAATTCAAAGAACGTCCTAACGTGGCACGAGAAAATCCAGATCTCGCGATTCATGTTTATTTACACCGTAATGTAGCGACGATTAGCCTGGATTTATCAGGCGAAAGTCTGCATAAACGCGGATATCGTTTAGAACAGGGTACTGCACCTTTAAAAGAAAATCTTGCTGCAGCCATATTATTACGTGCGGGTTGGCCTCTGATTGCCAATCAAGGCGGGTCACTGATTGATCCTATGTGTGGATCGGGTACTTTATTGATTGAAGCAGCCTGGATGGCGGCCGATGTTGCGCCAGGTTTGGCACGTCCCTATTTTGGGTTTATGGGTTGGAAAAAACATGATGCTGAATGTTTCCGAGAGCTAGTCAATCAAGCAGAAAAACGAAAAAATCTAGCTAAATTACCCTCCATTATCGGTTATGATTCAGATCCACATGCGATTAAAATTGCTTTTGCGAATATTGAACGCGCGGGGTTACTCGGAAAAATTCACGTAGAAAAGCAGGAATTATCTGTTACAAAAAATCGAAAACCACAAGGTTTATTCGTTGTTAATCCCCCTTACGGTGAGCGTTTAGGCGAAATAACTGAACTGAAGCAGCTTTACGAGCGTTTAGGTGAAAAATTAAAACAGGATTTTCTTGGCTGGCAGGCTGCTGTACTTACCGGCAATCCTGAGCTTGGAAAATGCATGGGAATCCGATCACACAAGCAATATGCGTTATTTAATGGTCCTCTTCCATGCCAATTGTTATTATTCGATGTACAACCCGCCAAATTTATCGATAACAGTCCCGCGGCCAATAATGAACGCCGCATTCGTTCCGCCCAACGATCGCTTAAAGAGCCACAACAAACAGCGGTCCAAGCATTTGTCAATCGATTGAATAAAAGAGGGAAGCATTTAAAGCGTTGGGCAAAACGAGAGGGCGTAACTTCTTATCGTTTGTATGATGCTGATTTGCCAGAATATCCAGTTGTGATTGATCTTTATGATTTATATGTATTAGTTCAGGAATACCCACTGGAAAAAAATGTCGATAGGGAAAAAGCCAGTTTGCGTATTGCCAGTGTTTTAGCGGTATTACCAGAAGTATTACAAGTTCCTGCAACGAATATTTTCTTCCAAAAATATTCACCCCATGAACTCCCCAAAGGCTTTCCCCTTAATCTAGAATCCCTACGTATTCCGCCCAAATAATTAGGACGTCGTCCCGCGAC
>CAYRUP010000079.1:0-9300 GCA_964427485.1 uncultured Coxiellaceae bacterium | reverse complement strand
AAAATGCGTTGAAAACGGCGTTCGAGCGCAGCGTCTTTTTCGATATATTGACGATATTCATCCAGCGTTGTTGCGCCTACGCAATGTAATTCACCGCGCGCTAAAGCAGGCTTTAGCATATTACCTGCATCCATTGCTCCTTCTGCTTTGCCTGCCCCGACCATGGTATGCAATTCATCGATGAATAAAATAATTTGTCCTTCTTGTTTTGCCAAATCATTCAATACGGCTTTCAAACGTTCTTCAAATTCACCGCGAAATTTAGCTCCTGCAATCAGGGCACCCATATCTAGCGCGAGTAATCGTTTATCCGCTAAACTTTCGGGCACTTCGTTATTGATGATGCGTTGCGCCAAACCTTCAACGATGGCTGTTTTACCCACGCCCGGCTCGCCAATTAAGACCGGATTATTTTTGGTGCGGCGCATGAGCACTTGAATGGTACGGCGAATTTCGGCATCACGACCAATGACCGGATCCAACTTACCTTGCTCTGCCCGTGCTGTGAGATCAATCGTATATTTTTCCAATGCGCGGCGTTGATCTTCGGCATTCGGATCTTTTACAGTTTGACCGCCACGTTCTTCATCAATGGCTTTTTCAATATTTTGTTTTGTGGCGCCCGCTTGACGCAATAATTCACCTAGTGCGCCTGAATCTTCTGTTGCGGCTAATAAAAATAATTCACTCGAGATGTATTGATCATGCCGTTTTTGCGCGAGTTTGTCGGTCAGATTGAATAATCGGTTCAAATCATTTGAGACATGAACTTCGCCACTGGTTCCTTCTACTTGTGGCAAACGATTAATGGCTGCATCTAATGAGGATCTTAATCCTGCAATATTGACACCCGCTTTGTTGAGAATCGGACGAATACTACCGCCCTCTTGATCGAGTAATACTTTCAAAACATGCACGGGTTCAATATAGGCATGATCTCTTCCTAATGCTAACGATTGGGCATCGGATAATGCCGACTGAAATTTGCTTGTTAATTTATCCATGCGCATATGCAGACCTTAGATGAGTGATGATCACTCAAAGATAGGGTCAATAAACAATATATCAAGCATAACATAGATTAAATTAATTCCTGACCATCTTCTTTTTTCATTTGGATAAAAATCAGGGCGGATAAAAATGTCATTACACTCATTGCGATAAATGATAGATGAAATATTTTCGCCGACAATACAGTGTCCGTCGAATAAGCAATTGAAAAGTATCGGACCAAAATTGCTGCGACTGCCACACCAAAACTTTGGGCTAATTGTTGGATAGTGCTCATAATACTTGTTGCTGCACTGAGATTTGCCTGCGAGATATTCGCATAAGCCAATGAATTCATCCCGGTATATTGCAAAGAAATTAAAAATCCGTATACAAAGGTTGAAAAAGCAATGCTATATAACGATGTCGATTGATCAATCGTCGAAAACGACCACAGAGAAATACTTAATAAAAACGTATTTAATAATAATAATTTTTTATAGCCAAAAAATCGCAGCACCGGCAATGAAAATGTTTTTATGAACATGACACCGAGTGCTGTCGGTGCTAATAGCAACCCAGATAATTGCGGAGAAAATCCTAAGCTCATTTGTAAAAACAATGGAATCAAAAACGGCACACCACCAAAACCTAATCGAGCAAATAAATTTCCCATGACCGAAACGCGAAATGTTCTTTCACGTAAAAGGTCGATCTTTACAATCGGATGAGGACGTTTATACGAATGCCAGGTATAAAGCACTAACAACGTAATTGAAATTTCAATTAATAACCATGAATGTGAAGTCGATACTTGCGATTCGCTAAATCGAGATAGACCAAAAGTTAATGTTGCCAAACCACTACCAAACAAGATAAAACCTAATTTATCGAGCGGTGGAACAGGACGTGCTGGCATTGCAGGCAAGAGATAAATTGACATGAGCATCGTCAAAAAACCGACTGGCGCATTGACCCAAAAAATCCAGCGCCAAGTAAAATAATTTGTGATAACGCCGCCTAATACGGGTCCTAACATCATTCCAAGCGAAGCAACCATCACCACAATACTCATTTTTGCAATTAATTCTTTGCGTTCAAATGTGCGTATGATGATTAAACGTCCCACTGGCAATGTTAAAGAACCACCCATGCCTTGTACGATGCGCGCCATAATTAATTCATATAAATTATGGGTGAAACCACACCAAATCGAACTCAGGGTAAAAACACCTATTGCAAGTATGAATACTTTTTTAACCCCAAATTTATCACCGACCCAACCACTGATAGGAATAAAAATCGCTAAGCTTAAAAGATAACTAATCAATGCCAGCTTAAGATCAAGCGGATTCACTTGCAAACTTTGCGACATAGACGGAATGGCTGTGTTAATTACCGTTGTATCCACGGCTTCCATGAACATGGCGAAGGATACAATTAAAAGTATGCTAATTTTTGGCATTAATATGGCCTCATAGCGAATACTCTATTTTGCGCCACAATTCGATAAATGTTAACAGGCCCAACCCCGAAGTGTCAGTTTTTCGTAGGGTGGATTAGATGCGTTTTTTGCATCGTAATCCACAAAATTTACGGTGGATTACGGCAAAAAACGCCTAATCCACCCTACAAAAAACTAATGCCAGTGATCTAATCTAACGGTCTGCAGTTATCGCGATTACCGTCTTCCTTGCAGATGGGTACAGAATGTTCGTAACAGAAGGACTGGGACACTGTTTTACAAGGCGGCCAGTTTTCGCTTTGGAACAAGGTTGCAAGGCAATCACTTTGGCTGGGAACAATTAAATATTTTTTTTTGCTGCAATCGGGTTGTTGCGTGACGGGTTTGCACGTTAAGTGGTCTGAGTCAAGACAATAGGGCTGGTCTGGTTCAATATTGATTGGAATGCAAGCGCAAAATTGTTCAGCGCCTTCGAGACAGCCGTCTTCGTCGGAGCCGCATAAAAAATAAGTGGGAGGTACGGCGGCATAGAGATTGGGGATTGTG
Source organism: uncultured Coxiellaceae bacterium (assembly GCA_964427485.1). Lineage (GTDB taxonomy): Bacteria > Pseudomonadota > Gammaproteobacteria > DSM-16500 > DSM-16500 > CAYRUP01. The sequence goes on along the minus strand of CAYRUP010000079.1, from coordinate 6,299 downwards.
AAAAAAAATAGGCTGAAAATAATTGCGTAGTTTACAAAGTTTAATAAATTCGTTTTTGTGAGATTCATCAATAGGCTTCCTTTAGGGTCTGTTTACAATTGGGCTATCTGATTTATTACAGAAATTGGGGGAGGAAATACAGAGTGGTGCTAGAAAAAAATGGTTTTCGAATTCAACAACGATAGATTAAACGAGATGATTATGCAAGCTTGCTCTTATCGATTCAATCCACTGACCAACACTGCGCGTTGATAACGAACATGCGTTAAAAATTTAGTTTTTAAACTGTCGAACGTTTCTTTATTAAAGTCGGATTCAGTCATGTCTAGAAGAAATAAAAATGTTTTTTTAGCTTCACAATCATATTTGTTTGCAGAATTCATTGCGCCAGCAATGATTTGATTGAGGGTATGCGTCTTATTCCACGGCTTAGCTGGGTAGAAATAGTCACTGACTCGACCAAATAGCGTGGGTGAAAAAATAACTTCTGGATCAAACTGATTTGGGAATGCTGGACTAAAAGTCAATGTTTTATCATTTTCTCCATGACCGAATAGGTCATACAAGCCAGTACCTAAATTCTCGATTTTTAGTGGTGCAGCCCGATGGAAAAATCTGAAGCCATAATCTGGAATCCATCTATTTGGAGTCCATTCATATGGAATCGGATCGATTTTTTTAAGTAAATCGTACAAGGTTATGTTTATATCGACTATCAACGAAATAGTCTTTTCTACACCGTACACAGATTTAATAGTTATTTTCATTTAAAAACGACTCGTGTTTAAATGATGAGTAAGAATTATACAAAATGAAGCTTAAAAAAAGCTTAATTGTGTAAAAAATAGCGAATATTCATGGTCTTAAAGTAAAGGTCAAATATCGACTTAAGCACATTAAAAAATTATTTAATGCTTAAGTCATATAGAAAGAGGTTGGAGATTTCATTTGACCCCTGTTCCCTCCTGTTCCCTCTAGTCATACACCAAAAATTGGTTGTAATGTGTATGAAATAGGGAGGAAATATGATACGTACTAACATTGTAATTGATGAAAAACTGGTTAATGCAGCCATGAAAGTGACTGGTATTGAAACACGTAAAACGCTCATTGATTATGCATTACGCGAATTATTACGTCATGAAAAACAACAACAATTACTTCAATTGCATGATTGCAGCTGTGGCAATCGAAAATAATATTCCATTAATCCATAACGATCGTGATTTTGATCCGATTGCAAAATATTATGATTTAAAAGTTATCAATTTGCGGAATGAATGAAGCCCATGGTTAAATCCGGCAATTGGTTTTATTAGCCGATAGCAGGATTTGTCCCCCCAGCTCCTCTATTGACAAAAATTTATCCTATTGATACTGTTCCGTTCTTTTAATATTCGTGAGGAAACTATGAAAAAAGTACTATTAATTTTGTCAATGCTTACCCTTAGCTCAGCTGTATTTGCTTCATTCAGCAGTGATATCCCGCTATCGCCTTCATATGGTTTTATTAGCCCGAAACAAACATTTAAAATTAATCTCAAGGAATTAGTCGCGGGCGTTAATTATGATATTGTTTGCGACAATATCGGACTCAATATGCCTCAAAATGTAGATGTTTATTATAAAGGCGCACAAGCGGTAAAATTAGTAGATAAGTTTAGCTCTTCAAGTGTCTTTACGCTTCAAAATGACCATTCTCCAATTGGCTACAAAAATGTTGTTTTTAGAGGCGCTAATCTGGACAAATCTGCAACTTTTGAACTAACTAATTTAGATGATACTGCTACTGTTAATTTTACAAATTGCGTAGCAAAAGTTCAGCATTAAAAATATTTTGTCGGGGCGGATCTATGTGTCCGCCTAGGGTCTGTTTAGAAAGGAAAAATTTTTTGTCGTGTACGAAGAAAGAGTTGAAGAAATTAGGCAAATAATAGGCCTATCCCCTAGAAAATAAAAGGATAAAGAAATTGAATATATGGGTTGATGCAGATGCTTGTCCAAAAATCATTAAAGAAATTTTATTTCGGGCAGCCAATCGTACAAAGATCAATATGATTTTAGTTGCGAATCAATCTATTGTTATTCCTTCTTCGAATTATATCAAAACAGTTAAAGTTGCTTCAGGATTTGACGTTGCCGATAATTATATTGTTTGTCATTTGAATGAAGGTGATTTAATCGTTACAGCGGATATTCCCCTAGCAGATGCTGTTATTCAAAAAGGATGTTTTGCGCTCAATCCGCGTGGCATTTTTTATTCGATGAATAATATTAAACAACATTTATCAACCAGAAACTTGAATGCAGAACTGCGAAATATCGGCTTAATAACAGGTGGTCCTGCTACATTAAATAAAAAAGATATTCAATTATTTGCAAATGCACTTGATCGTTTTCTTGCAAATCATAAGTAATTTTTATTAACAGATCGCTTAACGCCACAAAGTGGCTATTTCAAGTTTTTGTGATTGAAAAACGCCTTGAGATGACAGTAAGATGGCGTGTTAAAATTCAAAATAATTATCTGAAGGACTATAATGAAATTAATCACACTCAATATCTGGGGCGGTCATGTGCGTGATCCACTGCACCAATTTATTTCAAATCACCAGGACATTGATATTTTCTGCTTTCAGGAAGTCTACCACGATGCTAAAGAAATGATTACGATTGAAGATCGTAAGGTTTCGTTAAATATTTTTTCTGAGTTACAAACACTTTTGCCCAATCATACGGGTTATTTCAAACCGGCAGTTGATGGTATTTATGGCATTAGTATGTTCATCAAACAACAAATTAATGTTCTTGCTGAAGGTGAGAGTATTATTCATGACAACCCAACCTATTCAGGGCGTGGACCCTCTCATTCTCGTATTTTGCAATGGGCTAAATGCAATATCGATGGAAACCTATATACAATTATGAATGTTCATGGATTATGGAATGGACAAGGAAAAACAGATACGCCAGAACGAATTCTGCAATCAGAAAAAATTAAACAATTTATGAATGGTGTGCATAATCGCAAAATTTTGTGCGGTGATTTCAATTTAAGGCCAGACACGCACAGTTTAAAAATAATCTCCGATGGAATGCATAATCTGATTGATGCATACAACATTACCTCGACAAGAACGAGTTATTATCCAAAAGAGGAGAAATATGCTGACTATGTTTTTACTTCACCTGATATTAAAGTGAAAGAATTTTTAGTTTTGAAAGATGAAGTATCTGATCATGCGCCTTTGTTAGTTGATTTTGATTAGTTGGTAGAGTGGATTAGGCGCCTTGTGCCGTAATCCACCTTACCAAACTACCTACTATAAAAAAACTTGCATCAGATCTTTCAGGTCATTATTATTTTTTTCATAATAAGCATAAATTTTATCTTGATTCCTATGCAATTCACTCAGTCGCTCTTGATAAATATCGAGACAAAATTCAAAAGCACGTTTACATTCTTCATTTTTTAAAGTTTTGCTTTGGAATTTTTTCAGACTATTACCCGCCCTATCCAGTATTTCTTTTATGACCTGCGGTGTATTACTATCACGATCTTTCTGAAATATTGGATTCGTTGCAGATAAAAAATCTTTTGCACTTAACAACATGCTCACCATGTCTTCAGAGATAGGTGTTTTTTTCAATTCCAACGCTTCAACAATCGTATCGATTGCGAGACTCGTTTTTGCTTTTGCTTTATCAAACAAGTCCTGCATAAGGTCTCCTAGACTGCTTTACTACAATAAAGTATAGCATGAGCTGTCAAGCAACATACGCTGACTATGCTATAATTAATATAATTGATTTTTCACTCATATGAGACGGTTTTATGCCTGGTGATGATGAAAATCCACCTGATGAAAAAAAACAAACATCTGATGAAGAAAAAAAAGATGTTGCCCCTACGCCTGTTGCTGAAGCCTATAACATTCATCCAGAAGTCAACACAGAAACATCAATAGAAACACCAGAAGAAACGCCAGCTCTCGCATCAGAAGTCCTGGCAAGCGAAGGGTTTAAATTTATTAAACAACTCAGACCAGGAGGTATTTCAGGCGGCTCGCTCGATATTTATGAATACAGCGGCGAGGATCCTGAAATAAAAAGCTTATTGAATCATGGAATGTTGTTATTGAAAACCAAGTGTACAGAGGATGAAAAAGATCAACCTGATAATAGCCGTGCAAAGATTAAAATTGAAAATGCAAAAATAACATTTAATAATGAATGGGAAAATATAAATCTAAAAGTCGTAACTCAATCCCTGCCCCCTGTGATAGGGAGGCCCAGCGTACCGCTTGGTATGGAAGACCGATTCCCAAGTCTGCTATCTCGTCAGCCGAGACCCGGCAGGCCAGCCGTCAACCTCAGTCTGTCCAGTCACAACCATGATGACTCATTACAGCGTCCTCGCTTATTGGCAGTCCAATATGGTGGGCACAAATTTATTATGAATGAATGTATTTATTACAATTTCCAGAATAAAGACTGTAATTTAGAAAACTATATTTCTGACATGGGAGTGGCTGACGCTCAATTTTCACAACCAGTGAAGAATGCCGATCCTCCTAGTCGTAGCGCGCGAGTGCAAGATCGTACAAAAACACTGGATAAACTATTTATCAGCATGATTGAAGCACAAAACGAATTACATCAGCACGGATTTTTACATCTGGATACCGCTCCCAGAAATTACTGCATGACATCACCAGACACAGTAAAAATAATCGATTTTGGTAACTCATGGCCAATGAAACCAAATGGTCAAATCGATGGAAGCATAAACTATATAATTATACCAACACCATTTTTCGATAAAGACGCATTAAAAAGGGTCGAAGATATCAGCATTAAAACAGATTTATTTGCTCGTAGAATGGCAATGATGGAAACATTAGCGCGTTATATGGGTCACAATACAGAAACCAGTTTGCAACAACTCTATTTTAATGGTTTGTGGGATCCAAATAAAAAAGAAGACATGAGATTCTTACTCGGCATAGATAACAATGCACGTTTGAGCAATATGTTTGAAAATCTAAGAAAGTCTGCTAACGAATTGGAAGAAAAAGATATCAGACGCAATGTCGTCATCGAGCAATTAGATAAATATAAATTATATCTGACTACCCTGCCGGAAGGTCCTGACATCAAATTAGCAGATTCTTCAGTTTCTAATTTCGAGACAAACGATTCCCTACCGAAACAAGTAAATGAAACAGAAAAGTCTAAGACTCTCAAGTCCCGTCGTTGAACTATCAAGCGTCCCAGGAAATAAAATGATCAAGAATGCTGTTCGCAACCCTGACTCCTTTTTTCCTACAGCCTAGACCGAACTACTTTTATCTGTTTAGGCTCATTAGTTTCATATTTTGAAGAAGATTTTTTGTCAGACGATTTTTGAAACAGCAAGCTGCAACAAGTCAGCGCGCCATCGACTAATCTGACTTGATCTATGCTAACTTCATGAATCTTGTTTTTTGAATAAAATTGTTCGATGTGTTTTCTCGTTTTAGGACATTTAGTTGGCATCATGATGTGACCATTAAATGCTAAAACATTCGCAGCGTGTTTTTCTTCTTCTGCAACAACAAAATATATTATAGATGGGTCTTTTTTTTGTATTTCGATTAAGAAAGGTTCAAACGATTTTTGAATAACATAATTTTTATTTTTTACACAGGTCATTCCACTTTTAAGGTGTAATCCTTCCGGAACAGGCACCGGATGAACATGATAACCCTGTTCCTTCACGAGACTTTCAAAATATTGGATAGCCTCCATTTGTGTGCGTGTTGATAATCCAATGTAAATGTCTTTTCCATCTTTTAAAATATCGCCTCCATCTATCGTAAATTCTTTTGGAATAACATAGATAGGTAAATTTTTGGGTAGATAAGGTTTTAATGTTGTATATTCATCTTTTCGACTCGGAGTACCGGGATTTAATTGAATGATAAGTTGATCATCTAACACAAAATAGGGATCTTCTACAAAATTCCCATCAGGGAAATTTTCATCAGATGGACAAACAATCGTGGCAGCACCCATTTTTTGAAGAGTTTTTACGTAGTTTGAATATTCTTCTATCGTTTTATTATAATCAGGCTTGGTATGCTTTTCATCTTGCGCAATAGCATTTACAAAACTTTTTCCAGGCTCTCTTAAAATAGCAAAATAGTTTGTTTTTTCAAAAAACATTGGCTTGCGAGCTAAGATGGCATAACAACGGTGTGGAATTTTTAAGGGTTCATCGGGAAATGCTTTTTGTAATGTCTCGGCTAATTCTCGTT
>CAYRUP010000078.1:0-9355 GCA_964427485.1 uncultured Coxiellaceae bacterium | reverse complement strand
CTTAAAAAGCGTCGCGGGATGACGTTCTAAACTGTATTTTTGCTTAGCTTGACGCGTATGCCCACAAGGGGAGAGGTGAAAAGCAGGCAGCAATGATATCATCCATTTAAAAAACTTTGAACAGGTTCTAAGCAGTAGTCCGTAAATTATGTGTTGTTTTAATTTATTTGTAATTATTGAAGACGTAAAATATCATTAATAATTGCTTGAAAGATTAATAAAAACAGAAAAATAACACCGATTCGATAAATAAAGCCGAGCACATGGGGTGGAATGGGACGCCGTATTATCACTTCAATAGTCTGCAGCAGAAGATGACCGCCATCCAACCCCGGGATAGGGAAAATATTAATAATCCCAATCGAAATACTTAAAAAAGCGAGAAAACTAATAAAAGCAATGAATCCTTGATTTAATGCAGAACCTGCACTTTGAAAAATGGAGATAGGACCACCTAAACTTTGTAGAGAAACTTTTCCGGTGAGTAACTTCCCGGTAATCATAAAATTAAGCCGAGTAAAATCAGACGTATTTCGCCAAGCCTGCGTTATGGCATCGATTGGACCATATTGAATTTTGCGTAACAAATAATTGTTTTGAGACCCGTTAAATTGTGGGGATATACCCAGAAACCCGTGCTTTTTAAATAACATATCGCGCTGGTAACTGGTGTTAACATCAACAATGTGTGTTTTACCATTGCGCTTAATCGTAAGCGATAATTTCTGTGCAGGGTTTTGATCGATTATCGTCACCAAATCAATCCAATCGAGTATGGGTTTTCCATTTAATGCAATAATTTCATCATTTACTTTTAAATCTGCGTTAGCGGCAGGCGAATCAGGAAGTATTTTGCCAATGATGCCTGGAACTTCCGGTTCATAAGGTAAAAAACCAAGACTGCTCAAAGGATCGGGTTTTAAATCATCCATATGCCAATGGGTCAAATCAAGAAGATATTTTTTTGTTATTTGCCCATCAATGGGTTTAGTCACTATTTCCATTTGATCGGTATCACCGGTATGCGCCAAAATGCGCACGATGACATTCATCCAACTATGGGTTACCGTGTTATCAATACTGATAATTTCTTGTTTTGGTTTTAAACCCGCATCCGCCGCAATGGAATTCGGTGTCACCTTACCAACTACAGGCACAACACTAGTAAATCCCATTACAAATATGAGCCAATATAAACCAAATGCGAGTATTAAATTAGAAAGAGGGCCTGCAGCGACAATAATAAATTTTTTGTAATACGGCTGTTGATTAAAAGCGAGATGACGTTCTTCTTCTGAAACCGTTTCTTCATTTTCATCTAACATTTTCACATAACCACCCAATGGGATGGCAGCAAAAACATATTCAGTTCCATTTTTATCGAATTTTCGCCAGAGGGTTTTTCCAAATCCAATGGAAAATTTGAGCACTTTCACACCTAAACATCTTGCGGCTAGAAAGTGCCCGAATTCATGTATCCCAATAATAATGAGTATTGTTGCAAGAATACCGACTATAGAAATCAGTATAGATAACAAAGTTATGCCTCCGCTGTGTAGCCTAAAGTTGGCTTGCTGTTCAATCCTACCTCTTTTAACCGTTGCGTAATATGTTTAGCCGTCAAAGTATCTTTGATCGGCCCAATTTGCACCCGGTACAATTTGTTGTTGGCGAGTCGAGTAATTTTGATTGGAGAAGAAAACATAATTCCTAGACGCTTTTTCATTCGTTCAGCCAATACTTTATTTTTAAATGCGCCTACTTGCAAATAAACTCCAGAAGATGTCCTGTGCTTGATACTTGCATAATGCAAGGTATGCTCGCGGTGCATCACATGATGAACTGGTGTTGGAACAGAAACATTATTATCCGCCAAATAAAAATCATTCACGCGAGCAGGATGATCAAACGTATTTCTGTCAAATTTCATTGGATCAATTGCTTTAACATCTACATAGGTAGTGCCGTGACCTAGCATGCCTAATTTTTTAGCCGCAACATAAGATAAATCAATCAAGCGATTGGATTCGAACGGTCCACGATCATTGACTTTAACAATAATTTTTTTCCCATTACGCAAATTAGTGACTTGTACATACGTAGGTAATGGCAAGGTTTTGTGTGCAGCTGTCATCGCTAGCATATTATAACGCTCACCGCTGGATGTGCGCTGAGCGTGGAATTTTGTGCCATACCAAGAGGCTATACCTTGTTCTTCATAATTTTTACTTGTGGTCATGACATGATAGGTTTTGCCGAACACTCGATAAGAAGCCAGATTGCCATATTTGCTGCGCGGTTCTACTGCTGGCGTCGCATCAGGAATTCGAGATACATCAACATTATAAGAAGGTGGGCCATCTTTTTTAACGGTAGAACAAGCACTGAGTATTAATAATATTGCAATTAAAAAAAGATTTAAAATCGGTCGCAAATGAAATTTATGCATTATCGGTCTTTCCTTTTAGCATTGAAATATAATAACTGAGTTGATAAACCGCCATCGCATATAAATTGTTAGGGTTGTAACGCTTGATGACATCGAAATTATGGAAACCTAGCCAGTATTCTCTACCAAAATAGCCTTGTAACTCAATCAATTTTGGCTTTTGATTGCTCAATGATTGTATCCCATAATCGGCCGGATCAACAGTGGTTTGGTCTGACAACCCATAGTGCCAGCCCTTTAAGGCCGTTTTTATTGCGACAGGTTGGTGCATTTTCCACCCATGTTTTTGATAATAATTGGCAATACTCCCAATGACATCGACTTCATCTTCGCATAGATCAATTTTTGACCCGCCAGAAAAATTAACGGCATAATGTCGATAGCTACTCGGCATAAATTGAGGTTGACCCATCGCGCCTGCATAGGAACCTTTGACTTTAAGGGGATTTAAATGTTGTTCACGAACTAATAATAAAAATTCTTCTAACTCTTTACGAAAAAATGGCGCGCGTGGTGAATCACTAAATGCTAAATTGGCAAGCGCATCGATTACCCGATAATTACCGGTATTCGTTCCATATTTTGTTTCGATGCCAACTGTTGCGACAATAATACTTGCCGGGACACCATATTTTTTTTCAGCACGCAGCAAAGCATCATGATATTTATTCCAGAATTCGACACCTTGCCGTATTCGCCATTCAGTCACAAATAACATTTGATAGGTATACCAGGGTTTTTGTTCGAGCGGAGCATTTATGTTTTTTATAACCGTTGGACGAATTTTTACGTTATTAAAAACGACGGATAATTCAGCTGGGATAAAATGATGTTTATGTACCATCTGTTGAATAAAACGTTTTACTTCAGGTTTATTCGCAAATTTTTCCTCCGCAACCGCGATATGCGACCAGAACAAACCTATCCAAAATAAAACTAAGTATCTAGTCAACATTTTTAATCCGTATTTAAGTTGTTAATAATTTCCTATGAGTCTGAATAGACATCAAAATACCGAAACTCGCCATCAACGTTATCATGGAAGAACCCCCATAACTCACTAACGGTAATGGTAATCCCATAACAGGTAAAATACCTGTCACCATGCCCATATTAATAAAAAATGAAACAAAAAAAGTGAGTGTTAAACTGCCCGCCAACAACCTCGAAAAAGTGTCTTGTGCTTTGATAGTAATATAAAGTCCGCGTAAAATAATAGCCATAAATAGAATGACTAAAATCAAGCTGCCGATGAAACCAAATTCTTCACCACACACTGCAAAAATAAAATCAGTCTTATGTTCGGGTAAAAAATTCAAATGTGATTGAGTTCCATTTAACCAACCTTTACCAAACCAACCACCTGAGCCAATGGCAATTTTGGATTGAATAATGTGATAACCTGCGCCTAAAGGATCGCGTTCCGGATTTAAAAAAGTTAATACCCGCTGTTTTTGATAGTCATATAACACATACAAAATCATAGGTGCTGTCAATGCAAATAAACCAAGCAGGCTACCAATCAAATACCAGCTCAATCCCGCCAGTAACAACACACTTCCACCACTAATTAATAATAAAATAGCAGTACTGAGATCCGGCTGCTTCGCAGTAAGAATGGCTGGCACTAAAATAATAATGGCAGAAAATAAAATAGTACGAAAAGGCAACGGCAAATGAATTCGGTGATAATGCCATGCTAAAAACATAGGAATAGCAAGCTTCATCATTTCTGAAGGTTGGAATCGGATGAATCCTAAATTCAGCCAACGACCCGCACCTTTGCCAACATGACCAAAAACAAGAACGGCAAAAAGCAGCATTAGACCAACTATATAAATTAAAAATGCCCAACGCTGATAGGTAGTTGGAGGAATTTGCGCGAATACCAACATGATGATGAAAGACAATCCGATGCGAACGATTTGTTGTTCAACCACAAGCATATTTTGACCGCTTGCACTATACAAAATAACGAGACCCAGCATAATCAATAGTAAAATACAGATAAGCAATGCAACATCAATGTGAATATATTGCCAAATAGAGTGATATCCCGAACTGCTTTCTGGCTTTGTCCATTTATTTTTAATGGCATTAGTGAACGACATGAGGGGCTGTCTCCCGGGATTGATTGATACTGGTCGGTCTTAATGGAATGGTGACAGGCAATGGCCCAATTAAATAATAATCTAAGATTTGACGTGCTACTGAACCTGCTGTCTCATCGTTTTCAACCATGACGGCTATTGCAATTTGTGGCTTTTCTACCGGTGCAAATGCAATAAATAAAGTATTGTCACGTAATTTTTCAGGTAATGTACTTTGATCGATGCGCTGTATATTCATATTGTAGTGTTTGATCGAGTAATTTTGTGCAGTACCCGTTTTTGCCGCAATGGTATAAGGACCGATTTTACCAAAATGGTAACTCGTCACTTGTGCAATAACCACTTCCTGCATTGCATTGATGATGATATTCCAATAACCTGGGTCATTGAGCTTAACAGCATCGGCTGTAATGGGTGCTTGCATCTCGGGTTTTTTTCCTTGATCTTGCTCAGCAAATAAAAGATGCGGTATGTAACGCTTACCATGGTTCGCAATGGTGGCCACCCCTGCTGCCAGTTGTAAGGTGGTAGTCTGCATAAATCCTTGACCGATTCCAGAATTTAATGTGTCACCTTCATACCATGCCGCTCCTTTGACACGACGTTTCCAAGCAGGTGAGGCGACAACACCCGTCAATTCTTCATCCATGTCAATGCCTGTCGGTTCACCAAAACCAAATTTTTCGAGCATGTGATCAATACGCTGAATTCCAAGCTTATGTGCAAGATCAAAAAAATAAGTGTCACAGGAACTGATGACCGCTTTTGAGATATTCACAGTACCATGACCGCCACGCTTCCAATCATGGAATACATGGCTACTATCATTTAATTTGTACCAACCAGGATCAAAAATAGTGAAGGAAGGGGAAACCACGCCGGAGTCTAATCCTTCTAGCGCGATAAAAGGTTTGATCGTTGAACCAAATGGATATAATCCTCGCAATGCGCGGTTATACAGTGGCTTATCAGACGATTGTTGCAATTTTTGATAATCCTGATTTGTAATGCCTTCTACAAACATATTGGGATCATAAGTCGGCTCACTCACCAGCGCTAAAATTTGGCCGGTGCTGGGTTGAATCGCTATCACGGCACCTCGATGACCGGCAAGTGCTTGTTCTGCTGCCGCCTGTAATTTACTGTCAATCGTGAGATAAATATTTTTTCCCGGATGGGGTTTAATGCGATTTAAAACTCGAACTGCTTCACCACTTGCATCATTTTCAGCTTGTTCATAACCCACTGTCCCATGTAATTCATCTTCATAATATTTTTCAATACCCAATTTACCAATATAATTCGTCGCGCTGTAATTAATGGGGTCAATATCTTTGAGTTCTTCGATATTAATTCGTCCTACATAACCTAAGACATGACTTAAACTATTGACGAATGGATAATGACGCAGCAAATGCGCTTTCACCAGGACGCCAGGAAAACGATATTGATTTTCGGAAAAGCGAGCTACTTCATCTTCGGAAAGACGTAATTTCAAGGTGACTTCGTCAAAGCGTCGATGTTGTTTTAATTGACGTTGAAATTGCACAATATCATTGTCTGAAAGGGGAATAATTTTTGCGATTTCCGCCAACGTTTTTGGCAAGCTCACAATTTTCGAGGGAATCACATCCAAGCTAAATACGGGTACGTTTTCAGCCAGTAAAACACCATTGCGATCGTAAATTAACCCTCGAGTCGGTTCGATAGGAACAAGGTCAAGCCAGTTTTTTTGCGAAAGCGTAGTAAAATGATCATGATTGGCTAGTTGTAAATTAGCAAAACGCGCAATCAAGAGACCCACCAATATCAGCATGATAACTAAAATCGTGATACAGCGCCGACTAATCAGTTGAATTTCCTGAACATGATCTTTAATTGCAATACGTTTACGCATGATGACCTATTTTTTAAAAACATGACCTGAATTCTACCCCGACAGAGCGCTAGGCAAAAGCATATTCTCCTGTGATCTCGAGAGGCACTGTAATGCCCGCATTTTTAGCGCAGAGGGAACCATTAGAATAATGCAATGCACTCAATATAAAAGACAACTGTTGATTTTTACCGAAACTGGCACCAAAGCCTATTTGATCTTGGAAAGCAAAATGCATGCCTAACCTACGATCATCCAAACGGGTTCGTGATAAATAAGCTAAACCAATCCCTAAATTAAAAAAAGGTGAAAAATAATATTTCTTCGGAAAAAAATAATAACGTAAGACAGGGGACACTGAATAAATGTTCAAACTATGATTATGATTAGTATTGGTGACCCACCAATGACCGATGGAAGCATCTAAATAAAGACGCAGATGTTGCCAGGTGAGTGATTTTGGGTGATACCACGTTGTTAGCTGATAGCCATGCAGGTATTCAGGATCTTTGGTAACGAGCGGAACGGATAACGACACACCTACACGTGGAGTACTAGCAAAAACCGTTGATACAAGACAGCACACCGCAATACCTATTATCCAAGAGCGAATACTCACACGTGTCATCCTTAACACTCAGCTTTGAAAAATATATCTTAATTAAAATCATTCCCAACCAGCAATATGTGTTTTAATTATCTCTGCTAACATTTCTATATGCTTTTGGCTGTCATTCAGCGCAGAAATGTAATGGAATTTTTTTCCACCTCTTTCTAAGAATTGTTTTTTGCCCTGAATCATAATTTCTTCCAATGTTTCCAGACAATCCACGGCAAATCCAGGACACACAATCTGAAGATCTGTGACTTTTTGTTTGGGAAGTTCGCGTAAAGTTTTATCCGTGTAGGGACGTAACCATTCTGCTTTACCCAAGCGCGATTGAAATGAAATCAAATAATCGTCTGGTTTTAATTTCAATTCATTGGCAATTAACCGCACCGTCGTCTGACAACGTTCTTCGTAAGGATCGCCCGCATTAACATACCGTTTGGGAATTCCATGAAATGAAAATAATATGCGTTCCGCACGCTGGTTTTCTTGTCGAGCTAATTGAATGGATTCACTCACTGCTTTTACATAAAAAGGATTATCCGCATAATCATGAATCATGCGAATTTCTGGTAGTATTCGCCATTTTTTAAATACTTTTGCAACACTATCGAATGCTGCGGCAGTTGTGGTTGCAGAATATTGCGGATAAAGCGGGAATAATAACATTTTCGTGACATTTTTTTCTCGCAATGTATCCAGCGCGCTTTCAATCGATGGGCTCCCATAATGCATGCCTAACGCCACTGGGATATTTAAATGTTGTTCTAATGATTCAGTTATTTTACGCGAGTAATGTAAGAGGGGAGAACCTTTCTCAGTCCAAATTTTTTGGTACAACTGGGCCGATTTTTTTGCGCGGGTTGGCAAAATCAATCCATATAAAATCGGCCACCAAATAAGACGCGGAATTTCCACCACGCGTCGGTCAGATAAAAATTCCTTAAGATAACGTCTTACCGCTGTTGGCGTGGGTTGATCGGGTGTGCCGATATTACAAAGCAAAATGCCTATTTTATTTTTGTTCATACTTAAAACCCAGCGCAGCTAAGCGGTCTTTTAAAGCAGGATGAGTTGAAAATAAATCAGAAAGTGAACCGGCAGGTTCAATACCCGCTTGGATAGGATCAAAGATATAAGCTTCTCGACGCACGTTTTCATGCGGAGTTTGCTGATATTCCTTCGCGTATGTGTCAATATTTTCTCGATGATCATTGTTAATTTTTAGCAAAGCAGAAGCAAGTGGTTGATTATCACGAACCAATTGCACAGATCCCGCATCTGCCATATATTCGCGTGTGCGACTGAGATAAAGTAGCAATAAAATATTAATGACAGGGATAACATAACGCAAAATAATGATGATTATCAGTAACGCATTTCCGGAACGATTGTTCTCTGAACTACGACGCGAAAAAATAGCATTATAAAAAAATATATCCAATACCATGACTGTCAAATTAGCTAAAACGGAAGCCATCAGCGTCAGTTTGATATCCATATGGCGAATATGACTGAGTTCATGCGCCATGACCGCCTGTAATTCACTCCGATCTAATTTTTGTATCAGCCCGCGTGTGATAGCCACCATCGCTGATTTTTCGCTATAACCACTTGCAAATGCATTCATGTAATCGGCTTCAATCAAATAAACTTTCGGCATGAAACGCAAGCCCGCCGCTATTTTCATTTCTTCAACGACATTATATAACTGTTGTTCTGTCATGTTTTTTGCTGTCGTGGGCGTAATTTCACGATATTCCGTGCCGAGCAGCATAAGTTGATCATGAAAACTAAACGTAATCAAAAGTGAAAGAGCAGCCACAATCAGCATAATAACCGTGACGAGCGGAAAAATTTGCAATGTAGCCAATGCCTGAAAAATATCTGACATGCTCGCTTGTGGATAACGCTCAGTATAAATAAACATATCGACCAGCAAACCAATCGCCGCATAAATCAGAATAAATGCCCCAATGACAAAATACGTTTTGCGGGTATTGCTGCGAATGGTTTTACGCCAATCTGCTGTCTGTTGTAAAAGATTATCAAGTGGTTGAGGCATATTTACTCTTTATAATTTAACGGTATAACTTTCTTGTTCCGCGATTTTAGCTTCGCTTAATTGCCAATAAGGATAATCAAAATCTAATTTTCCTTTAAATAGGGCGACAACAGCAGAAGTAAAAAATGATTTTTTGGTCGCATTATAATTTTCAACGCTATCATTATAGGATTGTTTTGCATAAGCTAATTTATTTTCTGTGCTAACAATTTCTTCTTGCAGTTGAATGCAATTTTGATTGGCT
>CAYRUP010000077.1:0-9439 GCA_964427485.1 uncultured Coxiellaceae bacterium | reverse complement strand
CCTTCCCCTGCTGGGAAGGCTTTCTAAGCAATATTTTGGTTATAATTGTTCCGGCTTATTCACCATCAAATAAAAAACCGCGATTAAAGCCAAAAAAGCTGGGATTCCCAATAGAGACCAAATTTTAAAATAACGTTGATATTCCCTCGATAAAGGCGTTTTATTTACTGCTGCAGAAAATGCTAAATCACGACATTTCATTTGTAACCAAACAACAGGCAACCAACAAACGCCCGCAACTATATAACCCAATATAGATCCTAACACCCATAAACTTAGCAATGAATAGCCTTTCAAATAAACTAAACTAAATCCAGTGATCGCTTGCACGACGCCCGATGTTGCGGTAAAAAACCAATCCGCTATTACAACAGCTGAAGTTGCTTTGGCAATGAGCAGCGCATTGTTTTGTTGATTCACATAAAACATATAAAAAGCCGTTCCCAATCCCGTACCAAATAAAACGGCTGCACTCATGATATGAAGTATCTTAATCCATGCATATAACATTAGCGCTCACTCTCCAATGCCATCATAATCAGGGTTGCAATCAGCAATGGAATATTTTTTGCGACGGGCGCAAAAGGATGTAACCAATAACTCGGCAGAAAAAAAGAAATGATGGTTGTGTAGAACAAAATAAAAATACATTGCAGCGACCCAACCGCCAACAATCGGTAATTACATAAAGTAGCGAGACCCAATAAAATATCAATCACACTCGCCGAATACAAAATCAGAGGCTGCAGAGTCAGTGGAATTTTTGCTTGTGTCATTAAATCAAAACTGAATGGCCTCACATCCGGTAATAAACTACAAATCCCAGAAAATAACCATAAAAAAGCAATACAGAGACGTAACAAAGGTCTTAAAAAAAATAACCTGGCATGCCAACGATCTTGCACGCTACTGACCATACCATTCAATCCCTCCGTGAAACTGCGCGGCTTCATTTGCGTCATATTTTCTAAATTTTTATACTCAGCTTCACTTGCTACGTTGTCAAACGCCAACATTTTTATACCCGTCTCACTCAAGGGAGAATTCGGTATGCAATTGCCAATTTTTGCGGCTAACTTAATTATTATCTCAGGCACGCCAATGACCCAAGCTTTGCCAAATCCAAGCCAAGCACGTAATTTAATGAGTAAATTTTTCAAAGAAAGCTGCTCTTCACCCACCGCACAAATCAATTGCTTACCTGGAAGAGTCAATGCTTTTTCAACAATGAACGCTAAATCATCCACATGAATAGGTTGTTGCAATTGGCGGCCTTGGCCTGGCAAAGGAATAACAAAAGGAAAACCCACAAGCCCACGAAATAAAGAAGTGCCTCCATAAGAACCACTCCCATAGACTAAACCGGGACGAATGATGGTTGAGTCAATATCCAACGATTTTAAATAGTTATCAATGGCTAATTTACTTTTTGCATAAGGCACATCCGCTTTATCTACACCTAATGCAGAAATTTGAATAATTTTTTTTATTCCTTTTTCCACACACGCTTCAAACAAGGCTTTGGGTGCTGCGTAATGAATATTCCACATGGTTTTTTGTTTCACTGTTTGAAATACCCCAACGCAATTGATAACAACATCCACATTTTCTAAGTGTTGTAACCAATATTTCGATATGATTGCTTCCTTAAAATCGGCTTTAAAAACGCGCGCATAGGGAATATTTGTGAGAATTTTACTGTGTACACAAGCAATAATTTCGTGGCCTGCTCTGGTTAATTTAGTAATGATTTCTCGCGCTATAAAACCATTGGCGCCTGTTATCAAAATACGCATGATTATTTCCTAAATAAAAAATCCAACACCGTGCTTTGCGTTACGGCATCGTGAATAATAACGATAAAAATTAAAATCATTGCACTATTTAAAACATAAAAACTTTTCAGCATGTAATTCCCAATATCTGCTTTTGCAAAATAAAATTTTTTAATAATGATAGTTAATAGCCACAATATAATGAGCAGACCAAAAGCATGATAGGCGATAAAAATCCATGGTACGCCTAAAGTAAAATGCCCTGCGGAAACTAATTTTGTCGATGTAAAAAGTTGCACGCCTACGCATAACAAAATAAGCGCGTCTCCAAAATAACTGGCTTTGATTGAGTAATCGATTAGCGAGCGATCTTGTTTATGGATACTCCGCGCAAGATAAAAAAATGTAGCAATTGTTATACCAAAAAAAACGACGCCGCAAAGTACATGTAAAAATTTAATCATGAAAAGCATTACGAAAGTTTATCCCATAACATAAAAAATTCCGGACACGTCTTTGCCACGCATTCAGCGCCATCAATTTCGATACCTGCTACGCGTAAACCGATAATTGAAAATGACATTGCAATGCGATGATCATTGTGTGCATCAATGCTGCCTGCACGAGGTTCGCTAGGATAGATGCGTAACCAATCTGGGCCTTCTTCAACTTTAACATTTAATTTTTCTAATTCATTACGCATCACTGAAACGCGATCGGATTCTTGCAATCGCGTGTGTCTAATATTGGTAATCGTAGTAGGCGTTTTTGCAAACGGTGCTATGGCTGCTAATGTCATAAAAGTATCCGCACCTTTACGCATGTCGACGTTAACGCCTTGCAATTCGTTTGTGCCTTTAACCGATAAACCTGTGGGTTTTTCAACAATTTGACATCCCATTTTTTGCAAAATCGTGAGAAATTGAATATCACCTTGTTTGGATTTTTTGACGTCTATCGGTTGTATAGTCACCCGGCCGCCCGTCACTGCCGCAGCCGCAAAAAAATAAGAGGCTGTGGTAAGATCAGGTTCAACCACATAATCCCGTGCGATATAACGCTGTGGTACGGGAATCAAAAAACGTTCCTGATGCATACGACGTACTAACACACCAAACTCTGCCATCATTGCACACGTCATATCGACAAAAGAAGAGCTCGCTAAATGATTCGCTGTTATCAACATGGGCGATTGAGCATAGGGAGCCGCCATCAACAACGCAGAAACAAATTGCCCGCTTTCGGCTGCATCTAATTCAATTTCGCCGCCTTGCAATCCTTCACTTCCAACAAGTGTAAATGGCATTTTATTAGCGTTTTTAGGAATAACATTCGCGCCTAAGCGACAGAGTGTTTTAAGCAATGATTCGATGGGACGTTCTCGCAAACGTTCCGAACCATCGAAGGTGTATTTTCCCGCAGAAGATGCACACGCAGCCAATAAAAACCGTGCGACAGTGCCCGCTTCTCTACACCAAATCATGGCTTCTGTTTTAGGAAAACGGCCCGTACAACCACCCACAATGCAGGTTTGAGTGGTTTCATCGAATTGAATCATGACACCTAACTGACGCAAAGCATCAATAAAAGCGATGGTATCGTCACTGACTAAAATATCTGATATTTCGGAAACACCATCCGCTAATGCCGCCATGAGTAATGCCCGGTTCGTTATACTCTTTGAACCCGGTATATGAATATGCGCCTCTACAGGCTTATTGATTGTTTGAATTAGTCGCTTCATGACTGGATTTACCCTAAAATCCACTGATGCAAAGTATATCATAACGGTGCAACATGAAGAAAAACAATCTCGATCTCAGCGCTATTCGCGAGCTCCATCAATCCGGCCAACTTGAACTTGCTAAAGACGCTTATCTCGCGTTTTTACGGAAAAACCCGCGTGAAGTTGATGCTTTGCATGCATTAGGAATTATTTACGCCCAACAGAAAAATTATACCGATGCAGCCCATTATTTAGAAACTGCACTGAAATACCAGGCAAATAACCCGGTCCTGCAATTGCATTTGGCCAATGTTTTAAAAATGCAAGGTTTGTTCAAACAGGCAAGTCATGTTTTGGAAGATGCATTGCGCGTTCATCCTGACTATGTCCCGGCATTAAACAATTTAGGCACGCTTTATTACGCACAAGGCAAGCTTGCTGAGGCCAGCCAAACATATCAGCGTGTCATTCAAAAAGAGCCTGATTTTATTGATGCTTACTATAATTTAGGACTCGCGGAAGACAAACAAAATGATTTCGCTGCCGCCATTTTGACGTATCAGCGTTTATTAGAAAAATCACCCGAACATTTTGCCGCGCGTTTTCATTTGGGTTGTATTTTCATGAAACAAGATAAAATAAATGATGCCTTACGTGAATTTTTAACGATAGAAAAAGCACAACCTTATCATTTTGAAACGCAATCTAACATTGCAACCTGCTATTTAAAAAAAGGTGCGCTGAATGAAGCAAAAATTCATTATCAAAAAGCGTTGGAACTTTCCGACGATGACGCGCAAATTTTATTTAATTTGGGTGTGATTAATATGCAGCAAGGCAATGTAGATAGCTCAATTCAATATTATCAAAAAGCGTTACGTATCCAACCGGATCTTTTTGCCGCACACAATAATTTGGGTGTCGCATTTCTAGCGAAACAACATCCTGCTTTTGCGCTGCAACATTTTCAGGAAGCGGCAGCCTTACAACCTGACAATCAGGCAATCCAGTATACTGTTACTATGTTAGCGCAAAATCAACGATTATTAGCCGCTCCGCCTGATTATGTTAAATCTTTATTTGATGCTTATGCGGATCACTATGAACCTCATTTATTAAATGCGCTTGATTACAAAGTTCCTGATCATTTATATCAAACTGCGCTAAAAGTTATTAAACCTGCTCCGAATAGTTTGGATATTTTGGATTTAGGTTGCGGCACGGGATTATGCGGCATGCCATTTAAACATTTTGCAAAATCCCTAACGGGAGTTGATTTATCAGACAAAATGCTTGATGTCGCTCGAGTTAAAAATATTTATGATAGCTTGATCTGCAAAGAGCTTGATATTTTTTTAGCTGATAAAAAAGCTCAGTATGATTTAATTTTGGCGGGCGATGTGCTGATGTATATTGGCGATCTCGCTGCTATTTTCAAGCATGTGAAAATTGCGTTACGCGAAAATGGATTATTTATTTTTAATGCTGAAGTCTCTGATGCAATTGATTATCGAATGAATCAATCCGGACGTTTCGCTCATCAAAAAAAATATTTGGATAAGTTAGCTGCCGAAAATAATTTTAAGATTGCGCATTACGAACTTGTTGAAACGCGGATGCAAAATAATGAGGTGGTGTTTGGGCATTTGTATGTTTTACAGAGTGGGTAGTCGAAACCCTCATCCCCTGCCCTTCTCCCGCTTGCGGGAGAAGGGAGCTAAAAAAATCTAAAATTTGCTTAATTAAAAACGCGAGTATGCGCATCTGGATTTGGGAAGATAGCAACAGGCGCATCTTTGAATTGATGATGAAGTGAAAGTTTGCAAATTAACTCTCCATCAGCACACGTTGCCATACCGGTTGGACAAACGGGTTTGCATGGATGTGTTGGTTTAGCTAATTTCCATTTATTTTTAACTTTGACTAACACTGCGTTAATACTCGGATCGCCGCCGCCCGTGGTTTCAACATACGCCCAATTACCCACGACTTTTACATACTTCGCATTTAAAGTCACATCGGTATGATTGCGTTTTTTAACTTCGGCTTGCAATGAATTTAAAATAGTTTGATCTGAAACAGATGGAGCAGGAGCAGCAGGAGGAGGTGTAGGATTTTGCGTTGTACATCCTGCCAAAAGTATAACTAATATTAACGTAAAAATTTTTTCCATAATTAAGGCCGTCCTTTATTAATTTATCCGAGTTCTATTCATGACAAACGCCGTTGCCACACGCCATTGTCACATATTTTTAGGCAGAGAGCCCCTATCTATGATACATTTTCTATAAATAACCTGTTGGTTAAAGGGATGCTATGAAAACAAACCGCCTGCTTTCAATTCTTCTTTTTAGCATGGTCGCGGTGATAACCGCTTGCACCAACACCCATTATCCGACTCAACCGAATCGTAATTTGTTGAGTGAAAATTGGATTCCGAATGTAAACTTAAATCCTATGCTCTGGACCCGAGGCGCGGATAATTGGTTTTTTACCGGCGAACCCAATCAAATCGAACGCAATGCAAACATCGCTCCCGTCGATAAGGCGATGACTATTATTGCAGTCAAAGTGCCGCAATTTAACGATGTGACTGTGAATGGCTGTTTCCAGGTCCAAATTATCGGGGGACAAGATCATAATAGCGTCTTCATTTTGGGTGCAAACGATGCCGTGCGCGGTACGACTGTTGAAGTTTCTGGTAATAAGATTTATATCGCACAAAACTTTGATCCTAATTCGAATACAACCGATTTTAGTCATGTGATTGTTCGCATCGGCATTCAAAATTTACGGCATTTGCAAGTGTCCGGCGGTGCAACGGTGCTCGGACACAGCTTATTGAGTGATCGTTTAGTCATTGATTCAGCGAATTATGGCAATACGTTATTAAGTGGTCGGATGAACTTAGTGAAAGTGAATAACACAGGTTCAGGCACAATATCTGTCCTCGGTGCGTTTACTCCTTGTCTTTATATCAATTCAGTCGGTAATGGTTCGGTCAATGTCCAGGGCCACGTCGGTATTCAGAGCATTAATCATACCGGTGGTGGAACGGTGAGTGTGATTGGCGCAGATAGTAATGCGCTGACTGTCAATGCGAGCGGCGGCTTAACTACGGTTGCCGGTTATGTGAATCTGAAAAAACTCACTGCAATTAATAAAAGTTGTGTCTTTATTTATTGGGTCAATAGTAATGGGGTTAGTATTACGGCAGGCGATAATGCTACTGTTGGTTTAGCTGGTTCTGCGCCCGTCTTGGATATGAATCTGCTTGGCGATTCACGTTTCTTAGGTCAATACCTGCGTACGGGGACTGTTTATGTTAAAACGCAAGATAACGCACATGCCAATATTACGGTAAATCAGCGTTTATTTGCTTCAACGGTAGATACCAGCTCAATTTATTTCTTTGGCTCACCGACTGTTTCTCGCTATACCAATGGGAATGGTGTAATCATTCCAGTATGGGGCGGCGGCACCGCGTTACCGGTGCCAAACGCGCCTACATTTTGGGTGATGCGGGGGCCTACGGTTAGTGGGCATGGGGTTCATTAGGTACACCCTCATCCCCGGCCCTTCTCCCAGCCAGCTGGGAGAAGGGAGCTAACAAAAAAACTCGGCAGGGATGAGGGTGCAGGCCGTCTCTAAATCCTCTCCAAAACTTCCACCCGATGATTACTTAATAACATACTCATCGAAGCACCCACTTGATTCAGTAAACTTTTCACGATAGAAGGCTGTTCGCTATATTCTTTGTATCCAGACGCATGAAATTCATCATGCACTACGTTGGAAAGATTGCCCAATGCATCCACTAGGCCAAGCTTTAATGCTGTTTCGCCTGACCAGAAATCACCAGAAAATAATTGCTCTGGATTACCCTGCAACTTTCCTTTGCGGCCTTCTTTAACGGCTTCTTGAAAATTCGCATGGATTTCTCCAATCACTTGACGAATTTTGGCGGTATCTTCCGGATTTTGCGGCAAAAAGGGATCCAGTCTATCTTTGTTGATACCCGAAGCATACACACGACGTTCAACGCCTACTTTTTTGATTAAATCCGGAAACCCGAATGATTTCATGATGACACCAATGGAACCTGTCAGTGTATTTGGATTCACATAAATTTTATCCGCCGCCACTGCGACATAATAGGCACCCGATGCCATCGTGTCTTCACCTACTGCAATGACTTTTTTGTGATATTTATTTTTAAATTCAATAATTGCATCATGAATAATAGCAGCTTGTACGGGCGTACCACCGCCTGAATTAATATCCAGTACAACACCTTTAGAATGACTATCAGAAAAAGCATCTTTCAGCACGGGCAATAAGGTTTCTGCGGAAAAACTTTCACCCGGCGCAATCATGCCATCCAGACGCACTAATGAAATATAGTCTTTATTATTATCGTCTAATGTTTTGAGATTAGGTTGAAGAACAATTAAATAAATAGCCAATGCTATCAATAAAAACCATAAAATAAAGCGGAAATTTTTCCAGCGCCGGCTTGAACGTTTCTCTTTGATGAGATCACGCACTAGATCTGCCATTATCGTTTGATTATTCGTTGAATCATTTTGCATGGTTGTGCTCCTAACTTTCCGCTATAATTTTCTTTATGGTTGCATACCACGGATGGTAATAATGCATATAAAGCAAGCTGCACACTGTACCCTGATTAGCCTCTTTTTCGCAAGCAGCGCTGCATTTGCTGATTTCCAACTTAATCTAACAGAAGGCGTCACCCCCGTAAGCCATGATATTTATGGCTTACACATGACAATATTTTGGATCTGTGTCGTTATTGGAATTATTGTATTTGGCGTCATGCTTTATTCAATCATTTATCATCGTAAAGCACCTGGCAAAAAACCTGCGCATTTTCATTCGCATTTATGGTTAGAAATCACTTGGACGATCATCCCTTTTTTTATTTTAGTCGCTATGGCAATTCCCGCTATCAAAGTGTTGACTCATATGCATGATGTAAATCAGCCGGATCTTTCGATTAAAATCACCGGTTATCAATGGAAATGGCGTTATGAATACTTAAATCTGGGTATTAATTTTTTTAGTAATATTGCAACGCCTTATGATCAAATCCATGGGAATGCAAAAAAAGGTCCTGATTATTTACGTGAAGTGGATCATCCTTTGGTTGTGCCGATTCATAAAAAAATTCGTTTTTTGATTACATCGAATGATGTCATTCATGGTTGGTGGGTGACGGATCTGGGTGTAAAACAAGATGCTATCCCAGGCTATATCAATGAAAATTGGGCGCGCATCAATCGTCCTGGCATTTATCGCGGCCAATGTTCTAAATTGTGCGGTCTTAATCATGCTTATATGCCGATTGTAGTGATTGCGCTGCCAGAAAAAGATTTTAATAACTGGGTTGCGCTGCAAAAAAATGGCAATGTAGCACCGCCAGTTATATCAACACCCAAGCCTGACGTCAGTAAGACTGTCATTCAAACGCCGCAAACAACATCGCCCGCAAAACAAACGACATTAGCTGAGTCTATGAAGCATGGCGAACAAGTTTATTTAGGTATGTGTGCTACTTGTCACAAACCAGATGGTTCCGGCACCCCGCCCGTTTTTCCAGCATTAAAAGGCAGTCCGGTTGCAACCGGACCTGTTGAAAAACATATTGATACTGTTTTAAATGGCCGTCCTGGTACTGCCATGCAAGCATTTAAAGAACAGTATAGTGATGAAGAATTAGCAGCGGTTATTACTTATGAACGTAATGCGTTTGGAAATAATATGGGAACTGTTGTGCAGCCTGGGGATATTGCGGTTGCGCGAGGGAAAAAGTGAAGTGGGTCGACCCACCAAACCCCCCCAGATGACGAAAAACCCGTGTCGGTGCGCCAGGGATAAAAAAAAAAAACCACTGAGAGGGAGGCACTGCAGCTCGTGG
>CAYRUP010000076.1:0-9549 GCA_964427485.1 uncultured Coxiellaceae bacterium | reverse complement strand
ATAGGTAGTGTCGATTGCGGAAAGCAAATAAATCATTTAATGATTCTGTCGCAACGTGAAAAAACGCTGCAGAGTGAGTTGGCAGATTCAAGTCGCAGCATCAAGCCTGACCATTTAATCATGCATACGAAAGATGAATTGATGGAATCGTTTTTGTATCAGGCCAAGAAGAGTGGACTCATTTTGCAGTCTATTTCATCCACACAATTTTCGCGCGATGATATGTTGAATATACGCGTTCTATTACAAGGTGGGTTTCCAGAAATAATTCATTTTTTTGCTAATTTGGAGCAAGCTTGTTTTCCATTTTTATTAAAACAACTTAGCTTAACCGCAGAGCACGCCAATTTAAATGCAGCATTGGAATTAACGTTATTTGGCGTATGCGAAAAAAATCAAACAAAAATTGTTATGCGAAAAAATTTCAATGATCCTTTTGTTGCAAGCTTGGATGATTTTTCCCTGTTGGAAAAAAAGCGTAATCATATGTTGAAAGATTTTTCCATTCGACAAATGCATTTAGCAGGCTATTTAAACTCGTCTGTTGAAATGCTAGCGCTCGTCATGCTGCCCGATGGGGAAACGGTTGAAGTACGTAAAGGTGATGCTTTAGGTCGTGAGAATACTTTAGTGACAGAAGTCAACACGCATTATTTGCGCATGCTTCGCGGTCATCAATACATTGATTTAACGAGTGAGTATTAAATGAAAAAAAAATTGTATGGTTTATTTTTGGCATGGATTGCTCTTTTGCCGACCTTGGTATTTGCACTGCAAAATCCTGCTGTTGCCATCGATTTTCAAAGTATCAATATTCAAGATGCTTTGCATATTTTCGCACGCCAGTTGCAACAAAATGTGGTGATTAGTCCCGAGATAAATGGAACTATTTCATTACATTTGCATAATATGACGGTTCGAGAAGCCTTCGATTTTGTGCTGAATGCACATGGGTTAACACGTTTTGAAGAAGGCCGTGTCTGGTTTGTGTTGCCGCGTACAGAGTTAATCGAACAAAAACAAGAAGAATCAAAGTTGCAAGAACTTGAGATTGCGACCGCACCGCTTACGACAGCGATTTGGCAAATTCATTATGCCAAAGCGGAAGAAATCGCCCATTTGATTCAAGATGGCGCTCATTCCTTGCTGACAAAGCGCGGCTATCTGCATGTGGATATGCGTACCAATCAACTGTGTGTGGAAGATATTCAAAATAATATCAATGTGATTAAAAATTTAGTGCGAAAGATCGATATACCGGTTAAACAAGTGTTAATTGAGGCGCGATTAGCCAGCGTTGACAATGATTTTGAACGACAATTGGGGATCAATTTTGCGCTTCAGTCGGGCGACATTCAAGGTGGTGAGAAGAGTAGTGCAGCATCTTCGGCAGTGACAACATCACGTTATGGGTTAGCCGTAGTGCACCTAGCGGATGGATCATTGTTAGATATACAATTGGCTGCGCTGGAAAGTTCAGGTCATGGTGAATTAATTTCGAGTCCGCGATTATTTACAGCGAATCAGCAGCCTGCATTTATTGAATCGGGTGAAGAAATTCCTTATCAGGAAATCAGTCGCAGTGGTGCCACAGGCGTTGCTTTTAAAAAAGCGGTGTCAAGTTTAAAAGTCATTCCGCAAGTATTGCCTAACAACAAAGTGTTGCTCCAATTGCAAATCAATCAAGATAGACCCAGTCAGCGCATGGTTCTCGGTGTGCCAGCGATTATGACTCGTCAGATGAGTACCAATGTATTGGTCAGGAATGGTCAAACAATTGTATTAGGTGGGATTTTTGAGGCAAATAAAGGTGATATGCGACGCCGCGTCCCGTTCTTAAGTCAAATTCCTGTGCTCGGGTTACTTTTTCAACAACAAGAGCGTGTGGAAAACAAAAGAGAGTTATTGATTTTTGTGACGCCTAAGATTATCGATTCGGCATGAATTTTTTTTGGAAGGATAACACTGTGCCATCAATATGCTATAGTTTCACCCAGAAAACCCAAGGCGAGAGGCATGATGGTGAAGGCAAAACATAAAAATATTTTTTTGGTTGGACCGATGGGAGCGGGCAAAAGTAGTGTTGGAAGATACCTCGCAGAACAGCTAAATATGGATTTTTTTGACACGGACGAAGAAATTGAAAAGAGGACAGGTGTTGATATTGGCTGGATTTTTGATTTGGAAGGCGAGATGGGATTCCGTAAACGTGAAGAAAATGTCGTTGCTGAGCTTGCAAAATTTTCAAATATTGTCTTGGCCACGGGTGGCGGCACTATATTGTCTGCAGAATCACGCGCGTTGTTACGCAATAATGGAATCGTAGTGTATCTCGAAGTTTCGCTTCGTTATCAGCAAGCGCGAACAGTGAATGATAGCCGTAGACCCTTGTTGCGTGTTAAAAATCGCCAAGAAATACTAGAAAAACTACAAGAAGAACGGGAACCTTTATATCAAGAAATTGCTGATTTTCGCGTATTAACCGATAAGCGCAATGTACGAACAGTATCAGAAGAAATTATTCATTGGCTTGCGACTAAGTGATGGGGAGATAAAAAAGCTCCCTTCTCCCAGAATGGGAGAAGGGTCGGGGATGAGGGTCGAATTAAGAACCCGATCCAGATTGTGCCTGTGTAGCAGGCGCCGCTGGAGTACTGCCATCTGTTGCTGGAGCTGGCGTAGGTGCCGTTGTTGTCGTAGTCGTGGTCGTCGTTGTTTGTGCTGGTGGCGGCGTCGTAGCTGTGCCATTATCTGTCGGTGTAGCGGGCGCAGCGGCGGCAGGCGCTGTCGTATCAGGCATTGGTGTTGTTGGTGCTGGCGCGGCGCTGGTGGTATCGCTTGGCGCGGTTGTCGTTGTGGTTTGTTGTGTGGTTGTTGTTACAGTAGGAGCAGGCGCTGGGCTTGTTTCTGTAGTAGCAGCTGGCTGAGTTGTGTTTGTATCAGCAGAGGCCATGGGTTGCGTAGTTTGTGTTGTGGTTGCCGCGGGAGCCTGAGTTTCAACTGTCGTTGTTGTCTCGGTCGTTGTTTTTGGTTTTTCTTGGCAAGCGGTTACACCGATCAAGCAAAGACCCGTTACCGTAGCTGCTAAAATATGTTTGCGCATCGCTATTTTTTCCTTTATTGGTTAATAAAAAATTTGAATAAATATCCTAACCTAAATAGAGCGACATGCAAAGCCTGTTGCGTGGTGCATTCGATAGCAGGACAATAGCGGGAATAATATTAAGGCCAAAAACATGATTGAATTAAAAAACGATCGCCTACTCCGAGCCATTCGCCATGAGCCAGTCGATATGACCCCTATCTGGATTATGCGTCAGGCAGGACGTTATTTGCCGGAATATCGGGAAATACGCAAACATGCTGGAAATTTTATGACATTATGCAAGACCCCTGAACTTGCTTGTGAAGTTACCTTGCAGCCACTTAAGCGTTTTCCC
The DNA here is from genome assembly GCA_964427485.1 of uncultured Coxiellaceae bacterium. GTDB lineage: Bacteria > Pseudomonadota > Gammaproteobacteria > DSM-16500 > DSM-16500 > CAYRUP01. The sequence continues at coordinate 6,109 of CAYRUP010000076.1, read as the reverse complement.
TTAGATGCAGCCATTCTTTTTTCCGATATTTTGACGATACCCGATGCCATGGGGCTAGGTTTGTATTTTGTTGAAGGCGAAGGACCTCAATTCGAGCGCCCCATTCGAACTGCGCGTGATGTTGCGGCATTATGCGTTCCCGATCCTGAATCGGAATTACGCTATGTATTGGATACGATTCGGATGATCCAGCATGAATTAGTTGGCAAAGTCCCATTGATTGGATTTTGTGGCAGTCCGTGGACCTTGGCAACCTACATGTTAGAAGGTCGCGCTAATAAAAATTTTACTAGGGTTAAAGCAATCCATCGCGAACAACCCGCTTTATTGCATGCGCTACTCGAGACTTTAGCAAAAGCAGTTGCCCAACATCTTAATGCGCAAATCGAAGCGGGTGTGCAAGTCGTTATGCTGTTTGATACTTGGGGCGGCATGTTGGATACAAAAAATTATCAGGAATTTTCTTTGCGTTATATTCAGCAAGTGATTAGCTATTTGCTGCAAAAACACGAGGGACAACAAATTCCACTCATTTTATTTACGAAAGAAGGCGGGCAATGGCTGGAATTAATGGCGAATGTAGGTTGTGATGCGATTAGCGTTGATTGGCAAGTTCACTTAGGCAAAGCGCGTCTGCAAGTAGGAAAAAAAGTGGCTTTGCAAGGTAACATGGATCCCAGTTTGCTGCTTAAAACACCGGATATTATTCATGCCAATGTCGAGCGAATTTTAGCAGAATATGGCAAGGGTTCAGGACATATATTTAATTTAAGCCATGGTATCACACCGGATGTGCCGCCAGAGAATGTCGCGGCATTAATTGATGCGGTACATTCATTAAGCCGACCATATCATGCCAAAAAATAGCTCTAAACCCGCGTTTAAACCTGCTTGGTGGTTACCCGGCGGACATCTACAAACCATATGGCCGACGCTCTGTCGCCGCGTAATAAAAAATATCAATTTAAAACGAGAACGTTTTGAATTGCCGGATGGTGATTTCGTTGATTTAGATTGGTTGAGCGAGGGGAATGGGCCGATTGTGTTGGTGTTGCATGGATTGGAAGGTTCTGTTCATTCGCCTTATGCCAAAGGGATGTTGATTGCACTGAAACAACAGGGTTGGCGCGGCGTGTTCATGCATTTTCGGGGGTGCAGCGAAGAATTTAATCGTCATCCACGCAGCTATCATTCGGGTGAAACAGAAGATCTCGCAGTTGTAGTGGATGCCATTCGTTCTCGCGAACCGGGTGTGCCATTGGCCGCCATTGGTTTTTCCTTGGGCGGGAATGTTTTGCTGAAATGGTTGGGTGAATCAGGTGACGCGAATCCTCTTAAAGCTGCCGTTGGAATTTCTGTTCCTTTCGAATTGAATAAAACCGCGGCACGTGTGCAATTAGGATTTTCACGTATTTATGAAATTCATTTCATGCGTTCATTATGTAAAAAAATTCAGGATAAATTTGCAATTCAAACACCACCGATCGAATTGCCAGCGCTTAACAAATTAAAATCCTTGCGCGAGTTTGATGATAAAATTACTGCGCCACTGCATGGTTTTAAAAATGCCGAGGATTACTATCAAAAATCCAGCAGCCGACAATATTTAAATAAAATTAAAATTCCTACCTTATTGCTACAAGCAAAAGATGATCCTTTAATGACAGATGATCTTTTGCCGCATGCAAATGAACTTTCTCCAAAAGTCATGCTGGAGTTAACAGAGAAAGGGGGTCACGTGGGTTTTGTGACGGGAGATGTTCCGTGGCATGCAGAATATTGGTTAGAGCAACGCGTCCCTGAATTTTTGGCGCAATTCCTGTAGGAGATTTCATGGCTATTTTAAAAAATTGGCAAGAAGAAAAATGTTCCGCCTATCTTTACACGAAAATTGCAGAACGCGAAACAAATTCTGAACGCAAAAAACTTTTTATTGCGTTGTCTGAAACGGCGGAAAAGCAGGCAAAAATCTGGGAAAATAAATTAAAAAAAGCGAATAAGCAGAGTGTGCCATTAGTTTATAAGCCGGATTTTCGCACTCGATTTGTGGTTGGGCTAGTCAAGTTATTTGGCGCTGAACCAATTCGTTTTATTTTATCCGCCATGAAAGTGCGCGGCATGTCTATTTATTCCGCCCCCGAGGGTCATCCTGCGGCAGCGCATCTTGAGTTGCGCCATAAAGGTTTAAGTACGGCTGGAAATTTGCGCGCGACGGTGTTTGGTGTGAATGATGGGTTGGTATCTAACGTCAGTTTGGTGTTAGGCGTAATGGGTGCCAATGTGGAACATAATTTCGTGATTCTGTCTGGCGTAGCGGGTTTATTGGCTGGTGCTTGTTCTATGGCTGCGGGTGAATATATTTCAATGCGTTCGCAACGTGAATTTTTTGAATATCAAATTGAGTTGGAACGAGAAGAACTTGCTTTGTATCCAGAGGAAGAAGCCGCTGAGCTTGCCTATATTTATCGCGCGCGCGGGATGTCGCATCCTGAAGCAAAAAAAATGGCGAATCTGATTATTAGCGATCCTAATAAAGCATTAGATACGTTGGCTCGCGAAGAGCTTGGTTTGAATCCGAATGAACTGGGTTCTCCATGGGGCGCGGCGATTTTTTCATTTTTATCATTTGGTTTTGGCGCACTCATTCCATTATTACCGTTTTTATTTTTGACGAGCGACAAGACTATTTATGTCAGTATTGGTTTAACGGGTTTATGTTTATTAACAGTGGGTGCCATGCTGAGTCTTTTTACAAATCGCAGTGCGATTTTAAGTGGGTTGCGTATGCTGCTGATTGGTTGTCTTGCGGGTGGGGTGACTTTTTTGATTGGGAAGTGGATTGGGGTGGCGTTGCATTGAGTTCTCGTTAAGACCCTCATCCCCTTGCCCTTCTCCCGTAAACGGGAGAAGGGAGCTATAGGTGTAAACTCACATCGAACGCAAGCGGGAGAAGGGCGGGGGATGAGGGTATTTCATCATTTCACCAACAACAACAAAATCTCCTGCTCCTCAATTTTATAAATTAAACGCAGATGATTAATCGACTCACAATATAAACCAGTCATGCCTTCAATTTTATTTGCTCCAGGCGGACGTGGATTAATCGCAAGCGCTTCCATTAATTTGAAAACTAATTTCCGATATTTGAGTGGAAGCGCTTTGATTTGTTCTGCGGCTTTCGGCGCAATTTGTACGAAATAAGGAGTCGTCGCCACGGATTATGAACCCAAATCTTCTTTTAATTGCTCAAGTGTGATCGTGCCGTTGTTACGTGCTTCTTTCAAAGCATCAATGGCTTCACGCAAATCATGCTTGTCCTGTGATTCCATTAACAAGCTTAAATCTTCCAGTGGAATAATCGCTGCAATCTCTTTTCCGCGTCGAGTTAAAACAATGCGCTCTTTGTTGTGTGCGACACGATTGATTAAATCGGCAAATTGCTCTTTGGCTTCTATCGTATTCATTAAGGTCATTGTCATAAGGTAAATTCCATTTTAGCAAGAATCACAGTAATCCATCGGTTATGCCATGGAGGTTTCTTTTTCCATAGAAGGAGAATATTTCCCAATGGCAGCTAAACTATTTAATTTAGCGCGTTGATAAAAAGCTTTCTGCGCAGCAGGAATATTTTTATTGTCGCCGTGCCAAATTTTCATTGCATAATCTTGCAAAGCGCGCGCATAAGAATAACTGATATTCCAGGGCAAATTCGCTGACATGGCATTCATCGCATTCAAATGAGCTGTTGCATCTTCGGATGATTGACCACCGGACAGGAAATTAATACTTGGGACTGCAGCAGGAACGGTGCGACGCAACACGGTTAAGGTTGCCTTCGCAACTTGTTCGACAGATGCTTTGACAGCACATTTTTTGCCGCTGATCACCATGCTGGGTTTTAAAATAATGTATTCCAATTTGACTTTATGGCGCTGTAACGCATCAAATACAGCATGTAATACAGGATCAGTCACTTCCATGCAGCGCTCAATTGTGTGTTCGCCATCGATTAATACTTCAGGTTCCACAATGGGTACAATTCCGTTTGTTTGGCATAGCGCAGCATAACGTGCCAAAACTTCTGCATTCGCTTCCATCGCAAGTGAACTAGGTGTATTTGCTGAAATGGTATAAACAGCGCGCCATTTTGCAAATGCAGCCCCTCTATTTTTATATTCAACCAATCTTTCCGCTAAACCATCTAAACCTTGGGTAATTTGTTCTTCAGTCGTATTTGGCAGAATGACTAAACCCTTGTCTACTTTGATACCTGGCAGAATGCCGAGTTGTTTTAATTTTTCTGGGAACGGAGTGCCGTCTAAGGTTTTTTGCTGCAAGGTTTCTTCAAATAAAATGACACCGGCGATGAATTCATTAATGCCGGGGGTGGTAATTAACATGTCGCGATAAGTGCGGCGTGTTTCTTCTGTTGATTCCGTATTGACAGCATTAAAACGCTTGCCAATGGTTGCTGCGCTTTCATCCGCAGCAAGAATGCCTTTGCCATGTATGGCAAGTTTGCTGATGGTATTTTCTAATTCATTCATAAGAGATAATTCCTTGTGTTTTAAGAATGCCGCAAGATTAGCATAAAGTTGAAAAAACTGGTAGGGACCACCCCTAATACGATTTCGCAAACACCACCCGCTGCGCACTCTTACCCTGGCTAAAAATACAATCGCCTGGTTCAGGTTTTTCAACAATGGGAATGCAGCGTATTGTCACATTTAAATCTTGTTTGATTTTTGTTTCAATCGCTGGGTCGCCATTCCAATGCGCGAGTGCAAATCCACCATCGCTTTCCGTGAAATATTCATAAAAATCGGCTTCACAATTAATTTCCATGGTGTGCTGTTGTTGAAAATCCAGGGCGCGTTTAAATATATTCGCTTGAATTTCATCGAGCGTAAGCGTGACTGTTGCGAGAAATTGGCGAAGCGCTTGTGCTTCCCGATTTTTATATTCCTTATCACGTCGTCCGAGAAATACAGTATTGGCCTGGCATTCCTTCGCACCAATTTCAATGCGAATGGGCACGCCTTTTTTGACCCAGCTCCAGGCTTTTTCACCGCCGGGAAGCTCACGTTGGTCTATTTCAACCGCTAGATTTCGATTGAAATAAGGAATCTGACGCAATTCGTCGGCAATTTTCTGACAATAAGCAATAATATCACTGCGTTGTTCTTCTTTGTGGATGATGGGGAGAATCACCACGTGCAAAGGCGCTAAGCGAGGCGGAACAATTAAGCCATCGTCATCACTGTGTGTCATGATCAAACCACCAATCAAGCGTGTACTGACACCCCACGACGTGGTATGCACCAATTCTTCTTTACCTTCTTTATTTAAAAATTTGATATTAAATGCGCGCGCAAAATTCTGGCCTAGATAATGTGAAGTGCCCGCTTGCAACGCTTTTTTATCTTGCATCATGGCTTCAATCGTGTAGGTGTTGACTGCACCTGGAAAACGTTCGCTGATAGACTTTTCGCCTTTGATGACCGGCATTGCCATATAATCTTCAACAAAACGCGTATAAAGTTCGAGAATTTTTAATGTTTCTTCGCGAGCTTCATTTTCAGTTGCATGGGCAGTATGACCTTCTTGCCATAAAAATTCAGAAGTGCGTAAAAACATCCGCGTCCGCATTTCCCAGCGCATGACATTCGCCCATTGATTCATGAGCAACGGTAAATCGCGATAAGATTGAATCCAGCGTGAGTAAGCTTCCCCAATAATGGTTTCAGACGTTGGACGAATGATATAAGGCTCTTCGAGCGGACTCGCAGGGACTAATTTGCCGGCTTCATTTTTCGCGAGACGGGTGTGCGTCACCACCGCACATTCTTTTGCAAAGCCATCAATATGCGCTGCTTCTTGCTCCAAAAAACTAGCAGGAATTAACAAAGGAAAATAAAGATTTTTATGCCCCGTCGCTTTTAATTGATCGTCTAAAACGCGCTGAATATTTTCCCATAATGCAAACCCCCACGGTTTGATAATCATGCAACCACGCACTGGCGATACTTCAGCGAGTTCTGCTGCTTTAAAGACTTGCTGAAACAACTCATGATAATATACTTATCGGGTCTGTGATATAACTATGTTA
>CAYRUP010000075.1:0-9559 GCA_964427485.1 uncultured Coxiellaceae bacterium | reverse complement strand
ACGCCGGGACGACGTGTTGTGGGGTTGAAATAAATTTTTGTCGTGTACTAAGAAAAATGATATTGTTTTGCTACACTTAAGTTCGGCTAACCATTAGGGAATGATTTAACAATAGGAGATTCACTCATGCTATTTACCATTATTATCTTTTTTTTATTTGCTGCTGTGTTAGGAGCTGTTGTACTGACAGCTATTTTACAAAATAGACCCACTCCCAAGCCGGTTGTTTTCATTCATGGTATTATTGCCGGTCTCGCATTACTCATGCTAATAACTTATGTGGCACTAGGTCATACATCCACATTACTTATCACAAGTTTAGTCCTATTTGTGCTTGCAGCGCTAGGTGGTCTCACGATGTTTACGATTGATATGAGTGGCAGACCTGTACCGAAAGCGTTAGCGCTTGGACATCCTTTATTAGCTGTGATAAGTGTGATTTTATTGATTGTTTATTTTGTGCAGTTGATAGGTTAATATTATCTCCCTTCTCCCGCTTGCGGGAGAAGGGTAGGGGATGAGGGTGTGGACCCGAAGCTAACCATCCGGATATTGCGCGTTTTCTTTCAAATAATTTAATAACTCATGATCTTTCAAATGCTGTAAATCTTTTTGAATATTATTGATGATTAATTCCTTTGCGTGTTTATTAAGATGTTGGAATAAACATCCTGTCATATGGGGTGGCGCAATCAAAATTAATTTTTCAAAGGTATTTTTTGTTCTGCCAAGATCGATTTCTTTCGCGATTTCTCGAGAAAAAGCATCAATTTCAACTTCTTTGGGATCCGTTCGTTGCGAATAAGCTCCGCCGCCAGAAGTCACATCTGTTCGATATTGACCCGGTTTGTCTGATGTGAGGTAATCACTTTTTTTGAGTTTACTTTCTGGATGAATGATTTCTTTTAAAAGTGTTAATTGTGCTGGATGTTTTTGATAATGATAAATTCGGCAGGTATTTGAATTTGTATTAATAACGCAGATCATAAAATACCTCGCTATTTTTTTAAAATTGAAAGTTACTAACTTATTATAACATTCCTAATAGGTAGTAGATTGATTTTTTATTTTTTTAAGCAGCGCTCTGATTTTTGATGATTCAGTACTAAAACGAATATTATTTCCACCATGCTGCTTAACATAATACATTGCTTTATCTGCGTTTCTCAAAAGTGTATCGGCATCTTCACCGTCAAGTGGATAAATGCCAATGCCAATACTGGCAGTCACGACGATAGTGTGGTTTTGAATAATGACAGGATTTGCAAGAATATTGCAGACTTTATTGGTTGCAGCATAAATTGCATCAGGGTCAAGAATGTTTTCCAATATAATTGTCAATTCATCACCACCCAGGCGCGCAATCGTTTCTGGATTTTCGATATTGTTTCTGAGTCGGCTAACGAGCACCAGCAGTAATTGATCACCAATGTGATGACCATACGCGTCATTTATTTCCTTGAAATTATCCAGATCAATATACAGTAAAGCAAAAATTTCATTTTTAACTTGTGCTCGTTTCAGGGCATTTATCAAATTCATTTCAAAAAGACTGCGGTTAGCCAAGTTAGTCAGCGGATCATGTGTTGCAGCATGTGCCAATTTTTTATTGATCACTTCAAGTTGTGTTTTGGTAAAAGATAAATTTTCAAGTAACGCATCATTTTCAAATTTTAATTCCAACGCGTTTGCGATCATATTATGTAACTTGATAGAAAGCATGACTAAATAAAGATAATAAGCCGTTGTCATCATGCCATAAAAAGTATAAGGATAAATGGATTCAAGAAAAAATAATTGAAAAATAAAAGGTAAAAGAGCTGCAGAATTGAATACAAGCAATGCGCTCAATTCAGCTGATAATAAAGGCGTTGAACCTGCAGTGATACCGGCGAGCAAGAAAAGAATAAGCATTTGTTGTGTTGATGAGGCATCAGCAAACAATAAAATTCCAACAAGTCCCCAGCTTAAGCCGCCTAATAATGCGCCTATGATAAAAAGTCTTTTCCATAACATGAGATGTTTTTCGGGTGTTTTTTGTTTTAAATAAACGTGTACTAGAATGACTCTTGATAAAAAAATCGTTAAATAAAAAGTATACCAAGAAATAAGTATGTAATTACTTGAATGCGGATTGTATAAACCAAATAATAGTAGTGTTGCCCCAAATAAAGAGGCTAATTGTCCCATATGCGTTAATTCATAAGCATGTGCAATCAGTTCAGAAGTGACTTTTAAACTCGTCGCAGCTAAAACACCTGACGATATTTTTTTTGTTTCAGTTTTTGATGCTATTAATTTATTCATAAATTCTCTTATTAAAAATTTTATAGTAGCGCGCGATCCATCAATTTTTTAAACTGCAACTCAATCTTTTGTGCAGGTAATGGATGACTCAAGAAATAGCCTTGAATCATGTCACAATTTTGTGCCGTCAAGTATTGAACTTGTTCCGCTGTTTCTACGCCTTCAGCTACGATGTCAAATCCGAGATTATGCGCAAGCGCGATAAAAGCATTAGTGATGGCAGAATCATTGGGATTATTTGGCACGCCTTTTATGTAATTTTGATCTATTTTAATTGCATTAATTGGAAATCGTTTGAGATGACTAATCGAAGTGTAACCTGCGCCAAAATGATCTATAGAAATTTGCACGCCAATCGCTTTTATCTTCATAAGCCGTTCAGTGGCAATTTCAATGTTATCCATAACAGTGGCTTCATTAATTTCTAATTCCAAATATTGTGGATTCAATCCAGTTTCCTGCAGTATGTTTGCAATGGTCGTTGCAATATTTTCATCACGGAATTGACGTGGAGATAAATTGAGAGACACAGTTAAATGTTCATAACCTTCGTCTTGCCAATATTTATTAGTTTTGCAAGCTTCACGCAAAGCCCATTCACTCATTTGTGCAATAAAACCCGTTTCTTCCGCAATAGAAATAAATTGGGTCGGGTTTAATATGCCAAGTTCTGGATGTGCCCAACGTACTAATGCTTCAATTCCGACAATGCTGCCTTTTTTAATATTTAATTTGGGTTGATAGTAAAGCACAAGTTCATTGTTCAAAATGGATTGTTGCAAAGCATTCTCAAGTTTAATAAATTCACGCGCTTCAACATCCATTTCATGGGTATGAAATTGATAACGATTACCACCCAATTGTTTTGCTTTAAAAAGCGCTTTGTCTGCATTATTAAGTAATTCTTCAAGCGAGCTACCATCATTTGGATAAATACAAATGCCAATGCTTGCCGTCAAAAAGAATTCTTTTATGGGTTTATAGCAGGCATGTAAAATTTTTTCTGCGACGACGCTCGCAAATTTTGGCTTGGTAATATCGTTAAGTAAAACAATAAACTCATCACCATTCAATCGAGCGAGCAAATCTTCTGAGCGCAAGGTTTTTGTTAAACGACTGCCAAATTTATTTAATACATAATCACCGAAAGTATGACCTAATGTTTCATTAATTTTTTTAAAACCATCCAGATCGATAATTAAGATTGCTAAAAATTGATTACGTCTTTTCGCATAACTAATTGCTTTATTCAGCGTGTCATTGAAAAAAATGCGATTGGGTAAATTTGTCAAACTATCTTTGTGTGCAACGGTTTGTTCTAGCACCTTCTTTTTTTTAAGCTCAGGTTGATTGATGGAGTGATTATTTTCCCGTTCAGCATAGGCTTTTTTTAATTCTTCAGTATTATTATGAAGTTGCTGTTTGAGATTTTCAGTATTTTCTAGTAATTCATTGAGTTGTAAAGCAATTGCAGTAATTTCATCATTTCCTCTTGTCGAGTTAGGTGAATTGATATTTTCTATACGTTTAACAACGCAATAGTCAACGAAGCTAAAAATAGCGAGAAAAAACAAAATAGTAACCGGGATAAAAATGTCCAAGGATTCGCGAATTGCAACAAAACTGCTTACAATCAGAAATAAAATGCATGCGATCGATACCGCAAGCATTATTTTATTGCGTAATTTCATATAACCTCCTAGCAAGGAGTTATGAATCCGCTTTGTATCATCTTTCCATTCTGAAGAGTAGTCATATAAAAATCAAGCATCTCTATATGGCGTTTACTGCTAAGTCGCTCTATATTATATGGTATTATAGTGTGTAGGCATTTTAACGAGGCTGTTGTTCTATGTGGAGAAAACGCACGTCAGATGACCGCATCGATTTTAATGACAATCAACTTGATGATTACGACGCTTTATTGCGTTATATCACCTCATTAGCGCATCATAAATTAGGTTATCCGGTTTCACTTCTCACTTTTCTTGGCATTGTTGATAATAACGAGTTAGGTATTAAAACGGGTAGTTTGGCCAATGTCTTGTTGAATAATGTGGGTGATCCATTTAAAGATTCCGAAACATCGCGTATGGAAGTTAAACGTCACGAAAGAAAATTAATTGCGATATTAGAAAAATATTATGGTTTGTCAGAATATTCTGTCCGAGGTTATGTCACGACAGGTGGGACTGAAGGCAATTTTGCTGGATTATGGTGGTCGAAGCGTTTTCTTATTAGTTCCGCCATTTCAACGATTATCGAACGAGATGACATCACAAAATTAAAAATTAAAGAAGAACAGGAATTATTGGCTGGTTTAGCAAAAATACCGAATAATGACTATCAAGCTAGAACAATACATTTGCAAAAAATAATTGATGTCAGAGATGCAATTTCTGAGAGCAATCGTATTGCGCAACAATTATTGACGCCCACGGTGTTTTATACAAAAGATCATACGCATTATTCGATTCCTAAAATTGCCGAAATACTTCGTCTTAATATTAAACCTGTCGTTGCGAATTCAGATGGATCAATGGATTTAAACGAATTTAAAAAGGAACTCTTATTTCATTTAGGTGCGCATCCAAATAGTTCTATCATTGTCATTGCGAATATAGGAACAACTATTACAGGTGCAATTGATGATGTACCCAATATTAAAAAAATTCTCGATACAATGCAGCCAAAACCAACTTACACAATTCACCTTGATGGGGCTTTGACTGGATTTGTTATGCCTATTCTTAAGCCCTTTGGTGATGTGCCCAATTATTTTGAGGCATTAGGAGTCAACACCCTGGCATTTTCAGCCCATAAATATCCTGGTTTATCGCAACCTTGTGGGATCATTTTAGCGCGTAAAGAATTTTTTCAAAAAGCGTTTGAGAAAACAGAACGCAGTGTCGAATATGTCGGTAATATTCTTGATGTAACGATTACAGGCTCGCGTTCAGGCTTAAATGTTTTAATGTTTTATAATGCGTTGCGTTCGCTAGGATTACATAAAAACGCAGAAAAATTAAAAGAATTAGTTAAAGAAAATTTAGCTACCGCGCAATATTTATATGAGGAATTAGTCAAAGTCTACGGCGCGGAAAAAGTTTATTATCCATTTCACTTTAACGTCATTTTTCCAAAACCCTCTATGGATATGGCGAAAAAATATCAACTCATGATTACCGGTGAAACTGCTACAATTTGTGTTTTAACTAACGTGTCGAAACAATTAATTGATCAATTTATTAAAGATTTAAAATTAGAATTGGAAATGAAAAATGAAATGATCGTTAGAAACGTCGTTCAAAACATTAAAAGTTAATTTGAGGAGGTGAGTATGAGTAGCGTTCAATTGAAATACACAGTGGAAACACTGAAAAAAGAGCATGCAAAACAAGTCATTGATCTTTTTATCCGTTCATTTTGTAATAGTGAACCTATCACTCGACATTTGCATGTAGCCAAAGAAGAATACCAACCTTTTGCGACGGAGGTTGTTGATAAAGCGTTAAAAGAGGGCTTAAGCACTGTGGCGCTCGATGATAAAAAGCGGGTCATTGCATTTATCATTGTTGAAGATATTGCTGAACCCTTCATGCCTGAACTTTCGCATTATCCAAAATTAACGCCCGTATTTGAATTATTAACTAAATTATCCAAACCATTTGTGACGGGTAAGCATTTCAAGAAAGGTAAAATAGCTCATTTTTGGATTGCAGGTGTCGAAAAAGAATATATGGGTCATGGCATGTTCACAGAATTAGATAATGAAACAATTAAGCGAGCCGCAGAAAAAGGCTTTAATTTTGCGTATGCCGAGTTTACCAATGAAGTCAGTGAAAAAGTCACACATCAATTTAAGATTATAGAATTGTGGAACAGAATTATGTATGAAGATTTTAAGCTAGAAAATGGACAAAAACCCTTTAGTGGGGTCAAGGGTGGTGCAGCTGCATATTGTGCTGCAATAAAACCAGGAGTAAAGTTGGACTCTTTGCAAGGTTGTTATACAATGGATGTGACACATTAATTTAAAAAAGTCCCGGGCTAAATAGGGATTCATTTAGTCCGGATTTTGATATGATTTTTTAACTTAAGTAGAACTATATGGATATAGTTGTTGATCAGCGCCAGATTTCAAATGACGAGAAATTCCGGATCAATCAACAAGTCAGGGCTGATTTGGTTGATCATCTTTATCAAGGTTGCTTGCCAGGCACCATCACCGGTTTGTTAGTGAGTTTTCTGCTTTTTCTTGATTATCGTGGGTATACTTCGCAATCGGCTTTAATCACTTGGTTAATCGTATTTGATTTCATGATGATAACTTTATCTGCGCTTTATTTTTTTTACATGAAATTCAAATACATTTTTAGTTTATTTACGTGGGGATGGGCTTATTCTGTTGTCATGTCAGGCTGTGCACTTTCTTGGATTCCCAGCATATTTTTAATGCCGGATGATACGACGCGACAAGCATTGGCACTTATTTTAATTTTCTTGGCGACAACAGGGTATTCGACTGGAACAATTGGACAATTTCGTTTAGGCGTGGTCACTTTAAATATTATTCTTTTGCCGTTAGCCGTGTCGTGTTTTTATAAGGGTGGAATTTTTCATAATATCATTGGTGCTTATTCGCTAATTTATATGTTTTTCCTGATTGGTATTAATCATCGAAGTACACAATGGTTTAAAGATTCACTCAAATTGAAATTAGAAAATACGTTAGTGAGTTATCAAGCGAATCATGATTTACTCACCAATTTACCGAATCAACGTTTATTGCCGCAATACATTGAATCTGCGATTCATGCGGTTAACGGTACTAAAAATACTTTTGCTTTAGTGTGTTTTTCGCTGAATCGTATGGAAATGATCAATGATAGTTTAGGTCATCATGCGGGTGATTCTATTATTCAATCTGTGGCGGCACGTTTGACTGCGTTGGCACAACGCGCAAAAAATGAAACTACGCAATTTATTTTAACTATTTCTCGCAAAGACACCTTCAATATTTTATTGGTGCCACTGCAATTTGAAACGGTTGATGCAAAAATTAAAGAATTATTTGCGATCTTAGATGATCCATTTTATTTGGAAAAACAAGGTGTCAAAATTACGGCGAGTGCAGGTGTCAGTATTTATGGAAGAGATGGCGACGATGCGCATTCATTACTTATTAATGCGGATGCTGCCATGTTTAGAGCGAAACAATTTGGTGGTAATCGACTCGAGTTTTATCGTAGTGAAATTAATGCTGAAACGCCTAAGCAACTCGAGTTAGAAACCGATTTGCATGCAGCACTCGAAAATAATCAACTTGAAGTTTACTATCAACCGTTAATCAATTTGCGCGACGGAAAAATCAGTGGCATGGAAGCATTGTTACGCTGGAAACATCCTACGCGTGGTTTTATTTCTCCCGCCCACTTTATTCCCATTGCAGAAGAAAATGGCTTGATTGTTCCGATTGGGGAATGGGTTCTGAAGCAAGCGTGTATACAAACATTGAAATGGCATGAAATGGGATTTTCCTGGTTAAAAGTCGCTGTCAATTTAGCGGAGAAACAATTACGCGAGCCTAATCTCGTTATGACCATTGAAAATGTCTTGCAAAAAACACGGCTTGATTCGCGTTTTCTTGAGCTTGAAATTACGGAAACTGCAATTTTAGATGAAGCTATTATTCACATCATCAAAGAATTTAAGCGTGTCGGTTTAAGTCTTGCTGTAGATGATTTCGGAACGGGGTATTCAGGTTTAAGTTATTTGAAACGATTTTCTATTGATAAATTGAAAATCGACCAATCTTTTGTGCGGGATATTCCAACAAATGAGGAAAGTATTACGATTGTTTCTGCTATTATAGCAATGGCAAAAGAATTAAACTTGACTACGCTTGCAGAAGGCGTAGAAACAGAAGAGCAATTAAAATTTCTTCAAATGAAAGGATGCGATTACGTGCAAGGCTATTTTTTCAGTAAGCCTGTTGATGCACCTGCATTTACCCAATTATTGTTAGATCATCAAGGTTTTGCAGCGAATTTAAATGTGGAAAATAGGGAGGAAAATGCGAATGAAGGGATTCAAAAAGAAAATAATTAGCTTAAGCGTGCTCAGCTTAATGACTGCATTGTCATCGGAAGCAAACGCGGCAGGGTATCGATTGGAATTTCAAAGCGCTTCTGTCTTAGCCGATGCAGGTGAAGCAGCCGTAGTTGAGGATGCGGGTACCAACTGGTATAACTCAGCGGGTCTCGTCTATTTGCCCCAACAATTAGTTGCATCAGGAATTGGTGTGATGCAACGCACACAGTTTTCTGGGTCGTCCACAGCCCCATTTCCGCCACCCCCTTTTAATTCGCCATTCAGTCCATTTAACTACAACATGGTAAACTCTCGCGCGAGCTCCTATCCCGCTACAATGCTGCCGGCTTTCCATTATTCTTTACCGTTCAAGGAACGTTATGCATTTGGTATCACAGTGACACCGGCCTGGGGATTAATGGAAGATTATGGTGAGCTTTCGGATGCACGTTATACCCTTAATCATATCAGCACGAAAACGTTAGATGTTGCACCCAGTTTGGCGATGAAAGTAAATGATCATTGGTCGATAGGTGCAGGTCCGGATATTCATTATTTCCAAATTCATAGTCGGTTCCATGTGTTGAGTCCAGCGGCTCCTCTTGATCTTATATCACGTTACAGTGCGAATAATTGGGGTACCGGCTGGCATGCAGGTGTGTTGTATCGCGTTACGGATGCAACGCGTGTGGGTCTTAATTATCGATCGAAAATCGTGATGGATATGGATGGCTATAGTGATTTTACCGGTGGTTTTAATTCAAACCAATTTAAAGTCAATATTCCTCTGCCGCCGACGACGACTTTGAGTATTTACCATGATATGAATCCTGTTTGGGCGTTGATGGGTACCATTGCCTATGACCAATGGAGCGTCATCCAGTATTATTATGGACAAAATTTCGCGTCGCCTGTAGGTCCAGTTAATGCCGTATCGCCGCAGAATTTTCACAATACATTTGACTTTAGTGTCGGTACGCACTACAAATTAAATGAGCAATGGATGTTACGCGGATCGTTGAAATATGAAGCCACACCAACGGTCGATTCCAGTCGTACTTTAGCGTTTCCCGATGGCGATAAATATGGGATTAATTTAGGCGCACGTTATACAGTTAATCAGAAAATTGCTGTTGATATGATTTATGCGCATGTCTTT
>CAYRUP010000074.1:0-9662 GCA_964427485.1 uncultured Coxiellaceae bacterium | reverse complement strand
TGAGTGACCTGTGTAGATACCTATAATGCTTTTATGTGGAAAACATGCGCGGGATAGCGCGCCCGTAGGGTAAAAAAATTAAGGAGTTAAATAATACGGATTCGGTAATTTAAATGTTTTATCCGCATGACCGCCAGTTAAATCACTTTGTTGATCTCCTATATTTAACAAAATATCATAACCTTGTTTTTCAATTAAAGTCCGGGCATTAATTTTGTAAGGTGCCGACGATTTGTTTTTATCGGTTTCTGCTTTGAGTGACAATCCATTCCAGTTTTTATATCCGGCATTAACAAGATTTTTCTCAGTTGCAGCACGATAAGGTTCAGTACGCGCTGTTACAAAAAAAACAGCGATATTATTTTCTTTTGCATAACGATAAAGCTCGAGTGTGGGTGCAATCACAGGATCAACGCCGCGTCCTTCGGCTTCATCAATGGCTTCTAATGTGCCGCCAAAATTCATCTCAAGCATAGTTGGATAATTTGATAATGCTGTTTCATCAATGTCTAATACGAGTGCGAATTTTTTTTGATTTTTGGCATGCTTTTCGCTTTCCAAACGTGTTTTCAAATATTGCATGGCTTTATCAACTACTTTTGCCTGATCTTTTTGATAGTCGCCAGAATCATGGTATTTGATGAGAGTGACTTTGGCGAGATCAATATTTTTAGGTTCTTTAGCATGACTTACATTCGTGATCAGTAAACTTGCGGCTGTCAGGCAAATTAAAATATTTTTTTTGTTCATGTGTATCTCCAGGAAGTTATGCGAAAAAGAAAACGCAATCTATCAAATTGAACTTTATTGGGCAATGATTCATATTAAATTTTTGAAATATGTGTGTAATCAATATATAGGATCTATTGAGAATAAATTTAGCCATTTTTGATATAATAAATAATGTGATTTTAATCCTTCAAAGGTGAGGAGGCGTTATGTTAAAGCGCGCACGATTAAGTGCAGTAGCTCTAGGGGTTGCGCTCGGGTTACTTCATGGTCTTTGTATGCTGGCAGTCGGTCTTTCAGCAGTACATGGAGGTTTTGGAACGGATATCATCAATCATTGGGCAGCTTTTTATCCTGGTATAGAGGTATCAGTAAAAGGCGCTGTGATTATGGGTGCCTGGGGATTTGTAACAGGATTTTTTACCGGACTTTTGCTGGCTTGGATTTATAATCTCTGCTTATGTTGCTGCAGCCGTTCGCATTGTGCCTGCTGTAAAACTTCGTGTGGATGCAGCTGTAACTGCAGCAAAGTAGAAAAAGAGATCGTTGAAAAATAACAACCCTTCATTTAGGTTGTTTGCTCTTTTTAAAAGGCTGGCTTACTATTGTCAGCTTTAAATTTGTATTCAGGTAAAAAATCTTATGCGTCAAGTCATCAATACCAAAAATGCACCTGCTGCAATTGGCAGTTATTCTCAAGCGGTGCAAGTTGGCAATACAGTTTATCTTTCTGGACAAATTCCACTGGATCCCGTTTCTATGCTGCTCGTAGAAGGTAATATTAAACGACAGGTGGATCAAGTTTTCGATAATATCAAACACGTGGTGGAAGCGGCGGGCGACAGCATGGATCATGTTGTGAAACTCACGGTGTATCTCACAAATATAGCGGATGTGAGTGCGGTAAATGAATCAATTGCCCAATATTTCAAAGAGCCTTATCCAGCACGCACGACGATACAAGTTTCTGCATTGCCAAAAAATGCGGCGGTTGAGATTGAGGTGGTTTTGGTGAGAGGAGCTTAATATATAAAAACTCCCTTCTCCCGTAAACGGGAGAAGGGCAGGGGATGAGGGTGTTAACAATTATTTCTGCGAAACCGCAGTAGTAGGAGCCACAACAACCGATGACATAGGATTGTTATACCCCAACATACGCATCGTCTTTAAAATTTCCAATGCTTGATACAATTGAAAGTCCGTGCGCGCGAGTGAAGTTGAGCCGAGTTTGTCATCATTAATTATGGTGCTCGTATCCGTACTTTTGCCAGGCAGATGTCCTTTCAATTCGAATTCTCGGATAGGCGCAATCATGGGATTATCTGTTTTATCCCCGGCGATTTGTAAATTTTCCACAACAATATCAGGGGTAATTCCTTTATTTTGAATCAAGCGGCCTGACGGGGTGTGATAGAGTGCTGTGGTGAGTTTAATAGCGTGATTATCATCTAAAGGTAACACGGTTTGCACGGAGCCTTTTCCGAAACTGGTAATGCCGACAATGACTGCACGATGATAATCTTGCAGTGCGCCAGCCACAATTTCAGAAGCAGAAGCCGATCCTTCATTTACTAACACAACCATAGGTATGCCATGCAATAAATCCGTTCCGGTTGCTTTTGCGCTGTATTTTGCGCTCGGCAAACGTCCTTCTGTATAAACAATCAAATCGTTATATTGATTATTCAGTTTTTTAGTATCTAAAAATACATCGGCAACTTGCACAGCCGTTTCCAATAAACCACCTGGATTATTTCTGAGATCAAGCACAATGCCTTTTAATTCTCCACCGGCTTGTTGCTGTAAGTTTTTAATAGCAGAAACGAGAAGTTCAGTAGTGGGTTCTTGGAATTCACTGATACGGATATAGCCATATCCATTATCTAGCATATTGCTTTTTACGCTCGCAATACGAATTTCATCACGAATGAGTTTAAAGTTTATCGGTTCTTTGTTGCCTTTGCGAAGGACGGTCAAAGCAACAATCGTCCCTTTTTTGCCGCGCATTTTATCGACGGCTTCATTCAATGTCATTTCATTAACGAGTTTGCCATCAATTGCAACGATGTAATCGCCCGATTTTATACCGGCTTTGGCGGCAGGCGTATCATCGATTGGACTAATGACTTTCAACACGCCATATTCACCTGTCACTTCAATGCCCAAGCCACCAAATGCACCACTGGTTGTCATCAGTAACGTTTTATAGGAATCTTGATCAAGATATTCTGAATGGGGATCGAGGCCGCTTAACATTCCGCGTATCGCATCTTCTAATAATTTTTTATCGCCAATCGGTTGCACATAAAAATCTTTTATTTGTGCAATTGCATTCGTAAAGCGAGAGACGTCACTTTCTTGCAGTGAATCTTTTGTTTTTTCCGGCTTGCCCGATTTATCCAATACAATGGCAGCCGATGTTGTAATATCTTTTTGATCATCTTTGAAAGCGAATGCATTAGTAAAGAATGAAGCAGACAATACCACACTTAAAGAACCAGCAATAATGAAAAGCGGAATATGACGTTTCATAGGCTTTTTCCTTAAAGGACCCTCATGCTTTAAGTATAGCTTATTTTAAGTTCCACAGGGAGTTTATCGGCACCAAGTGCTTGGGTTTACAGGCGAACCATTTTGCCGCACTTCAAAATAGAGGCTTGCTCTTTTATAGCCGCCCGAGTTTCCGGTGCTGGCAATAACGTCTCCGGTTTTCACATAATTTCCGACTTTTGCATAGATGGTTTGGTTGCGGCCATAAAGACTCATATAACTATGACCATGATTAATAATAACTAATAATCCATATCCGCGTAACCAATCAGCGAAAATGACTTTGCCAGAATAAATGGCACGGACAGGTGTTCCAGGTTGTGAGTTGATCATGACGCCCATGGATCGATGACTGCCATCATCTAAAAGACTGCCAAAGGCAGTCAGCAGTGAGCCTTTAATTGGCCAAGTTAATTTTCCCTGTAGCTGATTGAAGGATTGACCGCTAATGGTTATAGATTGTTCTTTTAGTTTAGCTATGGTCTCTTGCAGCGCTTTTTGATTTTGAAGCAAACTATCAATTTGTTGCTGTTTTGTCTTGGTTTGTATGCCAAGCGCGGCAATTAATTTTTGCCGAAGATCTAAAGTGCGTTGTTGATATTCTTGCTGGCGCTGTTTTTTTGCGACGAGATATTTTAAGGTTTGTTGATGCATGTTGGAAGCTTGAATGGATTGGGTGAGAAGAATGAGGTTTTCTTTCATTTGCGAAATCAATTTCAAACGCGCCAGATTGAGATAACGATAATAAGTAACATGCCGACTCATGGAACCGACATTTTCTTGATTCAACATAATTTTCCAGTGCTGCATTTCTCCCAATTGATACGTGGCGCGGAGTTGTTCCGCGAGCGCATTATTTTGTAATTTAAGTTTGGCTAACATTTTTTGTTGCGTCATTTTTAATGATGTTAAAATTTGTTGCTCTTCCGCCAATGCCCGCGTTAAATGCGTGAGTTGGCCATTCAGTTTGCCTAAGGTAGTTTCAATGGTTTTGAGTTGTTGTAAAAGCGTTGCTTGACGTTGTTGATTTTCCACAATAGTTTCACGCAAAGAGAGAATTTGATTATTAACTTGTGAGAGCGCAAATTTTTTCGTGCTAAAGGGGTTGGCTGAGGCTGCAGCATTGAGGCAGAGCAACAATAAAAAAAACCACACTATTTCACGTTTGCTGGAATGAAATAGTGTAACTAATTTATTTAAAATCCATTTTGATTTTCGCATAATTCAATTATCGACTTCCCTGTCATTTCTTTCGGTTGCGGCAGCCCCAATAGATATAACATCGTGGGCGCAATGTCCGATAGTATACCATCGGATTTAGCGACACGCGCCTCTCGACCAATATAAATAAACGGGACTAATTCATGGGTATGCGCTGTGTGCGGTTGTCCCGTCTGGTCATTAAACATTAATTCGGCGTTACCATGATCTGCGGTAATTATTGCTTCGCCACCGACTTGTTGTAAAGCTGTAACAATTTGACCGAGACACGTGTCTATCACTTCAATGGCGTGAATGGTTGCAGGTAAATTGCCGGTGTGTCCTACCATATCGGGATTGGCAAAATTACAAATGATCACATCGTATTTTTCGCTTTTGATCGCTTCGACTAATTGTGCAGTCACTTCGAATGCACTCATTTCAGGTTTTAAATCATAGGTTGCAACTTTAGGTGAAGGAATCAAAATGCGATCTTCACCCGGGTACGGTGTTTCAATACCACCATTAAAAAAGAAAGTGACATGCGCGTATTTCTCTGTTTCTGCGATGCGCAGTTGCTTAAGCTGTTGCTCACTTAAATATTCACCGAGAAGATTATTTAAACGTTCTGGCGGAAATGCAGAAGGTACATTAAAAGTGACATCATATTCGGTTAAAGTGACAAAATTAACTTTGGGCCATGTGTCACGTGAAAATCCCGTAAAATTTTCATCAATCAATGCCTGAGAAATTTCCCGCGCACGATCCGCTCTAAAATTCATAAAAATAACGCTATCACCCTCCTGAATAATCGAAGGGGTACCGATCGTAGTTGCTTTAACAAATTCGTCTATTTCGCCGCGCTGATATGCCATTTCTAAACCAAGGATTGCATCCGGCGCTTGATAAAATGCTTTTCCTTGAGTAAGTAAATCATAGGTTTCTTGAACGCGTTCCCAGCGTTTGTCACGATCCATCGCAAAATACCGGCCAATGAGTGAGGCGATTTTTCCACATTGTAATTTAGCGCAGTATTCACTTAATGCAGTCAATGAAGCTTTTGCACTTTTGGGTGGTGTATCGCGTCCATCGAGAAAAGCATGGATGTAAACCTTGTTTGCGTGACGCTCTTTAGCCAACTTTACCATAGCTTGAATTTGCCGTTCATGGCTATGTACTCCGCCCGGTGAAATGAGACCGAGAATATGCACGGCTTTTTCTGCTTGCACCGCTTGATCAATCGCATTAACCAAAACGTTGTTATGAAAGAATTCACCATTTTGAATCGCGAGATCAATGCGTGTTAAATCTTGGTTTACAATACGTCCCGCACCCATATTTAAATGACCGACTTCTGAGTTACCCATTTGATCATCGGGTAAACCAACACAACGCCCCGAACCTGAAATTAAAGTATGTGGATAGAGTGCCAAAAACTGATTCCAATGGGGTTTATGTGCTTCTGCAATCGCGTTTGCGTGTTTTTCTTCGCGATAACCCCAGCCATCCAGAATGATCAACGCGAGTGGGTGTGGTACTTGTGACATAATTCCTGATTCCTAGAAATTGCGTATACTTAGCGCGGTAGTGTATACCAAATAAACGCAAATCTCATTGGCATTACGCGTGAGAGAAAGATACACTAGGCTTATTTTAAATATAATCTATAAGCGATCAAATAAAATGATGTCAAAATTGATAACAAGCGTATGTCTATTCGGTTTAGCGGGCAATCTATTTGCTGCTGAGGTAGCGCCTGTGACTGTGGCATCGAATGAAGCATCGACTGTAACAACTTCATCAGATACGTCTACTACGACAACTCCGTCAAATGATGCAACCACTACGACAACTCCGTCGGATGACACATCCACTGCAACAACTCCGTCAGAGCAAAAAGATCCTTATGAAACGTTTAATCGCGTGATGTATCATTTTAATGATGTTCTTGATAAAGCAATTTTAAAACCCATTGCCACTTTTTATAATACCGTCCTACCGAAGCCAGTTGTGAAAGGGATCAGCAATTTTTTTACAAATATTGATACAATTCCAACTGTTGCGAATGATGTGTTGCAGGGAAATTTCTACCAAGCTACGAGTGATGGTTGGCGATTAGTGATCAATACTACGGTGGGTATTTTGGGCTTTTTTGACGTGGCTTCTCATATCGGTCTTGAGCCTAATAAAGAAGATTTTGGTTTGACGTTAGCACAATGGGGTTATACCAATTCCAATTATTTAGTGTTGCCATTCTTTGGGCCAAGTACACCTCGCGATGCGATTGGATTACCCGTCGATTATTATATTTTTTCAATATATCCTCATATTCATCCGCCCATTGCACGTTATGAATTATATGGATTAGGCGTGATTTCACGCCGAGCTGATTTGCTTAGTTTCCAAAATGTGATGGAACAAGCTGCGATTGATAAGTATGTTTTTTTACGTAACGCTTATTTACAGCGTCGTGCTTATCTTATTCAGCGTAACAAAGAGCTAGGCGATCCGTATTTTGAGAAAAATAAACAACAAAATAGAGAATGAGTGTATTGCACGTCGCATTGTATGAACCCGAAATTCCGCCCAACACGGGAAATATTATTCGCTTGTGTGCTAACACAGGCGCCACGCTGCACTTGATTCATCCGTTAGGCTTCGCACCCGACGATAAACAACTTAAACGGGCAGGCTTAGATTATCACGAATGGGCTCGCGTTCTTCATCATGAGAATTACCTAAAATTTAGCGCTCAAATTCAATCAAAACGACTTATTGCCTGTTCAACCAAAGGAAATCGTTCCTATGCCGATATTCAATATCAGCCGGATGATGTTTTATTGTTTGGCCCGGAAACCCGAGGTTTACCAGGTACGGTGCTAGAAATGATTCATCCAGAGCACTTGGTCCGCATCCCAATGCTGCCTAATTCACGCAGCTTAAATCTGTCCAATGCGGTGGCTGTTGTGCTTTATGAAGCATTGAGACAACAAGGTTTCAATATGTTATTCTAATAGAAAATAATATTAGAGAGTGGATTAAATATATGTCGGTATATTCAGAAATGAATGCTGCAAAAAATACGCTGCATGAAATAGCCAACCAAGCGTATGGATTAGCTATGGGTTTACAAAATGCGGCGCCTTCCCAGGTGGGTGGACCTTCCAAGTCAGTACAATATCTCCTCGAAACTTCTTTACAAATTAACAAAGTGAGTAAAATACTCGAAGATATTTTGTTAACGGATTCCTCAAAAAGAAGATTGTAACTATAATAGTCTTTGTACCACTTACAGGTCGATTTGCCGCATGCCAATAGATGATGAATTAGAACAGCACGAAAGATTAATCCAATTGATTCGGGATACGATTCAACAGGATTCTGATTTGCGTGAAAAATATCAGGTCGGAGATAAATTCCGTTTTGTCCGCGATCGTTTGCAAGGACTCTTGACACACTTAGAGTCACAAAAGCAAAAATTACGAGAAACAACCGCACAAGCAATGGAACAGAAAGAGGATGCGGATAAAATTATTGTTTATGTGTATTTGTATAATGCGCAAGGTCTTATACTTCGTAGTTGGTCTGCGATGTTAACACCTAAGGTTTTTTATGAATACAGCGTGAATCGCCCAATTTACACAGATAAAAATAATCTTGAAATAGCCATCAAATTAAAAACGAATAAACAGCAACATGGTTATCTCGCGGTTAAAATTAACCGCAATGAAATTATTTCCGCACCCGATGCAGATCACAAAGATGCGCATGGTTATCCTCTTATTAAGATAAAAGAGGGTTCCTTACGTTTCGAAAATCTGGTTTCTTTTTATCATAATGACCAGCATTATACTGTTACGTCTCAGGGTGAGTTTGTTAAAAAAGAATGAAGGATGCTAGGGTCTGTTTGTCATCCTGAGCGCAGCGAAGGATCACTAAATTATGATAAGGCGATCCTTCGCTGCGCTCAGGATGACATCAAAACCTGCCAAGCCAATTGTAAACAGGCCCTAACGCTTCCTCGACGAAGGTCCCCAAGTTTTTTCAATAAACTCGCGCGGATCTTTTTCGAGAAGTTTTTCTCGATTACGTTTTTCTTGGGTCAATCTGTTTTGGGTCGTGGTATTTTGCAAATAGTTGAGTTTTTCTTGTGTCTGTTTATTTTGATTAATAACCGTATTTTGTTTTTCTTGAATTTGTTTAGCTTGAATGGTAGTTGTTTTTAATAAGAGATTCTTTTTTTCTTGCAGCTGTTTGGTTTGAGCGGCATTTCGATAAAGCTGTGAAATATCTTTCGCAATAGGCGTATTTCCTAACCAAGTTTGCATCTTGGATAAAGAATTCTGCTCAGAGATAGTCACATTGCTTAAAGTATTCGGTTCCTGTTTGAGCGCTTCCACGGTCGTAGGTTTTTCTTCTTGAACAGGTAAAATATTACTTTGCGTGGGCTCATCTTTTTTCAGCCCAATGTATTGCCCGCTGAGAGGTAGCTTTTTAGATTGATAATTCAGAAAGCCCTTTTTCTTTTCTTCAATATAGTTTTCACGATGGGTTTTTTCTGCTTTTTCCTTTTCATCAAGCCGCTCGGATTGATCTCCGACCATTTTTTCGCGTTTTTTTGATTCTAGTTCTTGCTTGTTTTGAGCTTCTTGATATTCCTGTTGTCTTTTTTGGTCGATTTCAAACCGTTGTTTAGCCCCAATACGCATACCAGACGAAGTGGAGCCACGTTCATCATCGGGCGTTAAAATCGATGTTTTTTCCTTGATACCTAAACTTCGGCAACGGGAGCAAATATTGCCGTAGGTCGTACCTTGTGCGCCTGTAATCTGCAGAAAAGCCGATAGCGGTTTTTCAATTCCGCAAGCGATACAGGTGCGAGTGAGCGTTTTTTGCTTGGTCATAAACTTAAGGTATCAGTATGGTAATCGGCTAATATTATGCGACATGTTAAATAAAATTCAATTTTCATGCAAATTAGAACGATCAATCGCCTGTAGGATTTAGTGGATTATACTTGTGCGCATAAGTGTAATAAAACGAATTTTACCATAATATTCAAGCAACAAACGAAATTCTTGCTACGGTAAGGCATATTAGAGTATCCTCAACGCGTTGATTATTTATACGCTAATTTCTAATTAGAAAACATGGAGAATTAAGAACATGACAAAAGGGCCATC
>CAYRUP010000073.1:0-9724 GCA_964427485.1 uncultured Coxiellaceae bacterium | reverse complement strand
ACGCACGTAATCCTTGGCTCGCGTTTATGATGTTGTTACTGATGTTTTCCATGGCAGGTATTCCCCCCACGGTTGGTTTTTTTGCAAAGTTAGGCTTGCTTGAAGCATTAGTCGAAGCCCACTATGTTTGGTTAGCTGCAATAGCACTCTTATTTGCGATTATAGGTGCTTACTATTATTTGCGTGTTGTGATGTTGATGTATTTCGAAGAACCCAAAGAAGCGTTGGTGGGTTCGCATCTTTCCATTACTCGCGGTTCGATGGTGGCAATTACGATTAATGGGGCAGCGGCTTTAGTGCTGGGGTTATTACCTAGCACGTTAATTGATATGTGTCGTATTTCGGTTGCTTGATTATTCGTTATCCCGTTTGTTTAAGCGGATTGGTTTTGCGCATTTGTAGGATGAGTGTTTGAATTGCAAGGGCTAATTCATCTGAGCAACAAACAATTTTATCATTGGGCACTTCAGATAGCGTATCTTGGTGCTCTTGATAAGCGGCGAAATCAATGATGATTGCACTTTTCATTGTAACTTCCTTTTAGGCAGCAGCGGATCGGACGCAAAAACCTGAGAATATAGTATTTAGAATTAACTATTTTTTCTATGGGCAAAAATAAGCTAAGAGATTGAGAGATGGCTTACAAAGTTGATTCTATTGTGCGCAACGATTTTCTATAAACGAAACGCATTTTGCATTTGATTTTGTTCTTTAGTCGTTATGCCGAGTGCTTTCGCTACTTTTCGCCAAGCTGCAATTGCTCCGAAAATTTCCTGTATGATTTTATCTGCCTTGCTCGAATTTATTCTGAAATATTCAGCGACTTCTTTTGCTAAAGTGATATCTTGGGAATTATCTGATTCAGAAATATTTAGCTTTAATCCATCGCCATTCGGATTAGGATTAATGTCAAATGCGGGTGATAATATCCAACCTTTAGATTGCATGATAAAACCATGATTCCGTAAATGATCATCGACATTCGAAACACCTATGTAAAAAACAATTCTTCTCCATAATTGTTCTAAATCTTGTTCTGGCTGCGCGCCATGTCGAATGATAAATTCAGCAAGTTCTAGATAGCTCGTTCCTGTCGAAGCATCATCACCGTCGGAACGGTGCAGTAATGTCATCGCAGAAGCAAAATGAATTCGTTCACCTCGATTGGTTCTATCAAAACGCTTGCTTAAAAATGTATGAAAATGACTGTTAAATTTATCTATTTTTGCATCGGCGATAATTATTTTTGATTTTTTAGCGAGATGATAAGTCAGCATTTCCCATGCACCAACATCGTATTCATCATTGTTACTGGGAAATTTTGCAATCCATAAATGATTTTTATTGTCGATTACGCTTGCCTTAGGTCGTGCGCCACCAAGTGAGCCACCAGGAGCTATTAACATTGTTAACCATTTTGAATAGTTTGGATTCTGTTCGGCATCACGCTTTTCTAGCTCTAAACTTGCATGTGCTAACTCTCTCAATGATGTCCATGGCGGTGAAGCAAACTTTTTATTATTATCGAGAAAAGGTCCTTTAGCGTTGGTACAAAACCGCAGTGCTCCCATTCGGTGTTCGTCATAAACACCTAAAAGATAATCGGATTCTAAAAGTTTGCGTTCTTTTCGTTTTTCTTCTCGAGCAAGCTGCGCCTCGCGTCGCTTCATCAAAAAACGTCCCCAACGATCAGGAGAAGAATCTAGAAATATTCCAAAATTTTCTTGTTTTGTTGGGGGATAATGTATTCCTTGCAATAATTGTAAAGATGGATCTAAGGCTTGTGCATCTTTGTTTTTAAGCCAATCTTGATTGTATTCAAATGAGAATATTTCTTTTCCTCGCGATGGTGTTGCCTTTAAGATTCCAATTCCTGTAGGTTGTAATAATCCTTCCCAATGCGCGTATATTTCAATATGTCGTTGCTGTACTTTATGCATGGGGTTTCATCTTCTTTAACCGAATGCTGAATATACGAGGCGCGCGTGCTTTGATGGGTAAGTTGGCGTCTTGAAGTTTGCGACCTAATTCATCATCTTTAGCAATTAACCTTAAGTCTTTCTCTAATCCAAGGCAAAGTAAAACATTCGCATAAGCGCCAAAGTTTACTCGAGGATCGCCTTGCTCTATGGCTCGTAACGTATTGCGCGCAATGCATGCGCGTTCAGCAATTAAAGAAGCTGAAAATTTTCTGCGTAATCGAGCCAAACGGATATTTTCACCCAGTTCAGATAATAGTCGTTGTAATGAAGGAAGTGTGATAATTTTCTTTTTACTCATAATGATTAATATCCTGATCATTAAATGGGTTTATTGATCAATATATTGATCATTATAGCAGAGATAAAAATTTTTGGTAGACCACTGAGTAAATATAGAAAAAAATGATTAAAATCAATAAGTTATGAGTTTTTGGAAAAATATTTTGTCAGGCTTAAAACAAAAAAATATAGTATAATCAATGAGTTGGTTATTTTTGCGCTGGCCGAAGCGTCATTCTGCGCATTTCCCACGCATACTCCTTTCTTCCACGAGCACGATGTATTAATATGATTATTAATGTAAAAATAGAAACAGGATTGCTTGAGAGAATGCTAAATCAGGGACTACGATTTTTAATTCTACTTTTGAGTGTGACCTTAACGAGTTGTATGGTAGGTCCAAATTTCCATTCGCCTAGCGCACCACAAACCCCAACCTATACCGAATCCCCTCAACCCAAAAAAACCATTAGTGTACCTAAAGCAGGTGCCTCAGGAAAATCACAGTATTTTTTGTCGGGTCGAGACATTCCAGCAGAATGGTGGCAAGTTTTTCATTCCGCTTCGTTAGATGATTTAATTCGTAAAGGATTAATCAATAGTCCTAATTTGGCAGCAGCGCAAGCTGCATTACGTGCAGCACAAGAAAATGTGATAGCACAAATTGGAACGTCTTTATTTCCTGCAGTGAATGCGCAATTTGCAGCGGAGCGGCAACGCGATGCAAAAGCTTCATTCGGCGGCGGAAGTGGCTTGAGTGTCTATAACCTTTATAATGCTACTGTGGGCGTGACGTATACATTGGATATGTTTGGCGGCGCACGGCGTCAAATTGAAGCATTGTGTGATGAAGTCGATTATCAACGTTTCCAATTAGAAGGCACTTATTTATCGTTGACTTCAAATATAGTTACCACAGCGATACTCGCAGCTTCATTACGTGCTCAAATTCAAGCAACTTATGAATTAATCAAATCACAACAAGACCAATTGCGAATAGTGGAAGGACAATTCCATGCGGGTGGCGTATCGCGTGCGGATGTATTAAGTCAGGAAAGCCAACTCGCACAAACTCGTGCAACCTTGCCACCGTTGCAGCAGAATTTGGCAGTAGCGAATCATTTGCTTTCTGTACTGATGGGAGAATTGCCCAGTGAAGACCGTATTCCGAAATTTGATCTCGCACGGTTAAATTTACCTGCAGAGTTACCTATTAGTATTCCTTCCTTGTTAGTAAGACAACGACCCGATATACGTGCAGCAGAAGCATTACTCGCTGCTGCTAGCGCGCAAATTGGTGTGGCAACTGCCAATTTGTATCCGCAAATTACATTAAATGTAAATTATGGTTGGACCACCACCGCTTTCAATAATTTATTTAACCCAGGAAGTGCTGTATGGAGTTATGGCGGCAATATATTACAACCGATCTTTAATGGGGGCGCTTTGCTTGCCAAACAACGCGCCGCAATTGATACCTATCAACAAACGCTTGCACAGTATAAACAAACCGTATTGCTCGCATTTCAAAATGTAGCTGATACGCTGCGTGCACTGCAACATGACGCACAAACGTTACGCGCACAAAAAGATGCGGAAATTGCTGCGCGTAATTCGTTAATCTTAACCGAACAACAATTTCATTTAGGCGGCGTGAATTATTTATCACTGTTAACCGCAGAACAACAATATCAACAAGCACGGATTAGTCGTATTCAAGCGGAAGCAGCACGTTATACTGATACAGCCGCATTATTCCAGGCATTAGGCGGAGGTTGGTGGAATCGCAATTGCTGTCACATCGCACAGAGAGTCGAACATAAAATGTCGATGTATAAAGCATAAAGCTAGGAGATCACATGCAAAATGAATCAACCAGAAAAAGAATGATAATCATGCTGATTGGTGTCGGCATTTTATTCGGCGGCATTTTAATTTATAAAATGGTCATGGTTCTTTTGTTTAAACATTACATGGCAGGGAATAGTAATCCGGTGATCACTGTTTCAACCATGAAAGTGGATTATCAATCATGGCAACCCAAACTAACGGCGTCAGGTAGTTTGCGTGCGATACGTGGAGTGAATGTGACAACACAGCTTGCTGGCATGGTGCAACAAATTTATTTCACTCCGGGTTCTAACGTCACAGAAAACACCTTACTTGTGCAATTGAATGCGGATGATGACATTGCTTTATTACACTCACTGGAAGCCAATGCAGAAATTGCGGTAATTACCTACAATCGCGATAAAGCGCAATATAAAATTAAAGCGGTCAGCAAAGAAACCTTAGACACCGATGCTGCGAATGTAAAAAACACCGCTGCACAAGTCGCACAACAAGCAGCCGTCGTTCTGAAAAAATCGATACGTGCACCTTTCACCGGTCGTTTGGGAATTTCCAAAGTCAATCCAGGACAATATGTCAATCCAGGTGATACCGTGGTGATGTTACAAACACTGGATCCCATTTACGTGGATTTTTATGTGCCTCAGCAAGCGCTCGCGCAACTGAAAGTGGGCATGCCGGTTACTCTCAACTCGGATGCCTATCCACAACAATTTTTTTATGGAAAAATTACTACGATTAATCCAGGCGTGGATGTTGATACACGCAATGTTGAAGTTGAAGCGACCATTGCCAATCCAAAGTTTGAATTAGCGCCAGGCATGTTCGCAGGTGTTAGCGTTACAATAGGCGAAGCTAAACCATTTTTGACACTGCCGCAAACGGCTATCAGTTTTAATCCTTATGGCAGCATCGCTTACATCGTAACTACAATTAAAGATAAAAATGGTCAGTCGGTACTCACAGCCAATCAATCCTTTGTCACCACTGGCGAAACGCGCGGTGATCAAGTCGTGATTTTAAAAGGTTTACGAAAAGGCCAAACAGTCGTTGCAAGCGGTCAACTCAAGCTTAAAAATGGCAGTTTGATTACGATCAATAATTCAATCATGCCGCCTAATAATCCAGCTCCAAAATTGCCAAACGAGTATTAAGGAAGTTGCGATGCAATTCACCGATATTTATGTTAAACGACCGGTACTAGCAACTGTCATCAGTTTGTTGATTCTCGCAATGGGTTTGCGTTCGATAGGAATGTTGCCGATTCGACAATATCCTTTTACCGAAAATGCCGTTATCACAGTCACCACAACTTATACGGGTGCCGCGCCCGAAGTTGTCGCGGGATTTATCACTACACCATTGGAAAATTCCATTGCCCAAACCGGTGGAATTGATTATATAACATCAACCAGTTCACAAAATGTAAGCATAATTTCAGTTAATTTGCGGCTGAATTACGATCCGAATAGAGCACTTTCGGAAATTAGCACCAAAGTCAGTGCGGTCTTAAATCAGTTACCTAAAAATTCACAACTTCCCGTCATTACGCTGTCAGTTGGACAAACGATTGATGCAATGTACATGGGTTTTTACAGTGATGTATTGGAAAATAATCAAATCACAGATTATTTAACGCGTGTCGTGCAACCGAAGTTTCAAGCAGTTCCAGGCGTTCAAACCGCGGAAATTTTGGGTAATCGCCAATTTGCGATGCGTATTTGGCTTGATCCAGTGAAGTTATCCGGATATGGATTGACACCGACGGATGTGGGAAATGCATTAGCAACAAATGACGTCATTTCTGCAGTCGGTCGTACGGATGGCAGTATGTTTACGGTGAATTTAACCACAGACACTGGACTTGGCAGCGTAGCAGAATTTCAGAAAATGGTTATCAAATCACAAAACGGTGCCATCATCCGGCTAGGTGATGTCGCAAAAGTTTCGCTGGGGGCAACCAATTATGATTCATCCGTCAGTTTTAATGGCAAACAGGCTATTTATATTGGTATTCAAGTCGCGCCCACTGCCAATCTTTTAACGGTTATCAAAAAAGTACGTGAAGTATTTGGCACTGTAGAACAGCAATTACCGCAAGGATTGAATGGGAAAATAGTCTATGATTCAACCGAGTTTGTGGATAGTTCTATTCACGAAGTTGTAGTGTCATTATTTGAAGCCTTGTCGATTGTCACGTTAGTTATTTTTCTTTTTCTGGGTTCCTTACGCTCAGTCGTTATTCCATTGGTGGCCATTCCGCTTTCGTTGATTGGTGCTTTTTTTATTATGTTTTTGCTGGGTTATTCCATCAATTTGTTGACCTTGCTCGCACTGGTACTGGCGATTGGACTTGTCGTAGATGATGCAATTATTGTCGTGGAAAATGTGCAACGGCATATGGAACAAGGAACGCCAAAATTTCAAGCTGCGATTCAGGGCGCGCGTGAATTAGCGAATCCGATTATTGCCATTTCTGTTGTATTAATTGCAGTGTATGTACCAATTGGTTTTATGGGTGGATTGACTGGCGCTTTATTTACTGAATTTGCTTTTACTCTCGCAGGTGCTGTTGCAGTGTCAGCGATTATTGCATTGACACTTTCACCTATGATGTGTTCAAGATATTTAAAAATGAATCACAACGATGATAGAAGTCAGCGTTTTGTTAAATGGATTGATCGACAATTTGAAAAACTACAACATAATTATCATCGGGTTTTGCATAGTTCTTTGGATACCCTGATGGTTACCGCTGTTTTTGCGGTGATTATTTTATTGAGTATTTATTTTCTTTATTCAACATCAAAATCAGAACTTGCACCTATGGAGGATCAAGGCATTATCATTTCTCAGGTAATCACAGCGCCGAATGCGACGTTGGCACAAACGCAATTGTATTCAAATGCTGTTTATCAGATTTATAAAAGTTTTCCCGAAACACAACGGGTTTTTCAAATTGATGGTACAAGCGGCCTAAATACCAGTATTGTAGGTATGGGATTATCATCTTGGGATCAGCGCAAACGTACTTCAAATCAATTGCAACCTTTAATTCAGCGTGAATTAAAAAAAATTGCGGGCGCTATGGTTGCGGTATTTCAGCTGCCTCCTTTGCCTGGTTCGCGCGGCTTACCCATCCAGTTTGTGATAACGACAACGGATCCTTTTGCTAATCTCAATGATGTGAGTTTGGCCTTGAAAGCCAAAGCATTAGAATCAGGTATGTTTATCTATATGGATACCGATCTCAAATTGGATAAAGCACAAACGAGTATTCTTTTGAATCGCGATAAAGCGGCAGAGTTTGGATTAACCATGTTAGAAATTAGTAATTCGTTGGGCGCTGCATTAAGTCAAGGATATATCAATTACTTTAATTTTGCCGGACGTTCGTATCAAGTGATTCCCCAAATGATTCGTGATTATCGTCAGAATGTCACCCAGCCATTGAATTATTACATTACCACGCGCAAAGGCGAAGTTATACCGTTGTCCACCATTGCGGATGTAAAAACCTCAGTACAACCAGAATCGTTGAATCATTTTCAACAACTTAATTCCGCGACAATTTCAGCGGTTGCGATGCCTGGCATTACGCTGGGTGAAGCAGTTAGTAAATTGAGAGAATTGGCGAGTACTATTTTGCCGCAAGGTTATACTGTGGATTATGCGGGTCAATTGCGCCAGTTTGAACAAGAAGGAAATGCCTTGCTGGCGTCTTTCTTTTTTTCGTTAGTTATCATTTTCCTTTCCTTAGCTGCTTTGTTTGAAAGTTTTCGAGATCCACTCATTGTGTTGATCTCAGTGCCTATGTCTATTTGCGGCGCGATGATTTTTATTAGTTTGGGTATAGGTGGGGTGAGTTTAAATATTTATACGGAAGTAGGGTTGGTCACCTTGATTGGTTTAATCAGTAAGCATGGGATTTTGATCGTACAGTTTGCGAATGATTTGCAGCATGAAGGAAAAAGTAAACGTGAGGCGGTTGAAATGGCGGCAGGCATTCGCTTACGACCTATTTTGATGACGACAGCCGCGATGGTGTTAGGTGTGATACCTCTTATTACGGCAACGGGTGCGGGTGCGGTGAGTCGTTTTAATATTGGGGTGGTTATTGCATCTGGCATCGCAATCGGTACACTATTCACTCTTTTTGTGGTTCCTGCTATGTATATGTTCTTGGCAGCGGATCACTCACAGAATAAGGGCGAAGAAGATTTTAATGCTGCGCCGGAAATAACTTAAGGACCCTCATCCCCAGCCCTTCTCCCGTAAACGGGAGAAGGGAGCTCTATATCTATGTTAGCTCCCTTCTCCCAGCTTGCTGGGAGAAGGGTCGGGGATGGGGGTACAAACCCGAGCCAACCATGAAACTAACCGATTTTGAATATGAATTACCCAACGAACTCATTGCGCGTTATCCTCTGGAAAAACGCAGCGCGAGTCGTTTACTTTGTTTAGACCGTCAAACGGGGGTGCTGACGCATCGTCAATTTACCGATTTGACTGCACTGATTTCGCCAAACGATTTGCTCGTCTGCAACAACACGGAAGTGATTGCGGCACGTCTCTTAGGTCATAAAGAATCCGGTGGAAAAATTGAAGTATTGGTGGAACGTATTTTAGATCAGCATCGCATTTTGGCGCAGGTACGTGCAAGTAAATCACCTAAACCGCAAAGTAAGTTGTTATTTGCTGAGGGAATTTCTTTTGAAGTGATGCATCGTCACGAGGATTTGTTTGAGTTACGTTGTTATGATTCTCGTCCCATTTTGGATGTGATTGAAGAAATTGGCCAAATTCCCCTGCCACCTTATTTTCAGCGTAAACCTGACGAAAATGATAAAACACGTTATCAAACTATTTATGCCGAACACAAAGGTTCTGTGGCAGCGCCGACGGCGGGTTTGCATTTCGATGTAGAGTTATTTAACGAACTCAAAACGAAAGGTGTTGAAATTGCTTATGTGACACTGCACATTGGCGCGGGAACGTTTGCCCCCGTACGAGTTGAAAACATCAAAGAACATCGCATGCATGCAGAATATGTTGATGTTCCTCTGACTGTTTGTGAGCAAATTACCAAAACCAAAGCGCGTGGCGGACGTATTATTGCAGTGGGTACGACTGCGCTACGTAGTCTTGAAACTGCGAGCCTTACTGGAAAAGTCCAACCTTTTTCCGGCGATACCGATATTTTTATTTATCCCGGATTCCAATTTCGTTGCGTGGATGCACTGATTACTAATTTTCATTTGCCGGGCTCGACATTGTTAATGTTGGTATCGGCCTTGGGTGGTTATGAAAATATAAAACAGGCATATAAAACAGCAGTACGAGAGCGTTATCGTTTTTATAGTTATGGCGATGCGATGTTGATTATCTAGGGCTTATAACGGCCCAAGGTGCGGGGGTCGATTTTTTTTAGGATTAGTGTTATACTTGTATTACAAATGACGAAAACAGGTGATTTATGATAGCAGTAAGATTACCCAAAGAATTAGAAATGCAGCTAGAGAAAGTTGCTAGTGAAACACATCGCTCTAAAAGCTACTATATCCGCAAGGCATTAGAGCAGTTTTTAGAAGATCGTGAAGATTATCTATTAG
>CAYRUP010000072.1:0-9912 GCA_964427485.1 uncultured Coxiellaceae bacterium | reverse complement strand
TTTAAAAACAAAGATGTGTGTGCAGGGTAGCCCTGCTGGGAAGGCTTTCTAAGCAACGGCGTGTCGTGTCCGTCACAAAATTTTTTTAACCACCCCCGCAATTTGTTCATATACATCATCAGCCTCACTATCAAACCACACCACATTCGGCCAACTACGCAACCAAGTTAACTGACGCTTAGCCAATTGACGTGTCGCAATAATTCCGCGCTCCTGCATTTCCTCGTAAGTCAAATGACCTTGCAAATAATCCCACACCTGACGATAACCCACCGAACGAATCGAGGGCATTTCCATATTCAAATCACCACGATTCCATAAGCGTTGCACTTCTTCGATAAATCCATTTGCCAACATGTGTTTAAAACGCAGTGCAATTCTGTCATGCAAAATGGCGCGGTCTTTTGGCGCAACGGCAAAATTATAAATTTGATAACCTGATAAGGCTTCACCACTTTCTTGTTGCCAGAGAGACAAACGCTTGCCCGTCTCTTCATAAACTTCTAATGCTCGCTGAATACGCTGACTATCATGTGGATGAATACGCGCTGCAGCTTCTGAATCCACTCGAGTTAAGCGTTCATGCAAAGCAGGCCAGCCTAACTCGGCTGCTTCTTTCGCAAGTTTTTTTCGGAGCGTTGGATTAGCAGAGGGCAAATGTGATAAACCCTGTTGCAAAGCGCGAAAATACAACATGGTACCGCCAACTAATAATGGAATTTTTTTATGCCGCGTTATGTCTGCAATTTCTTTTAACGCATCATCCCGAAAATTTGCCGCAGAATAAGCGTTTTCAGGTTCGCGAATATTGATTAAGCGATGAGGCGCTAATTTTAAAATATCAAAACTCGGTTTCGCTGTACCAATATCCATACCGCGATAAACCATCGCAGAATCCACACTAATAATTTCCAACGGGAATTGTTGCACTAGACGGATAGCAAGATTGGTTTTTCCTGAGGCCGTGGGCCCCATCAAACAAATGATGGGATGCTCTTTGACTTCATTCATCAGCGACCGCGCAAAAATAATTTATCTAATTCAGCCAGTGAAAATGTGGTTGAGGTGGGTCGGCCATGATTACATTGACCACTGTGTTCCGTGGTTTCCATCGCACGCAGCAATGCATTCATTTCGGGTAGGGTCAATTTGCGTTGTGCACGCACTGCAGCATGACAAGCCATGGTACCGAGTAATTGCAACAAAGCATCATCGATGCGTGTTGATTTTTGATTCTCTACCAAATCCGCAGCAATATCCCGAACTAATTGATCCACTGGACCATCACGCAATAAATCCGGCACTTCACGCACGACTACCGTATCTTGACTCATACGTTCAATATGCATGCCAAGTTGTCGAAATAAAACTTGCTGTTCTTCAATATAATTCGCTTCGCGTTCACTCAAATGAATCGTCAGCGGAATCAAAAGCGGCTGAGCAACCATGGTATGTTCTGCGGCATTTTTCTTTAATTTTTCATAAATCACGCGCTCATGCGCTGCATGCATATCTACCAACACCAAACCTTCCGCATTTTCCGCCAAAATATAAATATTTTTTAGTTGTGCTAACGCAAATCCCAATGGCGGAATTGTGCTATGACTTTGTTGAATGGGAGGTTCTGAATAAGGTTCAGGCGTCACTTCTTCCTGCAATTTATTATATACGGCTATTTGCTCACGAACTTGAAATGGCATGCTATGTTGATGATGATTATGTGATTGGCAATGTGTTGGTTGCTCGCGCGAAAAAGACGTCGTTGTTGGACGGACATTTGCCAAAGCATCTTTTAAACTATGATAAATAAAATCATGCACTAAACGACTTTCGCGAAAACGCACTTCATGTTTTGTCGGATGCACATTCACATCCACTTGGTCTGGCGTAATTTCTAGAAAAAGTGCAAAGGCAGGATGACGATCACCATACATGACATCATGATACGCTTGACGTACGGCATGATTTACCAGCTTATCGCGAATCATTCGTCCATTCACATAAAAATATTGCAAATCCGCTTGTGCGCGTGAAAAGGTAGGTAATGCAATCCAACCCGTTAATTTTAAACCCGTTATTTCTGCTTCGATTTTTAATGCGTTTTCAACAAATGCAGCGCCGCATAAACTTTCTACGCGCTGTAATCGCTCCACGTCAGATTGTGCAGCGCGATACTGACGCATCAGTTTTTGATTATGTTTTAAGGTAAAACTAACGGGAAAACGACTTAATGCCATGCGCTTGATTAATTCATCGATATGGTCAAACTCGGTTTTTTCGGTACGTAAAAATTTCTTACGGGCCGGAGTATTAAAAAATAAATCGCGCACGTCTATCGTAGTACCTTCAGGATGCGCTGTCGGATTAAATTGCGGTGCTTCCTCCGTACCACTCGTAACAACTTGCCAGCCAGAATGATTTGCAATTGCAGATGATAAAGTCAGACGTGACACCGAACTAATACTCGCCAATGCTTCACCACGAAAACCTAATGTATTAATTTGTTCAAGATCATCTAGATTTTTAATTTTGCTTGTCGCATGCCGATTCAACGCTAAAACCAAATCATCGGCATGAATCCCCGAACCGTTATCACGCACCCGAATTAATCGGCTTCCACCTTGCTCAATCTCTAACTCGATTTTGCTCGCGCCTGCATCCAAACTATTTTCTACTAATTCTTTGACAACCGATGCTGGACGCTCAATCACTTCACCCGCCGCGATTTGATTCGCGAGAATGGAACTTAATTTTTGAATTCTTAGCATTATCCACCTGTGATGGGATATTTTTGTAAATAAATCCGAATGCCGTTAAATAAGGCTTCAGCCATTTTATTTTGATAGTCTTGATCGCGCAAACGTCGTTCTTCATTTGCATTAGAGATAAAGCCCATTTCAACTAAAATCGATGGAATATCCGGCGATTTCAACACCATAAAAGGTGCCTGTTCAACATGCGTATAATGAAGTCGAGTCAGCGTTCGCAGCGCAGATAACATCACACTGCCTAAACGCAAGCTATCGGTAATCGTTGCGGTTTGCGCAAGATCAATTAATACAGAACGTAACAAATAGCTTTGATCAACCAACTCGCTTAAATCAACCCCACCCAATTCCGAATAATTTTCCCGTTGCGCCAGCCAACGCGCCGCTTCTGTGGATGCACCATGTTGCGATAAAGTATAAATCGATGCACCAAACGCTTGATCATTAAAATAAGAATCGGCATGCAGCGCAATAAACAAATCAGCGTTTCCCTTACGTGCCAATTTTAAACGAGCGCGCAGCGGCACAAAATAATCACCTTCGCGCGTCAATACAGCACGCATGTGGGTATGTCGATTAATTAAATCTGCCAACAATTTAGCGACTCTTAGCGTCACATTTTTTTCTTTTGTGCCGAGCACACCGACCGCGCCCGAATCTTTTCCGCCATGACCCGCATCTATCACAATAACCGGTGTATGAGTAGGTAAAGAAACTGCAGCATGATTCAACACTTTTTTTGGAGAAATAAGTACTGCGGTACGTTTTTGTATTTTCTCTGAAAGGGAATGAATATCAATCACAACTTCATTATCGCGAGGCTGTGACATCACTTCAAAATTAATCGGCTTTGTTAAATCCATCACAAGTCGCAATGTGCTTGGATTAGGATGCCCACTGCGCAGCGCATTAATTCCGTCGACAAAATGACTATTTTTTGTTGATGTTGTTAAATAAGTACGTTCAAAATCCACCACTAAACGTTCTGGATTTGATAAAGTAAATACATGAGACACCGTAGGCTGATTTAACGATAAAATAATCCGAGACGCATCATGGGTCGTAGTAAAACGAATTGCAGTTAATTTTGTATCATCCGCAGCAAAAACCAATGCGGATAAAAAACAGAGACATGCGAAAAAGTATTTATTCATCACGTTCAAACCGATGCAAAATAGTTTCACCCCATTTTGAGTGAGGCACAATTTTCACGTCTCGTCCATTCGGTATTTGTTCCAAATAACAAGACAAGTCTGATTTCGGCAATATATCGCCGCCATATTCCGGCCATTCAATAATACAAATTGCATTAGCAACAAAATAATCCTGAATTCCCATGTGAAGAAGCTCTTCCGGATCGCGTAAACGATACAAATCAAAATGATAAACTGTGCATTGTTTTAATTCGTAAGGCTCAACGAGTGTATACGTTGGACTTTTCACATGACCCTCGTAACCCAGGCCGCGCAGAAAACCTCGTGAAAAGGTAGTTTTTCCTGCACCCAATTCACCATATAAAAAAATCACTCCCGTATCGCCACAAGCAACAGATAATTGGCTGCCTAAC
Source organism: uncultured Coxiellaceae bacterium (assembly GCA_964427485.1). Taxonomy (GTDB): domain Bacteria; phylum Pseudomonadota; class Gammaproteobacteria; order DSM-16500; family DSM-16500; genus CAYRUP01. The sequence goes on along the minus strand of CAYRUP010000072.1, from coordinate 5,577 downwards.
GCGAGCATAGATTGTTCGGTGGGAATTTTGAGTTTTATAAAAGTTTCTTTCATGTTTTTCTCGAAGTTTAACATTTCTCCCTCTGCACATGACAAAGGGAGAAAAACTCATTTTTTACAGCGGCGCAATCTGTGATGTCATGACCACTTTTTTCATTTGTTCTTTTGTTTTCGAAGAGACAGCCGCTGGATTCGCTGAATAGACAATCGAGTATTGGCCATCATCCATATTGAATACTTTAAAAATTTGCCACACCGGACGACCGCTCATGCACTGATCAGCGTAGGCGCTAAAAATCAACGTTGTTTTTTCTAACTTAATTATTTTTGAACTGGTTTGTTTGCAGCCCGTACTTGCCATGGAACCCACAACTTCATGCATTGATTCCAGTAAAGGAGTATTGATATTGTGACCATAATTGATATAGAAACTTTGATCTGCCGCCATTCCTTTGGCTGCGATAGAACGATAGGATTTTGCATATCCATTTGAATCTTGCTCAACGCTCACCAAATCCCACTTTTGCGATGCAGGCAGTTTAAACATCACTTTATGTTTTGCCATCGCAACATTATTCGTTCCCTGGCCCATATTGCTACATCCGAAAAGAGCAAAAGAACACGCTGCCAAACATGCTATTAACAATTTTTTCATGTATTAACTCCATTTATTAACAAGCTTTCGTAAATAAGGCATTAAATCAGACGCAATCATACCACGTTCACCTTCTTTTGCGGCCAAATCACCCGCGAGAGCATGCAGAAGTGCACCGAGTTTTGCTGCATCTGCCAAAGGTATTCCTGATGCAGCGAGACCTCCAAGCACACCGCTTAAGACATCTCCCATACCACCACTCGCCATGCCGGGATTGCCCGCATGACAGATGGCAATTTCATTTGGACCGGCAATTAAAGTTCCCGCTCCTTTCAATATCACCCAGCCGCCGAAATGTTGCTGCAAACGAGTGACTGCCGCTACCCGATCGCGCTGAATTTCTTCAGCTGATGTTTTTAATAATCGAGCCGCTTCACCCGGATGGGGTGTTAAAATCCAGTTTGATTTTTTCACGGGATTTTCGGCCAGCAAATTCAATCCATCGGCATCTAAAATCAAAGGCAATTCGGCTTGCAATACACCTTCCAATAAATCTTTAGCCCAATTGGTACGACCCAAACCTGGACCCACGACAAGCATCGTCGCTCTCTGCAGAATGGGTTTCAGCGTGAGAAAGGTAGAAACGGCATGACACATTAACTCAGGCCGAGCTAAATTTAACATTGTTGCATGTTCTGCACGAGTTGCCACACTAACCAAGCCTGCGCCTACACGCAATGCACCTTCCGCGGCGAGACACGCTGCACCCGAAAATCCATAATCACCCCCGACTACCAGTACATGTCCAAAATGACCTTTGTGCGCATCACGATCTCTCGGTTTCAGATACTTTGCAAATTGTTCAATGCGCAATTCTTCCATGGATTACCTCTTTTTTTGCACTAAGCTTAAAATGATAGACGTCATTAAAATGGTTGCGACAACGCTTAATGCTAGCAAAATTGGCACTTTTACCCAATGCTCTGCCAATATCTTTCCGCCAATAAAAATCAATACTAAAGCGATACCATATTTCAGCAAATGGAATTGGCTGGCTAGGTAAGCAAGCAAGAAATAAATAGCCCGCAATCCCATAATGGCAAAAATATTTGAGGTAAAGACAATAAATGGATCTCGTGTGATCGAGAAAATCGCTGGGATGCTGTCCAAAGCAAAAACCAAATCACTTGTCTCTACAAGTATCACCACTAAAAACAACGGTGTTGCATACCACAATCTGTTCTGACGAATAAAAAAGTGTTCTTCGTGATAGGCATGCGTTACCCGTAGGTGTTTACGCAGCCATCTCAGCAAACGATTTTGTGCTAAATCTTCCGGTGTTTCCTGGATAAAACTCATTTTAAAACCAGTATATATGAGAAAAAAGCCGAACAGATACAAAACCCAAAAGAATTGATTGATAAGCCAAATACCCGAAAATATCATGATAAAGCGCATGATAATGGCACCCAGCACACCATACAAAAGTACTCGCCGCTGATACTCAGCAGGTACTGCAAAAAATTTAAAAATCATTATAAAAACGAACATATTATCGAATGAAAGGGATTCTTCGATGATATAACCGGTGAAAAACTCCAGTGCTTTTTGATTAGCAATTTCAACACCATGGGTGTGGTTGATGCTAACCCACAAAATAACATTAAAGACGAGCGCACAGACAACCCAAATCAATGTCCAAGCAGCAGCTTCCCGCACACTGACTTTATGGGATTTTCTTCCGTCTAAAAGAAACATGTCGACAGCAAGCATCGTCAGAATGAAAACAAAAAATCCCGACCAAAGCCACACTGTCCCAATTGAATGCATTACTAATCCTCTATTTCGTTAAAATATCAGGATTAAAGAGCGCCCCACGATAATATTTTAATTCTTCGATGGATTCACGAATATCGTCCAGCGCAAGATGTTTGGATTCTTTTTGAAAACCGGAATAAACTCGCGGCGCCCAACGCTGGGCTAATTCTTTCAATGTGCTGACATCCAATAATCGGTAATGAAAATATTTTTCGAGTTCGGGCATATAGCGATACAAAAAACGGCGATCCTGATACACACTGTTGCCGCACATCGGCGATTTGCCCTCCGGAACATACTGCCGCAAAAAATCCAGCGTCGCTTGCTCCGCCTCTTCTTCCGTGATTGTGCTTTCTTTCACACGTTTGACTAAGCCGGATGAATTGTGTTGCTTGGTATTCCAATTATCCATGGTCTCTAGCAGAGAATCGGGCTGATGAATGGCAAGTACAGGACCTTCTGCAATCATATTCAAAGCAGAATCTGTTACAATCGTCGCCATTTCGATAATGCGTTCTTTTTCCGGATTAAGTCCGGTCATTTCCATATCGATCCAGATGAGGTTATTTGAGTTGGCGGTCATAGGTTTGCCTTGAAAATATAATAAAAAACATTCTAACAGGGGCTTTCTCGTATTAGAATCAAAAAAAATGGGAGGGGTTAAGGCATGTCGCATTTATCAATTGAAATTATCAGTGCTGTTATTATCGCTTATTTATTTGGGTCCATCTCGAGTGCGATTGTGACATGCAAATTAATGAGATTACCTGATCCACGCGATCAAGGTTCTGGGAATCCAGGCGCGACCAATGTATTGCGTTTTGGCGGCAAAAAGGCTGCCATTATTACCTTGTTGGGTGACATGATAAAAGGAGTGATTCCCGTGCTCGCTGCCACATGGTATGGATTGGATGCATTTGGGTTGAGCTTAGTCGCATTCGCTGCATTTCTTGGTCATCTTTATCCGATTTTTTTTCGTTTTCAGGGTGGTAAAGGCGTAGCGACAGCATTTGGTTGTCTTATTTCACTTTCCTGGCCATTGGGTCTTTCCTTAGCAGTTACTTGGTTACTGTGTGCATTGATCTTTCGATATTCATCCCTGGCAGCGCTTATGGCTGCGTTACTCGGGCCATTTTATGCATGGTATTTTACGCAGGATGATTTCACTGTGGTGACCACTGCAATCAGCATTTTATTAATTTATCGGCATCGTAAAAACATTCATAATTTGTTGACGGATAAAGAAAGCAAAATAGGTGCCAAAAAGTGATAGTCACATATCCGACAAATTCCAACGTGGGTAGACTTGAATCGCCAAATCGGATGTTTGACCCGCCAATAATCGCTGACAACCGACATAGGCAATCATTGCTCCATTATCCGTGCAAAACTCAAGACGAGGAAAGTACACACGCGCACCTTCCTTCGCAGTCATTTCTGAGAGCATCTCGCGCAAGGCATAATTCGCGCCAACACCCCCTGCAACAACGAGCGTTTTAAATCCGGTTGTGCGTAAGGCACGGCGACATTTAATCACTAATGTTTCAACGACGGCATCCTGAAATGCGCGTGCGATATCCAGTCTCGCTTCCGGATGTTTCCTTATGGTATTCGCAGCAAATGTTTTTAAACCACTAAAGCTAAAATCCAGTCCCGGTCGATCCGTCATGGGTCGTGGAAAATGAAAACGGATTGGATCACCTTGTTTTGCGAGCGCTGAAAGTGCTGCACCACCGGGGTAACCCAACCCTAATAATTTAGCCGTTTTATCAAAAGCCTCACCCACCGCATCATCGACCGATTCGCCCAAAATTTCATAATGGCCGAAACGTAATACTTTAACTAACTGAGTATGGCCACCCGAAACAAGCAGCGCTACAAAAGGAAAAGAGGGCGGATTGGGTTCAAGCATAGGTGCCAATAAATGGCCTTCCATATGATGAACGCCAATAGTCGGTACATTCCAGGCATAGCCAATACTCTGCCCAATTGCGGCTCCTACTAATAATGCGCCAGCGAGCCCAGGGCCTGCTGTATAAGCAACCCCTTGAATATCTGAGGCAATTAGCTTCGCTTCCTCCATCACAGTTTCAATCAAAGGAATGGTTTTACGGACATGATCGCGGGAAGCCAATTCTGGGACGACACCACCGTATTCAGTATGCATCGCCACTTGGCTATACAAGGCGTGCGCCAGCAACCCTTGGTTTGAGTCATAAATTGCAACGCCTGTTTCATCACAGGATGTTTCTATTCCTAAAACTCGCATGCGGTTTTCTACCTCGTTTAATTGCATTTCTCATAATTACCGATTAGAATCTGCCATTCTTCTATAAATAGTAAGACGGAGTCTAGTCTCAAATATGCCAAGTATACGTGTAAAAGATAATGAAAATTTCGAAGTTAGCCTACGCCGCTTCAAACGTTTGTGCGAAAAAGCCAGCATTTTAGCCGATTTACGTCGCCACGAATTCTACGAAAAACCCACCTGGAAGCGGAAGCGTAAAAAAGCCTCTGCCGTAAAACGTTACCAGAAAAAACTGATGCGTGAACAAGTCGCCCAGGAAAAAGACCGCCGCAAGTAATATCAACTTTTAATGAGTTTGCCTGCATGACGACATCCGCGGTTAAAGCAAAGATACAAGAAGACATGAAAAGCGCTATGCGCAATCAGGAAAAGGATCGCCTGAGCGCTATTCGTCTTATCTTAGCTGCCATCAAACAACGCGAAGTTGATGAGCGCATTGAATTGACTGACGAACATATTATGGCGATTTTGGATAAAATGTTAAAACAGCGCCGTGAATCCATTTCGCAATATGAAGCAGCCAATCGAATGGATCTCGCGCAAAAAGAACATGATGAAGTGCGCATTATCCAAGAATATCTGCCGGCACAGTTAAGCACTGCTGAAATTCAATCTCTGATCGAAGAAGCCATCCGAGAAACAGGTGCGAATTCTGCCCGAGATATGGGTAAAGTAATGGGTGTTTTAAAGCCGAAAGTGCAAGGACGTGCTGATGTAGCCGCTGTCAGCAGTATTGTGAAAGAACGTCTTTCTTAAATAACGTCCGTTGTTGCATAATTTACACTGCTTTTCTGGGTTGCAGCATAGGCGTCAAGCTAAGCGAAAAAGTTAGTTAGAACGTCATCCCGCGACGCTTT
>CAYRUP010000071.1:0-9919 GCA_964427485.1 uncultured Coxiellaceae bacterium | reverse complement strand
AGAAATTATATTTATCTACTTGCAATCCGGCAGTGTCCATATATGACTTGTTGACATTTTGCGATATTTTAATGACAAAACAAATCAACAAGTCAGGCATGACCCGTAATTCTAGCGTCCACGCCGTCCTGTGCATGCTTCTAGCACAGGATCCAGCGCCTTTATGGGCTAGCTATTTTCGTAACGTGAATAAGTAACGTTTTATGTTTTACATTTTCATTCTGATATTTGGTTTTTCAAATATGGTTTGAAGTATTTGGTGACGATGTTTAATTTGATGAATGATTGCATCGATATCATATGCTTTGCGATTCATATTTAAAACTTGATGTTTTATTCGCGCAATATCTTTTTGTTCTATTATGCCTATGCTCTCAGCAAATTTAATATCCCACATCGTAGATTCAATAATATCACTTGTAATATAACGGCGGAGAATTTCTTCTATAATATAGAAATCAGTATTAGCTATTTTTTTAAGCATTTTATGCTTTTCATTTAAGATTCCATTTTTTTCAATAAATTTTGCAAAATTTGAAGGTACATCCATGCAAGCAGGTAGTTGATTAATACTATTCTGATCAAGCGAAGCGTCTAAACATTTAAAACTTAGTGCTTTAGAATTATCAATTTTATATGCGATTAAAGAATCCTTTGTGACCTTAAATCCAAAATTCCCTCCGTGCAAATCGCTTTCTCCAAAAAATTCAGCGATAGCTAATAATTCTCCTAATCCTATTATTTTTAAATTTCCGTACCTTTCTGCACTATATTGCGCCCAAGTAATAAAATTTTTAATACCACGACTGGCAACATAATATTTAGGCTCATTATTCCTGTTTGCATAATGACGTTGCATTGCAAGAATACTGATATCATTTTTGTTTCTTACATCTTTAATAATTTGAACGTCGGGTGCATGACCTAATAATAAACGATAGATAACTGCCATTGATTGATCAACCTGAGCAGCATAAAGACCATTCCGTAATACAAGGAACCAGCGGTTAGTAAATTCCTCTTCGGGTTCCGCATTATCCTGAACAGCTGTGAAATAAAACCCGTTAGAGCTAGCAAATCCAGTAAAAAGCCGATGATCTCTAAAATCATTCCAAGTTCTTAATTTATTAGTAGTATTATTTTCAACTTCTCTCGGATAAAAAATGTTATTTGTTGCATCATCCCACCGATTATTATCTAGATCATTATTAAAATTTGGTTCGCAAATATCTTGAGAATTTTCTTCATTTTCTCTAACAGCGCTTGCCTGTGCATATGGGGTAACTAACAACAATACAGCCCAGGTTTTTTTGTATTTCCATAGAAAATGGGCTGTATTTAGACCAGCAGTAAGACCAGCATTAAATAGAGAAGATATTGTTTTATAAGAATTATCCTTTCGTTGCATTTGTAATATTCTGAATTGATTATAAATTAGACATATTATAACTCAAAATAATAGCTTAGCGCTAAACTTTTGCTCAATTTAATCAAAATTGTCATGTTTTGTTGACAAATTCCCAGCTCCCGTACGTGTTAAACATTGCATCGGGTGGATTTAACGAGGGGGGTATTAACTCAAGACAATTTAACTTCATTAACCTCTTTCCCCATATAATAAACATCCAATTCAATCTCCGTAGACAACGGTTGAATTGTATTCGTTTGCAATACTCTAGAAACAGTGAAGTTACCGATAATCACAATCCACGGCAATTTTGCGATTTGTTTAATAAACTGGGCTGTCTGTACATAATTACCTGTCACCACGACGTAAAAAGGTTGCTTGATATAATCATTTTCCTGAACACCTTGACCTGGCTTAAACAAGGAAAAATTCAGCTTATTCATTCTACCCATTGTCCTAATTTCTTTTACTAACTTATTTAAATCACGATATTTTATAAATTTATTCTGCCATTCTTTTAATACAACTTTCACTTCATTAAATTGCGCAACTTCCTCTTCCAATAACATCTGGCGATAATTAAGTGCTTTTGATTGCATTGCTAATCTCTGCTGGGTTTCTTTACCGCTCACATATTGTTGGCGCAATTCCGCAATGTCATGCACATAAACAAATACCGCCAGAGCAACACAAATAAGACCCATAAAAAAATAATGAAATAAGGATCCGCTAAACATTTTATCCAAATAGGGCATCATGTCTTTATCCACATTTTTAATTGGAAATAACGAATTTCATCACGCTTCGTCATGGCAAGAACCGCAGGATCCAGAAAAAGAGAGGATTTATTTATATTCTCCATCAACTGGATCAAATCCAAATCCGAGCGCACATTACCATCAAGAATGAGTGCATTGCCCTGCCGTATTAGCTGAGTCAGCGTGACAGCAAGCGGTGTCACCTTTTGCAATTCATCTAATAACTGACCCACATGATTATTTTGTTGAGATAAACTCGCAATAAATTTAAGACGTGATTCAAATTGATTAAGATTTTGTTGCCGTTGTTCAAATACGGCGATTTCCGTTTTTTTCTTATTGATTAAGGATACTAACAGCGAATTACTTTCTTCTTGATAAATGGCAAGATCATAAAGTGTCACATGCCAAACGATAAGTGCAAGGACAGTGAGCCCCACACAGCGGATCAGTGAAACTGTAAAACGTATGGTTTGCGACTGCGCTTCCTGCTGCATTTTTGCTCTACCCAATTACCACGTTCATCCACTTTAATGGATTTATTAAATAGCTACAATATGGCAAAACATTTGACGACATAGGCTTATGTCCGTGTATACTCTACCCCTTCGAAAAGGGTATATGGCGATGCAAGATATCGTATTTTTTATGCAACATCATTTGGCACTCGTTGCCTTATTTGCCTTTGTTTTGATTCTATTATTTGTGCTTGAATTTATAAAATTAAAACGCGGCGCTAACAAATTAACCCCGGCACAAACGACACAGTTAATTAACCACAATAATGCGGTGGTGGTTGACGTGCGCACACAGGATGCTTTTTTATCGGGTCATATTGTGAATGCCATTTCGCTGCCATTAAGTGAATTAAACAACAAAATCAAAAAAATTGAAAAATTCAAAATGCAACCTATTGTGGTAGTATGTGGAACTGGAATAGATGCAGCAAAAGCTGCCGGCTTATTGACACAGCAAGGATTTCTTCAGACCCAAATACTTGCAGGAGGTATTCGTGCTTGGCGCGATGCTGAATTACCGTTAGTAAAGGGATAATTATGCCAGCAAAAATTATTATCTATACCAAAGCCAATTGTTCATACTGCGATTGGGCGAAACAATTACTTGATAAAAAACAAGCGACTTATCAAGAAGTTCGAATTGACCTCGATGAAACAGCACGGACCGATATGGAACGTTTAAGCAATGGGCGGCGCACCGTCCCACAAATTTTTATTAATGATCAGCTGATTGGTGGTTTTGATGATCTGTCAGCGCTAGAAAAAGCCGGTAAACTAGATAATTTATTACAATCGCAATAAGGAAAATAATCATGCAAGAGAACACAACTCCGCCAACCAATCCGCACTTTGAAATTCAACGCGTCTATTTGAAAGATTTGTCTTTTGAAGCACCCAATACACCGCATACTTTTGTGGAAGACTGGAAGCCTGAAGTGCAATTAAATTTAGAAACCAAAAGCAATCGCATTCAAGACGATGTGCATGAAGTTGTTTTGTCCGTCACCGCTTCTGTTACCACATCAAAGAAACCTGCATTTATTGTTGAAGTTCATTTGGCAGGCGTCTTTTTAATGACTGGCATTCCAAGCGATCAATTACGTCAAATGTTAGGCAGCTTCTGTCCCAATATTTTATTCCCTTATGCTCGCGAAATAATTTCGGATGTCGTGGTACGTGGTGGCTTCCCGCAATTAATTTTAGCGCCAGTTAACTTTGACGCTCTTTACGCACAACACTTAGAAGATCAACAAAAAGAAGGCAAAAAAACTGAAGACGATGATAAAGAAACGAAGGTTCATTAATCTGGAATGATTCCATGGAAAATGCTTATCATCCGCCCATTGCGATTTTAGGCGCGGGTTCATGGGGAACGTCACTTGCCCTTTATCTCTCACGCTTGGGGCAAGTGGTACGTCTTTGGACGCATGATAGTGCTGATATAGCTAAAATGCAGGCTGAGCGAATGAATAACCGTTACATGCCTGGGTTTACTTTTCCTGAAACATTACAACCTATTGCTAATCTTTCCGAAGCTATTTCTGATGTGCGCGATATTTTAATTGCTGTTCCTTCCTCTTCTTTTCGCGACGTACTTGTTAGGCTGAAACCTTTACTTTCAAAAACGCCGGTACGCATTGTGTCTGTAACGAAAGGTTTGGATGCTAATACCGGTCAATTATTACATGATGTTGCTGTTGAAATTTTAGGTCGCCAACACGCTTATGCCGTTTTGTCAGGCCCATCGTTTGCACGCGAAGTTGCGGCAGGATTACCAACCGCTGTCGTCGCGGCAAGCGAGGATGTGCTTTTTGCTAAAGACTTAGTGAATCGTTTTAATAGTTCCGTATTTCGTGTTTACTTAAGCCATGACGTAGTGGGAGTTGAAATCGGTGGCATAGTAAAAAATGTATTAGCCATTGCGACTGGGATTTCGGATGGATTAAAGCTAGGTGCAAATGCGCGCAGTGCACTGATCACCCGCGGACTCACTGAAATTATCCGTCTAGGCAGTGCCTTGGGCGGTCATTCTGAAACATTTATTGGATTAACGGGATTAGGCGATTTAGTTTTAACTTGTACCGATGATCAATCCCGTAATCGACGCTTTGGTTTATCACTCACAACCAAAAGTCAGGAAGAAGCAGAAAAAGAAATTGGCCAAGTCGTCGAGGGCAAACGCAACGCAGAACTCGTTGTCCAATTGGCGCGTCAACATCATGTTGAAATGCCCATTACAGAATCCGTATGGGCTATTTTAAGTGGCAAATTAACTCCGAAAGAAGCGATGCAATTGTTGCTTGCGCGGGAGCCTAAAGCTGAGTAATGCACGGCCGCATAGATTTTCTGCACCCTCATCCCCTGCCCTTCTCCCAGCAAGCTGGGAGAAGGGAGCTAAAATAAAAAGCTCCCTTCTCCCGTTTACGGGAGAAGGGCAGGGGATGAGGGTATTATTTTAATCATACATCAATTGATCCAACGCCGTCATTTCACCACGCGCAGTCGATTGTGTTAATTCGCATACCACGTCTGTGATGCATAACATACGTAATACATTGGGGGTAATGTCATCAAAAATAACTTTAACGCCTAGCACAGATCCTTCAGCTTCTTCAAAAGTAACTCCAATCCCATATCCTAAACATAAGGAACACAATTGGTCAGCCCGTCTAGCAATAGCAGGCATCAAACCCGTCGGTGCAAAAACTTCATCTGCAGTCATGGGCCGTCCATTCAAGCTGAAACGTGCGCCCATCACTCTGGCTATTTTTGCTATTTGTTGAGACATGTCCATCGATTATCTTCTCCACCATGGTTGCGCTATTTTTTTAGGCCCTGCGACATAAGAACGCAGCCAGCGTCCAAAAACAGCAACGCTAAATCCATACCGTTCAAGCCCCGCAAAAAAACTGGTCATGAGTAATGCGACGATGAAAGTCCATAAGCGAATATGAAACAAAAAAACCAGAAGCGGAAAACAAGCCCTGAAATCAATGACCCACAACCGAACATTTCTTGCTGAGTCTCGCCAATGCGCCATACTTAATCCTCATTCTCGATTTTACTAAGTATACATCATAATTACACATCTGCTTGACTCACATCACCATTCTTGATTCAATCTTTTTCTAAGCACAGAACGGATTCAAGGAATATTACCGTTTATGAATATTAAGCTTGCAATTATTACCGTATCTCTTCCGCTTATTTTAAGCGCATGCACATCCACGCCTCCTGCCGATGGTTTGCCTCTCGGCAATGCTGACGCATCATTAGCTGAAGCTTCTTATTCGGTGAGTCGGGGTATCTCAAGTCTCTCTGAGACCGCGCAAGCAGCACGTCCTTTACCCAACTTAGCACCGCCGCCGAATCCTGCCAGTTATGGCATGGCAGGCTTAACCACAGTTGATTGGTCCGGTCCAGTTGAACCCTTAGTTAGACAAATCGCCAAAGCGACCAATTATCGCCTGTGCATATTGGGTAGACCGCCTGCTATTCCTGTACTCGTCACCATCTATGATAAAAATATGATGATCGCGGATATTTTGCGTGACGTGGGTTTTCAATGCGGCCGACGTGCGTCCGTGGTAGTATTTCCAGAAAGTCGAATCATCGAATTACGCTATGCGAAAAACTAATTTGATTGGGAAGTTGGGTGCATGAAACGACAAAGCATGATCGCAGTCCTGACATTGAGCGTATTAACAGCGTGCTCTCATACCCAACAAAATATCGATCCCACCAATATCTACGATTTACAAAATATGTATGTGACCGATACTACCGCACCCGATGCAGCGGTAGTCGGTCAAATTCGATCGAAAGCATTAGAAGACACGGCAATGAGCTTAGGAGCACAAGGCGGATTAGCTTGGGCTTCAACCCAAATTAATAATCGACTTGAAAAAGATAAGTGGTATTTAGAAACGATTTATAATTTTAACGGCATGATGTTGAGTCATGGCGTACTTCCTCCCGTTCTTGAGGAAGGCAACAATAGCTTAAATCAAGATGATCCCAATACCATTCGCATCGCAGATAAAACTTATCTAATTGTTCAACAAGCCCGTTTTGCCACCACGCCGCCCAATTGGCGTGACTATATCCACATGATTTACAGCAAACCTGAAATACCCAACAGAGTATTACTCCCGCGTAACAGTGATGAACGTAAACTTTGGGTCAAGGGAATCAAAGTTGGCTGGGATATGGGAATTGAGCAAGCTTATAGTATTTTTCAACAAAACCTGGCTCGTTTAAAACGTGACTATAATGGCATGGTTTTATATCGCAAACTATTGCAGGAACATATGATCAGCGCGCCATTTGTCTCAAAAACCGAATTGGGCGTGACGGGTGATGGCACAGATATGCGTATTAATGATCAAGTATTGCGTATTACCGAATTACCAAAACTACAAACCGATAGCAACGGCTGGAAAGCCATCGTGGTGAAAGAAAATGACTACTGAGTTTTTATTTCCGCAAGAACCGATCCGGCTTTCAATTGATGCACTCAATGATGTCTTAATTCACTGCGTCAATTTGGGCGCATCGGATGTGACGTTTCAAACGAATGAACCCGTGATTGCTGAAATTTTTGGTCGCTTGCGTAAAGTGACCCGTCGTCGCTTATCCAATACCGAATTGGGTGAAATCATCAATGCAATGTATGGTCCTAACGGTATGGCGCAAATCATGTCCGGCAAAGATATTGATACCCATTATGAAATTCGACCGAATCGCTCTGACCGTTATCGGTTTCGTATTAATGGGACGGGATGTCAAGTGGAAGGACATGATGGTATACAAATCACTGCGCGCACTATCCCTAGCGATCCGCCTAAATTGGCTAGCATGGATTTACCGCAAGCCATCCTCGATGCATTAGAACCCGAACAGGGTGTGGTTTATATTACCGGCGCAACCGGTTCAGGTAAAAGTACGCTGTTGGCTTCTGTCATTCGCAACATCACTGAAAATGCAGAAAGTCATCGTAAAATTTTAACATATGAAGCGCCTATCGAATTTGTTTATGATTCCGTAGAAAAAATCTCAAGCATTGTGAGTCAATCTGAAATTCCTCGTCATTTACCCAGTTTTGCAGCTGGCGTGCGTAATGCATTGCGTCGTAAACCGCGTTTGATTTTAGTCGGTGAAGCACGCGATCCAGAAACGATTAGCGCGGTGATGGAAGCCGCAATGACAGGTCATCCCGTTTATACCACACTGCATAGTAATGGCGTTGCAGAAACAATGCGTCGTCTTGTCATTACTTTTCCTCCTGAAGAACGGCAAGGTCGCACTGTGGATATCATTGAAACAATTCGCCTGGTGGTTTCACAACGATTAGTGCCGACGATCGACGGTAAACGTGTTGCGTTACGTGAGTATCTCGTATTTGATGAAAAAATTCGTGATATTTTGCTGGAAATTGATCAGGAAGAAGTGACTGCCAAAGTTCGCCAATTAGTTAAAGAATACGGAAAAACCATTGAAGCTGATGCGAAAGAAAAATTCGATGCGGGGTTGATTACTGAGCGTCAGTATCGGGTGATTGCGGAGCAGAGTAAGCGGGAAGATAAGGATGTAAGGTAGACGGTAAGCTCAATAATACAATTTAATAGGAATATATTTACTAAAATGCTTAAAATCATTGTCGAGTGTGTAGATTAACAAAGAATATCGATGCGCTACAGCGCAAATAAGGAAATCTATCGCAGAACCTTGTATCCCTTTACTTCTCAGAAGATTTGAAAAGTCTGCTGCGCTTTCATAATCAATGGTTTTGATAAGCAAGTCCGGAAAAGCAGACAGATGCTCACGCAAAGATTGAAATTGCAGATTTTCACGAATGCCGGAGAGAATTTCTTGTCGTATCGGGCCAATAATACAGGCACGATTATCAGAGATAATATCACTGAGTTCGCGAGCCTGATCATTATCAACTATCCTTCGCCGTAATGCTTGTGCCCAAACACAAGTATCAACCAAAACATGCATTTATTTTCTCCCTCTTTCTTTTTTATAATCATAATCAGGATCATATTCAATTTGACCAAAGAGAGACAAAATCTCTTGTTGTTGGTGATGTTGGATATATTCTTGTAAAGCTGCTGATACTGCAGCCTTTTTGCTCGGATGATGCCCAAGTTTTACAGCAGCATTAATAAGCTCATCGTCTATCGCTAAATTGGTTGCCATAGTTTTACCCTCCCATTACACATAGTATTACACATTGAAATGTGTAATACAAGAGCGAAAATCAATCGAGTCTGGCCCCCATTGATCCATTGATGCAACAAAAGAAGTTTGCAAATGGTAAAAACAGGGTCGTATACTGAACATCCTTTGACAGAATTACAGGATATACAAAATTGATAGAATAGACAATTCAATGAACAAGCAGGTGGAAAAACTCTAAACGAGAAACCCATTTTTGAACAGCTCAACCGATTAGCAAACACCATTTATAATAGTAGCCTAAATGATATTATTGTATTGCATCATACTGGTGCTACCGTGAAACAAAATTCTCTCGTTGAGCAAGAACTTCATAAATTTTGGAAGTTGCTGGATGCTACCTTGGATGAGGTTATTACCGTAGAAAAAAAACCTTTTATTCCTGACCAACTACTTTCAAAAGCATTGCAGCTATACTGGAACCATTATAAACAGTGGTTTGGCAAGATTTATTGCTCAGACCCACGTACTTTGTTATTTGTACAGAGAGTCCTGGGATATGATGGTATCCAACGCATTATGCCGGTCAATTATATTCAAAGCTTTAGTATCTATTGTTGTTATCCTCATGACATCCTAAAAAAGCCGCAGCATCGTTCTACTCTTGTCAAAGTGAGGGTCCATGCTGATCAGATAGACGAGATAGATTTTTATCCGCTTAAACCCCGATCATCTTGGGGTTTTAATTTTTTTACCGATGGAGGTTCGCTAGACTACTTACCATGGCGTGCAGCTTCTGGGGCGCAGAGTTTTATTTCGGATCTTATGTCACTTAAAGAAAACGGGATGACAGAACTCATGCCTCAAATTACGCGTACCCGTTTATGGCCTTTCTGAACCCCATTGATCTATTATTTGCTTGTTACAATAGGGCCACAAAACCAGTTTTTGGGGAGACCTATAGCAATTTGAAGTGACTGCCAAAGTTCGCCAATTGGTTAAAGAATACGGAAAAACCATTGAAGCTGATGCGAAAGAAAAATTCGATGCGG
>CAYRUP010000070.1:0-9920 GCA_964427485.1 uncultured Coxiellaceae bacterium | reverse complement strand
CATTCGCGCTGTATTCCACAAGTGCGCCACTTTCAGTACCACTAATTGAAAGTGTACCAACATTGGTAATTTTATCCGTGCCACTCGTTCCGGAATCCGCTGAAAGCGCAACACCAGGTGCAGCCACTTGTGTGTCATAAGTGAAAGTAAATATCGTCGGTGCTGAAACATTCCCCGCCAGATCCGTTTGACGAACATACACAGTATTCGAACCTTGCGTAAGCGTCGGTGCTGTCGTACTCCACGTCGTTCCATTTGCACTGTATTCCACAAGCGCTCCACTTTCAGTACCGCTTACACTCAGTGTGCCGACATTCGTAATTTTATCTGTTCCACTTGAACCCGAATCGGTTGTAAGTGCAATGGAGGGACCAGACACTGTCGTGTCAACCGTCACTCCGATCGCTGCTGAAATTGGACTTATCTGTGCTAAATGCGAAATACTTGCAGTAACATTGAATGATCCATCCCCTTGAGCTGAAATAACAGAAGAAGGAATTAAAACGGAAGCTGTTGCGCCGGAAATATCACTCGCAAGTAATGTATAGTTAACTGACTGACTACCCCATAGAATTGTTAATGTATCACCTGCTTTAGCATCGACAGGTAAACTAATATTGACAGAAGTACCACCACCACTGGCTGCTTCAGCCGCATTAATTCCACCTGCTGAATTTTCTGGAATAGCTGTAATCGTGGGCGCACTCGGAATGCTTGCGACTGTCACAGTACTGGTCTTAACGCCTGTCAAAGCACCACCCGTTCCAGTATTGCCGCCATCATTGATAGTGAATGTCACTGTACGATTTGCTTCGGAAGGATCAGTTGAGTTGTTAGCATAAGCAATCGAACGAGCGAGGGCCTGTACAGCAGCAGGCGTTGCATTTGTGTTTAAAGTAATTTTTAATGTTTGTCCATTGACACCATTTAATGTGCTATCAATCGTTCCAATTGCGACAGATCCACTGCCAGCATTGTAGCTGACGGTTGCACCGCTTACACTAATTTGACCAACACCTGTGCCTTGATTCATGACGGACAATTGATCTTGTGCAGCACCATTCGTTGTAACT
This sequence comes from uncultured Coxiellaceae bacterium, assembly GCA_964427485.1. Classification (GTDB taxonomy): domain Bacteria; phylum Pseudomonadota; class Gammaproteobacteria; order DSM-16500; family DSM-16500; genus CAYRUP01. Next base: position 8,847 of record CAYRUP010000070.1, on the reverse strand, counting down.
GCGATTTGTAAAAATCCAGCATTAAAGTTTGACGGGCTATCTGCATCCGATACAGTAATGGCTGCATCAATGACTCTGGATGATTGTCCTTCAAGGTAAGCTAAAGTTTGAGAACTGCCACCTAATATAGGCGCATCATTTACCGCTGTAATAGAAATAGTCCCTGCAATACTTGCGGTTAATTGTCCACCTGCGCCCGTGTTTCCACCATCATTCAAAGTCACCGTTAAAGCGCGAGAAGGCGCACTGCCTCCCAACGTTGGATTATCCGAAGTACTTAAATACTGGATCTGACTCGTCAATGCCTGTACCGCAGGAGAAGTTGCATTACTATTCAAACTAATGATTAAAGACGACCCCGATCCACCCGTGAAAGTACCAATAATCGTTCCACCATAAGTGACATTGGAACCACTCACACCAATTTGGCCAGCACCCACACCTTGATTATTAATCTGTAACACATCCCCTGACACGTAACTCGAAAATGCCGCAGTGAGTGATCCACCATTGAAATTCGTCGTATCGACATCGCCAGCCGTAATCGTGCCGGAAACAATTGCAACGCCAGCGCCATTTTCAGTATAAGATGCACCGACTGTTGTCGCACTTAAAGTGGGCGCATCATTAATTGCTGCGATATTGATGACTCGAACGACCGAAGAAGTTAATGCACCACCACCCGTGTTACCTAAATCATTAACAAGCAAAGTTAACGTCGTTGCTGCAGCGGGCGCATCTTTACTATCGTTATAGATAAGTGAGCTGCCGCTTGCACCCGAAAGTAAATTATTAATTTGTGTCATTGTTCCACTCAATAAAACAGAAGAAGTACCGGATCCCGTCACAGTGACACCGGTAGTACCAGCTGCTGCAGTAAGAGTGCCTTCGCCGACCGATAATGTCGCATTCAGAGTACCGCTTGCTGCATCAACATCTCCAATTGAAATTCCCGTATTAGACAAAGTTAAATTGACTTGTTCAGTTGCACTGTAAGATGCGGCTGTCATCGCAGCAGTCGGTGCATCATTTACAGCAGAGGCTGTAATCGAGGCTGTTGCGGAATTAGTTGAAAAAGCAGTTGCACCACCTGTTGATGATGTGCTGACTGTCGTTCCAGCAACACCTGCTGTTCGATCCCATGCGCGGAACGTGAAAGAACCACTCCCTGCATTGACTCCATCCGGTACAAATCGCACGGAATCCGTTGAGCGAAGGAGTAAAGAACTTGTTGCTGAAATCGTTGGGAAATTAGTCCAAGTTGTTCCATCTAAAGAATACTGCCAGGTGCCATTGGTTGTGGTACCCACTGTCGTAATTGCCACACCTTGCAATGCACCGGCATCTGAATCATTGACTGTTCCAAGAAATGAACTGATGGTTTGACCCGAGTTAGTTGTCGCATCTTCTGTTATAGCGGTTAATGTACGAGCCGTTGTCGATGCTAATGAAGGCGCGTGATTTGCACCATTCACAACAAAAGTCAGTGTATTTGCCGATTGATCCAGATTGACACCACTATTTGCAGTGCTGCCATCATCACGAACTTGAAATTGTACGGTGCGTGAGCCATTCGTACTGGGTGCTGCATAAGTTAATTTGCCAGCCGCAATATCAGCGACAGAAACAAAAGTGCCTAAGGTATAAGTGCTGCCATTATAATTTAGCGTTCCTGCGGATACGCTAGTCAATTTTACATCGAGAAAATTATTTGCTGAATTGTCGAGTGGATCCGTAAAGCCAAAATCGGCAACACTAAAAACATAATTCGCACTTTGCGTTAATGAAATGGATTTATCTGTGCCCGCCGGCGCATCACTGACTGCCGTTAATGTGATGATTGAATTTAAAACATTGCTGGGTAACCCCGTGCTGTCATTCACTTGAAAATTAACATTGCGTGTGACAGTACTTGGCGCATCGCTGCTATTGCTATATTTCACTGCCTGCAAAGCGGATTGCCATTGCAATACGGTTGCGGTTGAACCGGATGATGAGAGCGTTAAAATTCCTGTTGTTGCATTAAATGTTCCTGTGATATTTCCCATCGTAAGGCCATTATTAGTAAAGGATAAAACATCTTGGCCTATGACAAAATTCGTAATGGATACTTGTCCAGTTGTAATCGTGTTAGTGATACTGTCGGTTAGAATCAACGCTGAATTAATCACACCGGCTGCCGCATTTTCGATATAGTTTAGCGGTGTTCCAGTGTTAATGAGTAAGGGACCGGATGGCGTGGATGAATTGATTGTTGCAACATCGGTTAACACGGAAAAGGGTGTTGTCCCGCCATTTTGTGTCGTATCGACTTTTGTACCAACTGCACCTGAACTTTGATCCCAAGCGCGATAGGTAATTGCACCTGTTCCCGCATTTAAACCATCAGGATTAAATCGCACGCGATCGGTTGAACGGAGTAATAATGCAGAATTACCAGAAACAGTTCCGACCGACGACCAAGTTGATCCATTATCTGTCGAATATTCCCAGTTACCTTTTGTTCCAGCAGCATTCGTGATAGCAATGCCTTGTGATGCACCTGTATCGACATCACTGACATGGCTCCAGTTTCCTACGGAAGTGCTTTGTACAAAATCCGAAACTAATTGACCTGCATTATTGATTTGTGTCGCGCTAATCGCTGTTAAGGTAGGCGTCTCTTGAATTAAGATAGGTGCATCGTTTACGGCTGTCACAGTGGTATTCAGAGTACGAGTTCCAGCTGAAATAGCAGTACTTCCGCCATTCGTGCCCGAATTCGTAGTGGCACGTGTTGATCCATTCGTAAATGCACCAGCATAAGTATCATCTAATGCACGAACACTAAGACCACTGGGTGTGCCATTAAAATCAGTGACAGGAACAAAACGGACTTGCGTCGCAGCGGATAATACCAATGCTTGTGTCGTTGCATTATCACCGACAGTACCTATGCTATACCAATTTGTGCCATCGGTAGAATATTGCCAAGCGCCTTGTGTTGCTGCATTTGCCGTATTGCTTACAATAGCAAGACCCGATAATGATGCACTCGAATCGGGATCACTAAATGCGTTTGCACCACCGTCGGTCATGAGTTGTGTGATCGTGCGTGGAGTCGGTGTCGAATTATCTTCTGCGCTTGAAACAAGCGTCAAATCGCGTGTCAAAGTCGGCGCTGTATTGGGTCCGGATAAAACATTAACTGAAAAGTTACGTGCAACAGTATCAGTATCAACACCACTATTTGCAGTACCACCTGTATCTTGTACTTTAAAAGTAAAACTGGTGACGCCTGATGCGCCTGTCGTAGGTTGTAAACGTAAACGACCTGCTGCAATATCTGCAGCAGTGATGGATTGATTAACGGTGACTGTTGTCCAATTACCCGAACCTGTCGTGTCATACTGTAATGTTCCAACGGAAGCTGGAACACTCGCAATTTTTACTGCTTGCAGAGAATTTCCTTCAATATCTGTAAAATTAAAATCGCCTGTTTGCAGAACATAAGCTGTGTTTAGCGATGTACTTACTGCGCGTGCAATGCCGACTGGCGCATCATTAACGCTTGTCACACCAATGGTTGTAGTCGCTGCATTACTAAAGTTGCTTAACACATCTTTAACAGCGACATTGATTGTGCGATTCACTGTTGAAGGCGCATCACTCGAATTACTATAAAAAACATGCTGCAATGCAGTTGCATAGTTGGCACGACTTGATGTACCCGTTAACGTTAACGTATTTCCATTCAAGCTCGCAGTAATTCCCGAAACAAAATTATCATAGGATAATGTGTCGCCTGTTTGGAAATTCGTAATCGTTACTGTAGCAGATGAAATATTACTGGTAGTTGAATCTGCAATGACAGCAGCTGAAGATGCAATTGCAACTGGCGAACCATTTTCGACAAAATTGGCCGCCGTATAATTAACTTGCGCTGCATCGATTTGAACATTATCAAAATTAATAATATTAATACCCGTGACGGCGGTCGGTAAAAATCGTAATACAACATTGGAAGTTGCATAACTTGAAATATCATAGACTTTATGGGTAGTTGATGTGACGCCGGTACTGCTGATCGTATCTAACGTGTTCCAGGTTGTGCCGCCATCTGAAGAAATTTGTACGAAAACACCATTGGATGCAGCAGGCGTATCATAATCAAACGAGAGTTGCCAACCCACTCGACTGGGGGTATTACCTGATAAGGCTAATAAATCAATGTTTCGTGAAATGGAACGAGTAGAACCTGTTGTATCGGTATCTGAGACTTGTAATTTTCCACCCGCCGTTACTTGAATTTGTCCGCCAGTCGCGCCGCCACTGTCATTCAGTTCGGTCCAGCTCCCAGCCCAGTTAATTGTGCCGGTATTGTTTGTATAAGCGCGCGTCGTAAAATTATCATTGGCAAAGACATCTGATCCGAGCGCTAAGAGTGGACCGGAACTTTGAATATTAATACTGACTGTTCCCGTTGTTGTCGCATTGCTACCCCCTTCTGTTGCGCTGGTTAATGTATAAGTAAAGCTATCTGTACCCGTGGCGCCCGCATTGGGGGTATACGTATAAGTTCCATCTGAATTAATTACAGCCGTGCCTTTCGTCGCCTGTGTTAGCAATGTCGTACTTAATCCCATTGTATCGATATCATAATCTAACGTATCACTTACAATGCGCTCAGCAGCGACACTGCTATTATCAAATAAATTTCCGGAGGTAATGCCTAATGGAGCTGCATTGACAGTATGATTTGCCATCATAGCGGGACTATCATAAGGTACGATGTCGATATAGGATGTGGAAACAAGACTTGTTAAATTCAGTGCGTCCGTGACAGTAATATTAATACTGCGCGTCGTCGTATCCATTGTGACTGAAGAATTGCTATAAGAATTTCTATAGGTAATCGATTTTAGTCCTAAAATGAAGTTTGCTGCTGTATCGCCACCCACATTTGTCGTACTCAGTGTTACTGTACCGGCTGCATTGTTGACGGTCGCAGTCATATTTGCAGGAAGTGATCCTACCGCAAAAGTATCACCGGCATGTAGATTGCCTGGCGCGAATGAAACATTTGCGCTTTTAATGAGTCCAGTCGACGTTATTGTTGCAGTAGGATCTAGAATGGCAACTGGCGTAGCGGTTTGTTCTGAGAATGTTCCAAAATAATTATTACCGCTTGCCGCAATATTGACATTGTCGAAGAAAAATTGTTGCGAAGAATCATTAGAAAATCCATCCGCTACTTTAAATTTAACGACAGTTGCATCAGAAATATAATTTGAAATATCAAATGTTGCTGTCGTATTCGTAGTGACATTGGAAAGTGTACCCAGCGTCACAAAGTTGGCACCACCATCCATCGAAACATCAAATGCAATGGTATCTGCCGAAGTTAACCCCGACGTGCGATAGGTAAAAGAGATAGTCGCGGAAGTAAAAGCTTGTAAGTTAGCCGAGCGATCAATGAAATCCCCATATTGCGAAGTATGTCCGACAAACGCAACTTCTTGGCCGGTTCCCAAACCTGCAACCGTTCCACCTGAGGCGACACTCGGGATAACAATATTACCCCCCGTCGCACTGCCTCCAGAAGTAAAGGTGCGAACCGGTGATCCATCATATTCCGTCCAATCACTGGTCCATGTACTCGATAAATTACTGGTACCACCTGAATAGGTTCCGGAAGAAAAATTATCCGTTAGACTTAAATTAGTTGGACCATTCAGATCAAGGCTGGGTAATGTTAAGACTTCATAAAAATTGGATAATGCTTCCTGACTGAAAAGATGTTGCGGAGTATAAGTAATATTACCTGTTTGGTATTCCAGTTCCCAGTTACCGCCTAATAAATTGCTGCCGGTTAAATCGGTCGATGCTGCAACACTGGCGCCTAACATTTTACTCAAGTTATCGACAAATTGTTTTCCTCCTGCATCTTGGGCAAGGCCGCAAGAATACAAAAGCACATTTGCATTAGAAGCAAGATGTGAATTCCAACTGGCTATTTCATCAGCGTATTGATTTTGCAAACTTTCATTGGTTAAAACACTGCTGCCAAGTTCTACAGCACCTTCTACACCATGTGAAAGAACATGAATAGCAGAAATCGGCGTCGTTTCACTTTTGATGATAGCATCCATCTGTTGAATGCCATCGTGTTGCATATCAATGAAATGGACTTCGGCGCTCGGTGAAATACCTTGTAAAAGTTCGTGCGGATTTTGTAAGCGTGCATCAATAAAAACGATTTCGGTTTGCGGCGGTACATAAGCGGTAAATAATTCTTGTAATGGTACGGAACTATCGGTGTTTCCCGTGCGTGTTGACGTTGCTGTTTTTTCTACATCTTGAATAGCAGCTTTTGTTGTTTCAGTTTGAGCTGCTGACTTGTCAGCTTGCGCTGTGGTAGGTGTAGTGGTCGCGGGAGTTGCAGGCGTTGTATCATGATGCGTGGCATCTTGTGTTGTACTTTGATTTTGCGCAGTATCATGCGCTGCTGCATCAGTGGCAACAGGAGCTATCCCCAAGCTTGCATCGAATAAAATTCTTGGTTCGAGAGCATGGGTTAACTTAGCGTATTTCTGTTTTCTGGACTTCGGTTTTTTATGTGTATCCACATTATTTTCCCATACAGTTATACCTAAAGTTAATTAGCACTTACGACTCCATTGATTAATTATAGCCTGAATTTACCGGTTGTTCTAAAAAATACCTAATATAATATTTCCATATTATAAACAAAGAGTTATATCTGTCTGGCGGGGAAACGTTTGACGCATTTGTTGCGCTAACTTATTGAATTATGCAATTTTAAGTAAAATTCTTATTTTGTTATCGTTAACATTTGTGCTATAAACTATGTTACATAAAATATGTTACATAAAATATGGCACAGGGGGCTAAATGAAAGATCATTTTCCATTAGGACTTGCATCGGGTGAAACGTTTTGTAATCGCGAAGAGGAGAGGCATCATCTTTTATCAAATATACGGCAAGGAAAGCCAACCTTAATTATATCACCACGACGCTATGGCAAAACCAGTTTAGTTTTGCAAAGTATTCGGGAAAGTAAATTGCCTTATGCGCACATGGATTTTTTTGCGGAAGTTAACCAAAAAGATATTGTTAAAAGCATTTTAAAAGCGATTGGAATTATTATAGGTAAAATAACTTCAACACCGCAGCGTGCTATTAATACCATCAAAGAATTTTTTTCGGGTGTGCAAATCAAATTTGCAGTGGATGTTCCAGGTATGTCTATTGAATTTGATATGGAACAGCAAGATATCAAAGACCATCTTAAAACGATACTCGAAAAATTTGATGCACTCGTCACCAAACAAAAAAAATCTGTCATTTTATTTTTTGATGAGTTTCAACGTTTGGGTCAGATTACGGATGATCACAGTATTGAAGGCATATTGCGGCACATGGCGCAAAAATCAAAATATATTGTGTTTATTTTTTCTGGCAGCAATCGTCATTTATTGAATCAAATGTTTGATGATCGTCGTAGGCCTTTTTATAAATTATGCGATCGAATTATTCTGGAACGCATTACGCCCACGCATTATGCCAAACACATTCAAAAAGCAGCAGAAAACAAATGGCGAAAAAAATTAACCGGCAACGTCATTGAAAAAATAACGACGCTTACTGAATGTCATCCGTATTATGTTAATTTACTTTGTTCGCGTCTTTGGTTGATGTCAAAAATGCCTACAGAAGAAGATGTCACGGCATGTTGGGCGCGTTTAGCCATAGAAGAAAAATCTCAGATGGCATCGGAACTGGATTTATTAAGTGATAATCAGCGCAATTTATTAATCACTTTAGCAAAGATCGAAAAAACCAAATCGTTGCAAAGTAGAGGGTTTGTAGCACGCTCTGAATTACCCACATCCAGTATTGCGCAATCGCTCGCTGTGTTAGAAGAACATGATTATATTTATAGAGATAGCGAAGGATATTATTATCTCGTTGATCCATTGTTACGGAAAATTATTAATTTGTAACCTTTTTGTAATAGTTTACTTAATAGATTCAGTTTATAATCAACTCAATTTTTAACTATCGAGGTAAAAAATGAGTCTGACTAGATTAGATGATGCTAAGGTCATTCAGATTGATGATCCAGAAAGCAAAAATGTGAAAAAATTAACTTCAATCTTAAATAAATATAATGCGCGAGTTAAACAAAAGAGAAAAGCAATTGTTAGAAATGTTTTTTTCGGACCCCCAGGAATGGTGCTTATAGCTAGTTCGTTTCTAACGCTTATACTGGGCAGTATTACTGGAATGGAAATGCTTCGAGTTAATGCGATAAATAACAAATGCCCGGATTATGATTTTCAAAGCAAATGTTCAGATGGCAACATTAGAATAGCAGCCATGGGTAGTGTTAGTGCTCTCGATAATTGTGCAAAGGATGTGGATATGTGGTGTACTTTTAATCGCAATATGCCTAACAATTTGCTTTCAACAGAACTTGCTGCTTCATTATCACTAGAATTTAGTTTGTTATGCGCAATTATTTTGTTTTATAAAAATTGTACTTTGAAAGTGGAGCTTGAAGCATCGGAAGTTGTCGATATTCACAATATCAATTCAGACGTTGATCTATCGCATAATCCGGCAGGTAAAATTAAGCAACTGATAAAAAATATAGAGGAAACCAAAGGGTTGCGAGAAAATACAATTTTTGCAAATTCAAATTCAGTTAACTCAGCTAACGCTGCTCTACTTCCCAATGAAAACCGTGAAGCCAAAGGTTGTTTAGATAGAATGTATCGAAGATTGATGGGAAGGTAAAACCGTAACTGCTCCCTCCTGTCATAGCTCGGAAGAGCGTCGGG